>DATCXR010000484.1:0-15611 GCA_036565685.1 Gemmatimonadaceae bacterium
GACACCGGCGGCGATTTAGGCTGCGGCGCGGCGGACGGGATACCTCCAGCCTCGAGTAGCGTGCGGAGACGGCCGAGCTCCTGGTTCACCTGCTCACGCTGGCCAGTCAGCGCATCGAGCGCGGCGTTGGTGCGCTCGCGCACCTCGCGCTGCATGTCGGCGCTGAGCTCACCCACCGTCGCCCGCAGCTCGGTCTCGGCGGCCTCGTCGCGGTGCTTGGCCTCCTCGATCTCGATCGCACCCAGACGCTCCATGAGCGTCTTCTCGTGCTCCTGCAGCGCCGTGGCGTGCGTGGCGAACTGCTCCACGACCCGCTGCAGCCGTGCCGTGTAGTCCGCGTGCACCCGGTTGTAGATGTGCTCCGGCGTCGTCGCGCGCTTCGCCTCGAGGGCCGCTATCCACGCACGGTAGCGCTCGCGCTCCTCGAAAAGCGCGCTCACCTGTTGGGTGTCGACTGTTGTCTCCGTCATTACTCTCCCCGCTTGCTCTCGCGAGCCGAAGTATCGGGATCGGCTCCCTGTACGGCCGGGCGCGAGCGCGCCGGCGATAGCGCGGCGACTTGCGCGGGCGTCAACTCCCTCACCCGGCCCAGTTGGCGCGCCACGAGCGTGATGCGCGCCGCGTGCTCCAGACTTTCCATCCGCTGGTGTGCTACCAGAAGCGTCGGGCCAGTGGTGACCGCTCCGTGGTTGGCCAGCAGGAACGCGTCGTGCGCGCTCATGTAGGGTTCACATTCGTCGGGCAACGACGTCGTCCCCGGCGTCGCGTACGGCACCAGGGGTACCGCGCCGAGCTGCACGATCAGCTCAGGCAGAACGTAGCTCTCGAACCCTTCCCCGGCCACCGCGAACCCCGTCGCCACCGGAGGATGCGCGTGCACCACCGCGCCCACGTCTGGCCTTCGTAAATAGATTCTAACGTGTAAAGAGACTTCCGACGAGGGCTCGCGGTAACCTGTCACGCGCTTCCCGTCCATCCCCACCACCACCAGATCCTCGGGATGGACGTCCACCTTCGACATGCCGGCGGGCGTCACCAGCACGGTGTCGTCGCCCAGCCGCACGGACACGTTTCCATCGGGCCCGGCGATCAATCCGCGCTCGTAGAGTCGCCGGCAAACGACGACGATCTCCTCGCGTAGCGCACGGTCGTCCACCAGCCGCTTCACTCCTCCAGGCGGAAGACCAACCGGCCGCCCACGATGGTATATACCGCTCGTCCGCGCAGCCGGTCGCCCGCGTACGGCGTGTTCCGCCCCTTCGAGAGGAACCTGGAAGGATCGACCACCCACTCGCGCGCTGGATCGAACACGGTGACGTCGGCCACCGCGCCGTCGGCCAGCGTCCCACCATCGAGGTGAAAGAGCTTCGCCGGACGCGTGGACATCCGATCCACGAGCGTGGGGAAGTCGATGATCCCCTTCCCTACCAGCTCCGTCACCACGAGCGCGAGCGCGGTCTCGAGTCCCACGATCCCGAAGGGCGCGTCAGCGAACTCGCGCTCCTTGGCGTCGTAGTGGTGCGGCGCGTGGTCGGTGGCGACGAGGTCTATGGTCCCATCGCGCAGCGCTTCTCGCAGCGCCTCCACGTCCGACTCGGTGCGGAGCGGCGGATTCATCTTGGCGCTCGTGTCGTATTCTCCCACGGCCGCCTCGGTGAGTGTGAGGTGGTGCGGCGTCACCTCGGCAGTGACGTTGATCCCGCGATCCTTCCCCCACCGGATCAGCTCCACGCTTCCCGCGGTACTCATGTGCGCGAGGTGGACGTGCCCGCCGGTGCGGCGCGCGAGGAGTATGTCGCGGATCACCATGATCTCCTCCGCCTCGGCGGGAATTCCCCGGAGGCCGAGCCGCGCGCTCGTCATTCCCTCGTTCATCGAGCCGCCCTTCGCGAGCGTGGGCTCCTCGCAGTGATCGATGACGGGGATGTCGAATGCCTGTGCGTACTCGAGCGCGGTACGCATGAGGTGCGCGCTCACGACGGGCTTTCCATCGTCGCTGACCGCGACCGCGCCGGCGCCCACCATCTCGCCGAACTCGGCGAGTGCTTCACCGCGCTGCCCCAAGGATATGGCACCTATCGGGTAGACTCGCGCCGCCTCGGCGCGGAGCCCCTGACGGATGATGAACCCCACCGCCGCCTGGTTGTCGGTGACCGGCTCCGTGTTGGGCATCGCGCAGACCGCCGTGAAGCCGCCGGCCGCAGCCGCGCGTGCGCCAGTGGCGACCGTCTCCACATCCTCGCGCCCCGGCTCGCGGAGGTGGCAGTGCACGTCTATGAAGCCGGGCGACACCAGGAGCCCGGAGCAGTCCAGCACCTCGGCGCCGTCTGGCTTGCCGAGCGAGCGGCCGACCGCTTCCACTTTTCCGCCGCGGAGAAGCACATCCGCCGTCTCGTCGCGCCCCGCCGACGGGTCTATAACGCGCCCGCCACTCAGGAGGATGTCCCTACCCGCCGTCACCTCTCCACTCCCGGTGGCGAGGACTTCGCCGCTTCCGCCAGCTCCGGACGTCCGCCCGCGAGCAGGTAGAGTACCGCCATCCGAACCGCTACTCCGTTGGTCACCTGATCCAGTATCACGCTGTGGGGGCCATCGGCGACGTCGGAGTCTATCTCCACGCCGCGATTCATCGGCCCGGGGTGCAGGATGAGAATGTCGCGCGGCGCTCGATCGAGACGCTCGTGCGTTATGCCGAAGACTCGGTTGTACTCGCGGAGCGACGGTATGTAGCCCGCCTGCATCCGCTCGAGCTGGAGGCGGAGGACGTTGAGCGCCTCGGCCCACTCGATCGCTTCCTCCACTCGCTTGAACACCTTGACGCCGAACTCGTCGATCCCCCAGGGGAGGAGCGACTTCGGGCCGCACACCGCCACCTCGGCGCCGAGTTTCTTCAGACCCCATATGTTGGAGCGCGCGACACGCGAGTGGAGCACGTCGCCCACGATGCAGATGCGCCGGCCCGCGAGGTCGCCGAAGTGATCGCGCAGGGTGAGGATGTCGAGAAGCCCCTGCGTGGGGTGCTCGTGGGTTCCATCGCCGGCGTTGATGACGTTGCTCTCGATGCGATCGGCGAGGAACCGTGCCGCGCCAGAGGCGCCGTGGCGGATCACCACCATGTCGATCCGCATCGCCTCGAGGTTGCGCGCCGTGTCCACCAGCGTTTCGCCCTTCTGCACGCTCGAGCCCACCGAGGCCACGTTCACCGTGTCGGCCGAGAGTCGCTTCTCCGCGAACTCGAAGGAGATTCGCGTACGCGTGGACGACTCGAAGAAGAGGTTGACGATGGTCTTTCCGCGGAGCGCCGGCACCTTCTTGATCGCGCGCTCGCTGATTTCCTTGAACGGCTCGGCGGGGTCGAGGATGAGGCGGATCTGTTCGGGGGTGAGCGGCTCGAGCGCGAGGAGGTCCTTCCCGAGCGCGCTGGTCATCGCGCTGCCCCCGCGGTATCGCGTCTGACCACCACCACGGCGTCACGGCCATCGAGCTCGCTCACCAACACGTCGACACGATCTTCGTGCGCCACGGTGATCGTCTTCCCCACGACATCCGCGCGGATCGGTAGCTCACGCCCACCGCGGTCCACCAGCACCGCGAGCGCGATGCGCGAGGGGCGGCCGAAGTCGGCCAGCTCGTCGAGCGCGGCACGCACGGTGCGGCCGGTGTAGAGAACGTCGTCGACGATGACCACCCTCTTCCCTTCGAGATTCCAGGTAAGATCGGTGGGTCCCACGACCGGTCGCGGCCCCACGGTCTGGAGGTCGTCGCGGTAGAGGGTGATGTCGAGGGCGCCGCGCGGAATCTCCACTCCGTCGCGCTCTTCGATGATCTTCACGATCCGATCGGCGAGCTGCACTCCACGGCGCTGGATTCCCACTATGATCAGGTTGTCCGTGCCATCGTTGAGCTCCACGATCTCGTCGGCCATGCGGCGCAGCGTCCGACCCATGGCGCGCGCGTCGAGGACGGTAGTGGTGGCGTTTGGCATCGGGGTGGAATATGAGCGCGGAGGAGGCGGGATTGAAGCCCCGCTTCCCGGGGCAGGAGAAGTAAACAGGGAACAGGGAACGGAAAACAGGAACCACCTCGGTGGTGAGGGCTTGATCTGCGAGAGCCGGTGCCTGTTTCCCTGTTCCCTGTTTCCTTTCTCCTGCCTCCCCGCTGACCCGGCCATGCCCTAGATCGTTTAGATTTCATGGTTCCGTCCGCGCGGTGCCGCGCGGACGATTGTCGCCCATGGAGTCGAATTGAGAAAACTGGAAGAAGAGGTGCGCCGGCGGCGCACCTTCGCGATCATAAGCCACCCGGACGCCGGCAAGACCACCCTCACGGAGAAGCTCCTCCTGTACGGAGGAGCGATTCACCTGGCGGGCTCGGTGAAGGCGCGCCGCGCCGAGCGCCATGCCACTTCGGACTGGATGGAGCTCGAGCGCCAGCGCGGAATATCCGTCACATCGAGCGTCATGCAGTTCGAGTACGAGGGGTGCCAGATCAACCTCCTCGACACGCCGGGCCACCAGGACTTCTCGGAGGACACGTACCGCACGCTCGTGGCGGCCGACAGCGCCGTGATGCTGCTCGACAACCGCAAGGGTGTGGAGGAGCGTACCCGTCAGCTCTTCCGCGTGTGCGAGCGGCGGCGCATGCCCATCTTCACCTTCGTCAACAAGTGTGATCGCGCGGGCGAGGATCCGCTGAAGCTGATGAGCGACGTGGAAGCGGAGCTCGGGATCGCCTGCTACGCGATGACCTGGCCGATTCACCGCGACGGAGCGTTCGTGGGAGTCTACGACCGGGCGAAGGGGCAGATCCATCTCTTCGATCGCGGCGGCGACCACGGTGCGAGTCGCGCGGTGGTGCGGGTGGGCGATATCACCGATGCATCGCTGCGTGAAGTGATCGGTGCAGCGGCGCACGAGCGGCTCGTCGCCGACATGGAGCTCCTCGAAGCGGCCGGGCACCCCTTCAGCCACGAGGCGCTCCTGGCGGGTACGCTCTCGCCGATGTTTTTCGGGAGCGCGCTCACCAACTTCGGCGTGGCGCCCTTCCTCGCCGACTTCCTCGAGCTCGCACCCCCGCCGCTCGGCCGCGATTCGAGCATCGGCACCGTGGATCCCACGTACGATGCCTTCACCGGTTTCGTCTTCAAGATCCAGGCGAACATGGATCCGCGCCACCGCGACCGCGTCGCGTTCGTGCGAATCTGCTCGGGGCGCTTCGAAGCGGGAATGGAAGTGAAGCACTCGAGATCGGGCAGGAAGCTGCGTCTGGCATCGCCGCAGCAGTTCCTCGCGCGCGACCGCAGCACAGTGGAGGAGGCGTGGCCCGGCGACGTGGTGGGCCTCGTCGACAAGGGGACGCTGCGTATAGGCGACACGCTCTCGGCCAACGGCGACCTGGAGTTCAGCGGGATACCGCGCTTCGCGCCGGAGCATTTCGCGCGCATCGTGGTGGCCGACCCATTGCGCAGGAAGCACCTCGACACCGGGCTGCGTCAGCTCACCGAGGAAGGCGCCGCGCAGGTGTTCTACGCGGAGAGCGACGCGGGCCCCGCGCCGATAGTCGGCGCCGTGGGGATGCTCCAGTTCGACGTGATGCTGCATCGGCTCGAGCACGAATACGGCGTTCCGTGCCGGCTCGAGCGGATTCCGTATCGGTTCCCGCGCTGGATCAGCGGCCCGAAAGCAGACATCGAACGCGCGGCTGGTGGCAGCGGGCGGATGCGCCTCTTCGACACGAAGGGCAACCCGCTCATCCTCTTCGACGATGCGTGGAATCTGCGCTGGGCCATCGAGCACGAGCCGACTCTGACCTTCCACGAAGTGGCGCCGTGACGATTCCCGGGGCGCGCGCCGAAGGCGAGGCGCCCTCCACTCGCGCCGGCGGCCTCGCGCCCGGTGCGGCGCTCAGGTTCGTGGTTTTCCTGGGCTTGGTGAGTCTGCTCGCCGACATGACCTACCAGGGCGGGCGCAGCATCACCGGCCCCTTCCTGGCGCAGCTCGGGGCCAGCGCCACGGTAGTCGGCGTGTTCGCGGGCCTCGGAGAGCTCCTCGGCTACGGGCTCCGCATCGTCTCCGGCTACTTCAGCGATCGGGGCGGCAACTACTGGCGCGTGGCGATCGTGGGCTACGTGATCAACCTCCTCGCCATCCCCGCGCTCGCACTCGCGGGAAGCTGGGAGGTGGCCGTGGCGCTCATGATGCTCGAGCGCACGGGGAAGGCGATCCGCAAGCCGGCGCGCGACGCGATGCTCTCGCACGCGACTTCGGAGATGGGGCGCGGCTGGGGATTCGGTCTCCACAAAGCGATGGACCAGACTGGCGCGCTCCTCGGTCCGCTCGTGATGGCCGCGGTTCTCTTCGGCACGCACGGCAGCTACCGGCTGGGCTTCGCGCTGCTGCTCGTCCCCGGCCTGCTCGCCTTCGCGGTGCTCCTCGCCGCACGGCGCGAGTATCCGCGACCGAGCGACCTCGAGGTGAAGAAGATCGAGCTCGAAGCCACCGGCACTTCGCGCAGCTACTGGATCTATCTCGCGGCATCGGCGCTCGTGGCCGCCGGCTACGCGGACTTCCCGCTGATCGCTTACCACTTCGCGAAGAGCGATGCGATGCCCGCCGCCTGGATCCCGCTCATCTACTCGCTGGCGATGGCCGTGTCGGCCGTGGCGGCACCGGCCGCCGGCTGGCTCTTCGATCGCGTGGGTGTCGCGGTGATCGCCGCATCGGTGGTGGTGGCCGCGGCGTTCGCACCGCTGGTGTTCCTCGGTGGTACGGCGCTCGCGGTAGCCGGGATGGCCCTCTGGGGAGTGGGGATGGGCGTGCAGGAATCGATCGTGCGTGCAGCGGTGGCGGACCTGGTGCCGTCTGGCAGGAGAGCCGGCGCGTACGGCGTATTCGACACCGGCTTCGGTATCTTCTGGTTCCTCGGCAGTGCGCTCATGGGAATCCTCTACGATCGTTCGATCCCCGCGCTCGTCGCGTTCTCCATGGCGGCGCAGCTGGCGGCGCTCCCCCTCCTGCTCGTGGTCGCGTCCAGGGCGAGAATCGCGCGGGGCTGAGAGCCGGCGCGCGGGATTGTAAGGAATCCCATCCTCGCGCGACTAATCGTGGTGAACGTCGGGCATTGCGGGTGAAAGTCGGGCACTGACGCCCGGGAGCCCGTGGCTCGAGCACGACCATCACCATCAGCGGAGGAACGGACACGCAACCATGCGAGTGATGCGCGAGGCCGACGAGACCTTCCTGGAGCTCGTGCGCGCGAACGAGGCGCGGCTGCGAAAGATCTGCCGCGTCTACGCGAGCGACGCCGACGCGGAGAAGGATCTGTATCAGGACATTCTGGTGCAGCTCTGGCGCGCGCTGCCCTCTTTCGAGGGCTCGTCGCAACCGGGCACATGGCTCTATCGCGTGGCGCTCAACACCGCGCTCGCGCAGAAGCGCCAGCGCGCCGCGCGAGAGAGCGCGACGATCGATGAATCGAACGCGATCTGGCGCAACCCCATTCCGGCACCCGACGAATCGCTCGAATCGAAGCAGCGCCTCGAGCGGCTGTATGCCGCCATCGCGCGGCTCGATGACGTGGACAAGGCGGTCGTGATGATGTACCTCGACGAGAAAAGTCATCGCGAGATAGCCGAGGTGCTGGGAATCACGGAGAGCTACGTGGGCGTGAAGCTCCACAGGATCAGGAAGGAGATGGCTGCATGGCTGGCAGGGGAAGCGGCATGAATCTCGAAGACGCGCGGCGCGAGTGGCAGTCGCAAACGACGCTCGAGAAACCGCGAATGTCGGAGGCGGAGATGCTCGAACTGGTGAAGCACAGCTCCAGCGCGTTCGACCGGACGATCGCGCGACGCGACCGGCGCGAGCTGATCGCGGCGATCGTGGTGATGATACCGTTCCTCCCGCTGCTGGCCACGGGGCCGTGGCTCGCGCGCGCGGGCGTGCTGGTGGTGCTCGGTGCGCTCGCTCTGATCTTCACGAAGCTCGGTGCGGTGCGGCGCCTGGAAGCGAGCGAACGCCTCGACCTCTCGCTCGCGGAGCTGCTCGAGAGCGAGCGGGCGAAGGTGAACGGCCAGATTCGCCTGCTCGAGAGCGTCGTCTCCTGGTACATCATCCCTCCAGCCGCGGGCGCCATGCTGATAGTGATCGGGCTCGAGGGGCTGAGCTGGTTCACCGCCGGCTACGCGGTCTTCGCGGTGGCGGTCTCGCTCTGGGTCTATCGCCTGAACCAGCACGCCGTGCGTCGTGAGCTGCGACCGAGACGCTCGGAGCTCGAGCGGCTCATCCGCGAGCTCAAGGGATAGGCGGGAGCCCGTCTCGTTGAACACCAACGGCTCCGTCAGGCCTGGGCCGTTCACCCATTCACGAACAGACTCTGATAATCATGCATCCGAGCCCATCACTACTCCGGTGCGCCGCCGCAGGCGCGCTCGCGCTATCGCTTCTCTCCTCCGCCGCTCCTGCCGCCGCCAGCGCGCAGCAGACGAGCGGCACGATCGACTCGCTCGCGCGCGCCTTCCGGGCGGAGCATCCCACACCCGCTCTGGTGATCGGAGTGGTGGACTCCGAGGGCGAGCGCGTCATCCCTTACGGCGTCGTGGGCGACGACAGCACGCCCGCCACCGGCGACACGCGCTTCGAGGTGGGATCGGTGACCAAGATCTTCACCTCGCTGCTTCTCGCGCAGATGGTCGAGAGCGGCGATGTACGGCTGGACGATCCGATCGCCCGCTATCTCCCGGACTCGGTGAAGGCGCCAGGGTACAGGGGGCGCGAGATCACGCTGCGCGAGCTCGCCACCCACTCGTCCGGGCTCCCGCGGCTTCCGACCAACATCGCGCCGGCGAACATGGCGGACCCGTACGCCGACTACACCGCCACAAGGCTCTACGACTTCCTGGACTCGTACGAGCTTCCGCGGGCGCCGGACTCCAGCTACGAGTATTCGAACCTCGGCGCCGGGCTGCTGGGCTATCTGCTCGCGCGCCACGCCGGCAAGCCGTTCGCCGACTTGCTGGAGGAGAAGATTCTTCAGCCGCTCGGGATGGACGACAGCTACGTCGCCGAGCTCGGTTTCCACGCTTCGCCGCAGCTCGCTCTGGCGCTCGGGTGGCATGTCGTGCAACTTCCCGACAGCAGCAGCCTCTATTGGCACAACGGCGGTACCGCCGGCGCGAGGAGCTTCGTGGGCTTCGTGCCAGATTCTGGAGCGGGCGTGGTCGTGTTGATGAATGAGGCGCTCCCGCTCGACGCGGTCACGCGGTTCGGCGTGAACCTGGCGCGGGCCGCTCTGGTGAAGCGAGGGCCGGGCTCCGCGGCGGGGAGCTCGCCGGCCCGCTGAGGACGCAGACGAGCTATCGATTCCGGCCGTGAGCGGAACGAAGGGTTCGTCTCATGCGTATAAGGATTGTATGCGATACGCGCACGCAGTCACACTCGCGATCCTGCTGGCGCCCGCCGCGGCGGCGTCGCAGAGCATGGGACACGGCTTCTTCTTCAAGGAGCCCCCTGTCCAGTGGTCCGTGCGTGCCGGCTACGGCCTTGCCGGTGCGAGCAGTGACATCTTCTCCTTCGCATCGCAGCAGTTCACGCTCGACAAGAAAGACTTCAGCGGCTTCAACATCGGCTCCGATCTCGATTTCCGCGTGAGCTCGCGGCTCATGCTCGGGCTGGGCATCTGGTACGAGGGGAGCAGCACACCGTCCGAGTACCGCGACTTCGTCGACGAGGACGACCTCCCCATCGAGCAGACGACAAAGTTCCAGCGTCTGCCGCTGACGGCGAGTCTCAAGTTCTACCTCACACCGCGCGGGCGCGGCATCGGACGCTTTGCATGGATTCCCGCGAAAGTGGCTCCGTACGTCGGCGCGGGTGGTGGAGCGATGTGGTACAGCTTCCGGCAGGAGGGCGACTTCATCAACCAGCCCACGATGGAAGTCTTCCACGACGTGGTGAAATCGTCTGGCTGGGCCCCCGAAGGGCACGCGATGGCCGGCCTCGACGTCTCGCTGACACCGCGGCTCGTCCTCACGGGAGAGGGGCGCTACACTTACGCAAGTGCGAAGATGGATGAGGACTTCGTCGGCTTCGACAAGATCGACCTCTCCGGCTTCGCCATCACGGCTGGTCTCGCGATCAGATTCTGAGGGGGGGCATGATGCAAACGCGAACGTTGAGAGACCGTGCCGCCACAGCAGCCAGCGGATTGCTGGCGGCTTTCGTCCTGGTGGCGGGGAGCGCGGCGATGACAGGTGTGAGCGCTCAGTCGAACAGGGCTGATGCGCGCTGGCAGCCGTGGCTGGGTTGCTGGGAGCCGGCTGGACTCGTGGAGGGTCTGAACAGCCACATGCTCTGCGTGCTCCCCGTGGAGGGATCTTCCGCAGTGGAGCTGGCCACCGTGGACAGCGGCCGCGTGCTCGTTCGCGAGCGCGTGGTGGCCAACGGCGAGCGTATCAGGAGCGACGAGAGTGGGTGCACCGGTTGGAAGAGCGCCCAGTGGTCGCCCGACGGCGAGCAGCTCTACCTGAAGTCCGACTTCGACTGCGGCGGCGGATTGCACCGCACGGCGACCGGGATCTTCGCAATGGCGCCAGGCGGGGTATGGCTCGACGTGCAGCGAGTATCGGCCAACGAAGGCGGCGGTGTCCGGGTGATCCACTACCGGTCGGCGAGCGCGCCCGACGTGCTGCGCGATGAGCTGGCCCGTGTGACCGCCGAGCGCGAGCTGGCGCTCAGCACCGCGCGCGCCGCGGCGGCTGGCAGCGTCAGCCTCGAGGACGTCATCAACGCCTCTCGCGCGGTGGATCCGGGAGTCGTGGAGGCGTGGCTCATCGAGCGCCGGCAGCAGTTCGCGGTGGATTCCAGGCAGCTCGTGCAGCTCGCCGATGCGGGCGTGCCGTCGCGCGTCATAGACGCGATGGTTGCGCTGTCGTATCCGAAGGTATTCGCGATCGGCGGATCGAACGACGTAGACATGCACTCCGGTGAGCTCGCGCTGCAGCCAGAGGAGTCGGGCGGCCGGACGATCCTCTCGACGATGATGTACCCGCCGTACGGCTACGGCTACTACGGCTTCGGCTTGTCGCCATTCGACTACTACTACTCCCCCTTCGGCTACACGCCTTACGGCTATGGCTACGGCTGGTATCCCGGCGCTGGTCCGGTGGTGATCATCAGGAATCCGAACGTGAATGCGCCGGAGCACGGGCGGATGGTCAACGGTCGCGGTTACGTGCGCGGCGGGCAATCCGGTAGCGACGGCAGCGCGCGCGGCAGCGTTCCGCGTCGCTCGCGCAACGACTCGCCCTCCACGAGCGGAAGCTCGTCGCGCGGCGGGTCATCCGTGTCGTCGCCCAGCTCGGGCGGCGGGCAGAGCACCGGTCGCACGGCCAAGCCGCGCAAGCCCTGAAGCGATCGGCACTCCGCGCACGATGTGAAGAGGCCGCGACGTATCAGCGATACGTCGCGGCCTCTTCACATCTCGATCGTGGCACGGATGGGGCGGGATTCGAACCCGCGAGGGCTGTTACACCCCACACGCTTTCCAGGCGTGCGCCTTAAGCCACTCGGCCACCCATCCAAATGACGAAGGCGGGCGTCTGCCCGCCTTCGACCTCTCAATCCATGAGCGTTCCAGTCATCCCGGAGAGCACCGGCGCGTCGAGGAAACCTTTCGCGGCCCCCGCTGCCCGGCATCTCACGGACGGGGTGAGATTCGAACTCACGATACCGTTGCCGGTATGCCGGTTTTCGAGACCGGTGCCTTCAACCACTCGGCCACCCGTCCAACTTCAGCCGCGAAAGTTACCCAGCCACTGGAGGGGTGTCAACGGATTTCGCGCGTCGCCCGGCGAAGAACTCGCTGAGCAGCGCACCACATTCCGCTCCCAGCACACCACCCCTCACCTGCGGACGGTGGTTGAGGCGCGGGTGGCGCAGCAGGTCCTCCACCGACCCCGACATCCCCGCCTTCTCATCCCACGCGCCGAAGACCACGCGCTCCATTCGCGATAGTACGAGAGCGCCCGCGCACATCGCGCATGGCTCGAGCGTCACGTAGAGCGTGCAATCGTCCAGACGCCAGCTTTCGTGCGCGCGCGATGCTTCGCGGATGGCAAGCACTTCGGCGTGCGCGGTCGCATCGCCGTCGGCAACCGTGCGGTTCGCGGACGCGGACAGCAGCTCTCCGGCGCGAACTATCACGGCCCCCACCGGTACGTCGCCGCGCGCGAGCGCGCCGCGCGCCTCCTCGAGCGCGCGGCGCATCCACCGTTCGTCTTCCGCTTCGCGAGAGTCAGACAGTTCGGCCTCGCTGATCGGGCGACGCACGCTCGTCACGCGCGCCTCCTTGCATCGTCACGATGCACCAGCCGCGGCACCCTCGGTGGACTCGGCCTTCTCGAACTGAAGGCCACCCTCTGCGGCGCGCGTGACGAAGATGTGGTCGCCGTCGTGGAAGCGACCTTCGAGAACCGCCATCGCCAGCGGATTCTGGATGTGCTTTTGGATCGCCCTCTTCAGCGGCCGCGCTCCGTAAACGGGATCGAATCCCTCCTGCGCGAGCACCATCTTCGCCTCCGGCGTGATCTCCATCGTCAGGTTCCTGTCCGCCAGGAGACGCTCCATCCGCTGGAGCTGGATGTCCACTATCCGTCCGATCTGCTCCATCGCCAGCGGGTTGAAGATGATGATGTCGTCCACGCGATTGAGGAACTCCGGCTTGAACGCCTGCCTGAGCGCCTCCATCACTCGCTCTTCCGCTCGCGTCCAGTCGGTGGTGCCGTAGTCGAGGATGTACTGGCCGCCGATGTTGGACGTCATGATTATCACCGTGTTCCGGAAATCGACCGTGCGTCCCTGCGAATCGGTGAGGCGTCCGTCGTCGAGGATCTGCAGGAGGATGTTGAACACATCCGGATGTGCCTTCTCGATCTCATCGAAGAGCACCACCGAGTACGGGCGACGGCGAATCGCCTCGGTGAGCTGCCCGCCCTCCTCGAAGCCGACGTAGCCGGGAGGCGCGCCGATGAGCCGCGCCACCGCGTGCTTCTCCATGTATTCCGACATGTCGATCCGCACCATCGCCTGCTCGGAGTCGAAGAGGAATTCCGCCAGCGCTCTGGCGGTCTCGGTCTTCCCCACTCCGGTGGGCCCGAGGAAAATGAAGGAGCCTATCGGGCGGTTGGGATCCTGCAACCCGGCGCGCGACCTGCGGACGGCATTCGCCACCGCCGTCACCGCCTGCTCCTGCCCGATCACACGCGTGGCCAGCACGTCCTCGAGACGGGTGAGCCGTTCGCGCTCGCTCTCCATCATGCGGGAGACAGGGATTCCCGTCCACCGCGCGACGATCTCGGCGATGTCGTCGGCGTCAACCTCCTCCTTCAGGAACTGCGCGCCGCTGAGCTGCCTGCTCGCCATCTCGGCTTCCGCCGCGCGGCGCTCCTCCTCTAGCTTGGGAATGCGTCCGTACGCAATCTCGGCCGCCCTGCCAAGATCACCCGCGCGCTGCGCCTGCTCGGCCTCCACGCGCGCCTGCTCGATCTGCTGCGTCACCGCGGCAACCCTGGTGAGCGTCTCCTTCTCGAGCTGCCACTGCGCCTTCATTCCCGAGGCGCGCTCGCGAAGCTCGGCCAGCTCGCGCTCCACACCCTCGCGGCGCTCTATGGAGGCTGGGTCCTTCTCCTTCTCGAGCGCGCGACGCTCGATCTCGAGCTGCGTGATGCGGCGCTCCACCTCGTCTATCTCCTGTGGCATCGAGTCGATCTCGATGCGGATTCGCGAGGCCGCTTCGTCCACCAGATCTATCGCCTTGTCGGGGAGGAAGCGGTCGCCGATGTAACGGTTCGAGAGCGTCGCCGCGGCGACCACGGCGCCGTCGGTGATGCGCACGCCGTGGTGTGCCTCGTACTTCTCCTTGAGGCCACGGAGTATGGCGATCGTGTCGTCCACGGTGGGCTCGCCCACGTAGACGGGTTGGAAGCGGCGCTCGAGGGCGGCGTCCTTCTCGATGTGCTTGCGGTACTCGTCCAGTGTAGTGGCGCCCACCACGCGCAGCTCGCCGCGCGCGAGCATCGGCTTGAGCATGTTGCCGGCGTCCATGGCGCCCTCCGCCGCGCCCGCACCCACGATGGTGTGCAGCTCGTCTATGAACACCACGAAGCGCCCCTCGGCGGAGGTGATCTCCTTGAGCACCGCCTTGAGCCGCTCCTCGAACTCGCCGCGAAACTTGGCGCCCGCGATGAGCGCACCCAGGTCGAGTGCGACGAGGCTCTTGTCCTTGAGACTCTCGGGGACGTCGCCGTTCACGATGCGCTGCGCCAGTCCTTCGACGATGGCTGTCTTCCCCACACCGGGCTCACCGATCAGCACTGGGTTGTTCTTGGTGCGCCGGGAGAGCACCTGGACCACGCGGCGGATCTCCTCGTCGCGACCTATCACCGGGTCGAGCTTCCCCGAGCGAGCGGCCTCGGTGAGGTCGCGCGTGAAGCGCTCGAGCGCCTGATACTGGGTCTCGGGATTCTGGTCGGTAACGCGGTGCGCGCCTCGAACGGAGCGGAGCGCCTCGGTGAGCGCCTGGCTGGTTGCACCCACGGAATCGAGGATCTCCCGCGTCTCGGTGCCGCGCACCGAGGCGAGCCCCATCAGGAAATGCTCGGTGGAGACGTATTCGTCCTTGAGCTTGCGCGCCTCGGCTTCGGCGGCGTCGAGCACCTGGTTGAGCTCGCGCGAGAGCGATGGCTGTGCACCGCCCGACTGGCGGGGATAGCGCTCGATCTCGCGCTCGACGCGAGCGGTGATGTCCGCGACGTTGGCCCCCACCTTGTGCAGGAGCGGAATCACGATCCCTTCCTGTTGGCCGAGGAGCGCGAGGAGGAGGTGGCCGTCGTAGACCAGCGGATTGCCGTTGCGGCGGGCGATGGAGGAGGCTTCGTTCAGCGCCTCCGCGGCCTTTACCGTGAGTTTATCAGGGTTGATCATCGCGATTCACGATCTGATAAGGTACCTTATTAACAAGCTCGTAACCTGTTACAACGCCGGCGTATGCCGCTACCACCGGGCAAGTTCGATGCCGCCCGATGCTGCCACCCGGTCAGAGATAGCTGCCGCACTGGCCATGCCCGCAACGTTCCCTGGGCGGAATGCTGCCGAGTTGCCAGATCAGGCCGTACGCCACGAGCGGTTGACTCGGGTAGAGCGAGCCTCTACCCTTGCCCACCATGTCCGGACCAGGGCGCTCGATACTCGTCCTGCTCGTGCTAGGCGCACTGGCGGGTTGCAAAAGCTCGGCGGAGCCAACCGCCGCCGACGATTCCCTCTTCGTCAAGACCATGGCGGAGCTCCGCAGGATCAGGACCGATCCGGCTCTCGACAGCGCGGCGCGAGACTCGGCGCGCGAAGCGAGCCTTCGCTCGCGTAGTGTGAGCGCCGAGGAGCTGGAGGCGATGGCGCGGGCGCTGGCGCAGGACCCGGAGCGCGCGCTCGAAGACTGGCGTGAGATCGAGAGGCAGGCTGTCCGTGACACCACGCATCGCTCCGGGCAAGGCGAGAAGCGCGACACGCCCCGATAAAGCGGCGAGCGCGGCGCGACCCGATCGGGTCGCGCCGCGCTCG
>DATCXR010000494.1:0-1647 GCA_036565685.1 Gemmatimonadaceae bacterium
GCGTGTAAGTGCCCTCGCCCGCGGCGGGGGCGACACGAGGATAACGCTGTCGAGCTGGTGGCAGGGGGAGCTGCGCTGGGCGCGCAATCGCGTGAGTCTGGCCTCCGACCGGCGCAACGACACGATCGTCGTGCAAAGAACCATCCATAACGGCGTGCCGGGTTTCGTCAGCACCAACCAGCTCGACAAAGAGTCACTGGAAGCGGCGGTACGTGCGGCGGAGCGAGCTTCGGGGATGGGCTCCAGGATGGGACACGGCGTGGGCTTCTACCCCAAGCTGCCGGAGTACCAGCGCCCAGGGGGCGCGATCTGGAGCGACGCCACCTACGGCCTCACCACCGAACGGCGCGGCGAGATCGCGCGAGCACTCATAGCGCCGGCCGAGGAGAAGGGGCTGTTCTCGGCGGGCTATCTCGAGGTGAGAGCCGTCTCAGGTGCCATGCTGGGCACCGCGTTCCCCGAGCTGCGAACGGGCGAGCGCGCCTTCTGGGAAGAGCCGTACGACTCGTGGACGCAGGCACACTGCTCCACTACCGTGCGCGACGTCACGGGAACGGGCTCCGGCTGGGCGGGGTCGTCATCGTTCGACTGGGCGGCCATCGATGCGCCGGCGCTGGCCGGGCGGGCGCTCGAGAAGTGCCTCGCCTCGCGGAACCCCGTGGCGCTCGAGCCCGGGCGCTACACCGTGATCCTGGAGCCGCAGGCCGTCGCGGATCTCATGGAGATCCTCGTCCCCACTTTCGTACGCCGCGAAATCCCCGAGAGCGGGATGATGTCACCCTGGCTGCTGGGGCAGGACGACGCGACGGGGCTCTGGCGTACGAAGCTGGGGCTCAAGGTCGTGGACTCGCGGATCAGCATCAGCCACGATACCAGCGACCCGGCGCTGGGGATCGTGGCCGGCCATACCGAGCGTCCCGGCAAGGTCACCTTCATCGACCACGGCGTACTCACGGCGCTGGGCCACTACCTGGAGACCGGCATCGCCAGGCTCCCCGGCGATCACCAGCTCCGCGGCCTCACGGCCTACAGGATGAGCGGGGGCGAGACCTCCATGGAGGAGATGATCCGCACCACGCGGCGCGGACTCGTCGTCACCCGCTTCTCGAACCTGCGCCTCCTCGACCAGACCGGAGGGAGCATGCTCTCCACCGGGCTCACGCGCGACGGCCTATGGCTAGTGGAGAACGGGAAGATCACCAAGGCGGTGAAGAACTTCCGCTTCACCGAGAGCCCGCTCTTCATGCTCAACAGCGTCGAGCAGCTCGGCGTCCCGGTGCCGGTCTTCCGCCCCACACGGCACGAGGGCGGCGAGCTCACTCCGGCGATCGTCCCGCCCCTCAAGGTGCGCGACTTCAGCTTCACCTCGACCATCGACGCCATCTGATGCCGCTGGGAACCTTGCAGACACGAGCGCGCGCTCTCAGCCTTCTGGCCGCGAGTATGGTGCTCCCGAGTGCGAGCGCCATTGCGCAGACGCGCTTCGCCTGGCCCGACACCACAGTGAAAATCGAGGCGTACACCACGCTCGAGGAGTGCCAGGCCGCAGTAGGTCGTTCGCTCGACTACACCGCCAGCCGCACGGATCTGGCAACCGGTGTCTGGGCGGACACGCTGCCGCTCGACACGCTCGATGCAAGCGGGATG
>DATCXR010000508.1:0-2778 GCA_036565685.1 Gemmatimonadaceae bacterium
CCGGCCGGCGGAGCAGCCGCTGGGGCTCGTGTACCTCGGGCATCTGGAGGTGCCGCGCGGTCTCCTCGAGATGGTGGACGCGGTTGCGATCCTCAAGCGCGATGGCTTTCCGGTGCGCGCCACCATAGTGGGGAAGGGACGCGATGCTCAGCTCTTCAAGGATCGCGCGCATGAGCACGGGCTCACCGAGGCCGACATCAGCTTCCCCGGCTACGTGGATCGCGACGAAGCGCTCCGGGCGGTGCAGGAGGCGGATATCGGCGTGCTCCCGCACCATGTGAACGAGCAGTGGAACACGAGCATCCCGAACAAGCTCTTCGACTACATGGCGGTGAGCCTCCCCGTGGTGAGCTCCAACCCGGGCCCCTTCGAGCGGATCACACGCGCCACTGGAGCGGGCGAGGTATTCCGGGCGGGCGATGCCTCGTCGCTGGCCGACGCCATCCGGCGTCTCGCGGACCCCGACCTTCGCGAGCGCTACGGGGAGGCGGGCCGGCGCGCGATCCTGGAGCGCTACAACTGGGAGCACGACGCCGCCGTGATGATGCGCGGTCTTGACCGCCTGGCCAGCGCCCGTTCCGGGGCTCGCCGAGGTTGATGGCTGCAGCGGGGGCATAACTCCGACCGCGGCTGGTACCGGCCGAACGCGTCAATTTGTCCTCCCGCGCTGACTGTGCGTTCAGTCAGACACGGCGAGGAGCCCCACGCCTTCGTTGAACCGTAAGGATCGCCGCCACATTTTGCGCATGCCTTCGGCAGTTCACAGGGCGGCCGCTCATGCACTTTCCCTCCGAGCGGTTCCGACCCGATCCCAGCGAACCCATACGGCGCGATCGCACGGACCCCTGGGGGTCCTCGACAAGGGCAAACCCTTCGAAAGGAGGGGACGCAAAGCCACGAAGCTAAAGCGCTGCAAGCCGCGCCATGCTCGTCGGGTTGCCGTGGAACCCACAGGAGCACGAAGTGCGTCTCAGAGCATTAGCAGCAGCAGCTACCGCGATCGTCACCGCCGCAGCCTGTTCCGACAAACCGCCCACCGCGGCTCCCACCTTCCCCACCGACATCCAGGCCGCGATAGCATCCGGGTACCAGCCGCTCATCATCACCCCCGCTGTGGACACGGTCGAAGTGGGGAAGTCCATCAAACTCGAAGTGGAGATACCGGGGGAAGTGGGCGACACTACCGGGACCTCCGCCGATGAGGTACAGGTATACTGGGGGTCCGACGATCCCACGGTCGCCTCGGTGGGTGGCGGCACCATCACGGGGCGCAAGCCGGGCGAGATCAGCGTCGTAGCCCTCACCGCCAATGCGGTGGGACTGGCCACTGTCGTGGTGACGGAGGCCTCGAGCGACAACGAGGGAACTCCGAGTCCCGACTCGTCGGCCACCGACACGCCGGCTCCCGACTCGACGATCACCGATTCCTCCGGCACCGAGACCCCCGTTCCCGCGCCTGGCGAGAACGAGCTCGGATCGCTCTCGTCGGGGTACAGCACGACCTCCCCGCACTGGAGCCATATCCGCACCCTCGCCACGGATTTCTACTACCAGTGGACCCCGGACGAGCGCACGTGGGCCGGTCAGCACTTCGACGCCGCGCTCTCGGGTAACACCGACGCCTGGCTGGCCGCCAATCCGACGGTCACTCAGCTCCCCTACACGCTCTTCTGGACGCTCCTGACGCCGGGGAACGACTCGAAGCCGTACCTCTCGTCGACCTACTACGACGACATGAAGCAGTGGTACGCCTCCCACAGCGAGTATCGCCTCGAGGATGCGTTCCTCCATTCGTCCACGTCGAAGAGCGAAGGCACGCGGCTGACGGCGCACATCTGGGATTCGGACCGCTGGATGATCAATCCCTCGGACCCGGGCGCGCGCGCCTACACGATCGATCGCTATCGTCGCCTCGTGCAGGGTACGAGCGGCGTGTTCATAGACGAGGCGTCGTCGGGCGACATCCTCCCCCGCGTGCGCGGGGCGGTGGAGTTCGAGGAGAGCCGCTACGAGGCCGACTACACGTCGCTCCTCGCGGCGATCAAGCGGGAGATCGGGAGCAAGAAGATCATGCTCAACACCGCTGAATACACGAGGGACTTCGACCGCGCCAACGCCGCGGCCGCGGGAGCGGTGCACCTCGAGCTCTTCAACAACCCGCTGAAGACGCAGATGACGGAGCGGTGGCGGTGGGTCGAAGAGCTGCGATCGCTCGGAGTGGACGTCGACATGGAGAGCCCTTACCCGGCGTCGTGGGCGGACGAGCACTCGTACGAGTACCCGAAAGGGAACTACGCCACGAGCGGTCAGCGGCTCCGCATGTGGGAACTGGCGAGCTACTACATGGTCGTCGGACAGAGCCCCGATGGTCTCTATCTTCACCTCAAGGCGCCCGACTGGCAGACGCCTCTATCCGACTACTGGCTTCCGGCCATCGAAGCGAACATCGGGCACCCGGTGAACGCGCGCTCCGAGAAGGCGCAGGGCACCGATCCCACGGGCCAGGCGTACACGATCTATCAGCGTGAGTTCGACCGCGCACTCGTGCTGATCCGGCCGCAGCGCGGTTGGGGAGCGCAGAACTACACGGACGCCACGGCAGTGGAGGTGGCGCTTCCCTCCGGCGAGATCTGGCTCCCGCTGCACGCCGACGGTACGCTCGGCGCCTCCGTCACCAGGGTGAAGCTCCGCAACTCGGAGTCGCTGATTCTGGTGAAGAAGAGCGGACTCTGAGGGACCAGGCAGGGTCAGGTCTGGAATCGTGAATCGGTACGGCTG
>DATCXR010000511.1:0-18827 GCA_036565685.1 Gemmatimonadaceae bacterium
CTGCACCGCGGCGTGGCGCGCGTACAAGCGCGGCGCGGCCTTCGCCAACCCCTGTTACACCCAGATCCACCCCACATGCATCCCGCAGAGCGGAGAGCACCAGTCCAAGCTCACGCTCATGAGCGAGTCGCTGCGCAACGATGGTCGAGTGTGGGTGCCCCTCGCAAAGGGCGACAAGCGTCCGCCCAACCAGATCCCGCATTCGGAGCGTGACTACTACCTCGAGCGTAGATATCCCGCCTTCGGCAACCTGGTGCCGCGCGACGTCGCGTCGCGCGCGGCGAAGAAGGCATGCGACGAAGGGTACGGCGTGGGGCCCGGCGGGCTCGGCGTCTACCTCGACTTCGCGGACGCCATCAAGCGGCTCGGTGAGCAGACGATTCGCGAGCGCTATGGGAACCTCTTCGAGATGTACGAGCGCATCACGGATGAGGATCCGTACGAGGTGCCGATGCGGATCTACCCGGCCGTGCACTACACTATGGGCGGGCTCTGGGTGGACTACAATCTCATGAGCACCATCCCCGGGCTGCACGTGGCAGGAGAGGCCAACTTCTCCGACCACGGCGCCAACCGCCTTGGCGCCAGCGCGCTGATGCAGGGGCTTGCCGACGGCTACTTCATCATCCCGTACACCATCGGCGACTACCTGGCCACCAACAAGCTGGAGAAGGTGGATGAGAGCCACGCGGCCTTCAAGGAAGCCGAGCGCTGCGTCGAGGAGCGCACCAGGCGGCTGCTTTCCATCGATGGGAAGCGGACGGTGGACTCCTTCCACCGCGAGCTGGGGAAGGTGATGTGGGACTACTGCGGGATGGCGCGCAACGAGGCAGGGCTCGAGCACGCACTGCAGCGAATCCCCGAAATCCGCGAGGAGTTCTGGAGCAACGTGAACGTGCCCGGCAGCGACGCGGAGCTGAACCAGGCGCTCGAGAAGGCGGGACGCGTATCCGATTTTCTCGAGCTCGGTGAGCTCATCGTCCGCGATGCGCTCGATCGCAACGAATCGTGCGGCGCGCACTTCCGTGAGGAATTCCAGACCCCGGATGGCGAGGCGCTGCGCGACGACGAGCACTACGCGTACGTGGCGGCGTGGGAGTACAAGGGCGACGACAACACGCCCGCGCTGCACAAGGAGCCGCTCTCGTACGAGTACGTCCACCTCGCGCAGCGCAGCTACAAGTAGGCATCGCAGCGCGCCGGTCTACTGGCCGGCGCGCGTTGACAGTCAGGAGACCAACGACCGTGAATCTTACGCTGCACGTGTGGCGCCAGGCGGGAGCGACCGCGGAAGGGAAGTTCGAGCAGTATCAGGCCCGCGATGTGAGCCCCGACATGTCGTTCCTCGAGATGCTCGACGTGGTGAACGAGGGCCTCATCGAGAGCGGCGGTTCACCCATTGCTTTCGACAGCGACTGCCGCGAAGGGATCTGTGGGATGTGCAGTCTCATGATCAACGGCATCGCGCACGGCCCCGAGCGCGGGACGGCGACGTGCCAGCTCTTCATGCGCCACTTCAAGGATGGCGACGTGATCTACATAGAGCCGTGGCGCTCGTCGGCCTTCCCGGTGGTACGCGATCTGGTGGTGGACCGAAGCGCCTTCGACCGGATCATTGCGGCGGGCGGTTACATCACCGCGCCCACGGGCGGCGCGCGCGACGCCAACAGCATCCTCGTCGCCAAGACGGCGGTGGACAATGCCATGGACGCGGCCGCGTGCATAGGCTGTGGCGCCTGCGTCGCGGCGTGTCCCAACGGCTCCGCGTCGCTCTTCACGGGCGCCAAGGTCTCGCACTTGGGACTTCTCCCCCAGGGACAGCCAGAGCGCCATCGCCGGGTTCTCGAGATGGTGGCGCAGATGGACGCCGAAGGTTTCGGCAACTGCACCTGGCACGGCGAGTGTCAGGCCGCCTGTCCCAAGGAGATCAGCATCGACGTGATCGCCCGCATGAACAACGACTACCTCAAGGCGGTCCTTTCGACGAAGGAAAAGCAGAGCAGCTGAGCCCGCAACAGCGCCCGAGTGGCGCCCGTGGCCTGATTGATGCGCCCACCGTGCTGTGACTACTCCCAGGCCAGGAGACGCCATGCCGGAACGCAGCGATGGTCCCAGCAGTTTTCAGAACCCCGAAGCCGCACACGGTGGCGCGGATGCCGTCAACGACACCCCCACGGAGCCCACGCACGGTGCCGGGATAGAACAGCCGACCACAGGGACCGCCAGGGCCAGGGTGCAACCCGGTAGCGGGGTACCGCTACTGGGCTGGGTGCTCATGGTACTCATCGTGCTGGTCGTGGTGGTGTTCATTGCCGGCATCTTCTGAGGCGCGGAGCCAGTTCGACGTAGCAGACGTTCCAGCTCTCGCGCAGCATTCCTCGCGCGCCTCGCCTATACGACTGGAGCGAATCGATTGAGACGCGCACTCCTGTTGGCCATGACGATCGCCGTCGCAAGGTGCGCGAGCGGCGGAAGCGGTGCCTCCGGAAGCGCGGAGCCCGCGCACGTGCTCACCGGCAGATCGGCCTTCGTGTCCGCCACCAGGCCCGAGCCGGGGACATTTCGCAGGATCACCACGGAAGATCTTCCGGCTCCCTACGCCACGAAGTCGGTCTCCACGGTCTCGCGCATCGTTCCCCGTCCCGAGGGGATGCTTCCGCAGGCACCGCCCGGCTTCGCCGTCCAGCTCTACGCCACGGGGCTCTCGCAGCCGCGTATCATCCAGGTAGCACCCAACGGCGACGTCTTCGTGATGGAGACGCGCGCGGGGCGCATTCGCGTCCTGCGTGGAGCGGACTCCGCGGGAAGAGCGGAGCACAGCTCCGTCTTCGCGACGGGCTTCGTCGAAGCGTACGGGATGGCCTTCTACCCGCGCGGCGATGATCCGCGCTGGCTCTACGTGGCCAACACCAACTCGGTGGTGCGGCTCCCGTACACCATCGGTGATACAGTGGCGGCAGGACCGGCGGACACGGTGATACGCTCGCTGCCGTCGGACGTGCCGCGCGACATCGAGGCATTCTCGGAATACGTCCGGTCGGTGAGGGCAGGGCAGCTCCCTCCCGATCACGGGCACTGGACGCGCGACATCGCTTTCTCACTCGACGGAAGCCGCCTCTTCGTGGCGGTGGGCTCGGCGTCGAACGTGGACGACCCCGACGAGCATCCATCCGAGCACCAGCGCGCCGCGATCCTCGAGTACACGCCGGACGGGAAGTTCGTGAAGGTGTTCGCCTCCGGACTTCGCAACCCATCCGGGATCGCCGTGGACCCGTCGACTGGCGAGCTCTGGACTTCCGTCAACGAGCGCGACGGTCTCGGCGACGACCTCGTGCCCGACTACATCACCCACGTCGAGGAAGACGGCTTCTACGGCTGGCCGTATTACTACCTGGGCGGCCACCCCGACCCGCGACACGAGGGGAAGCACCCGGAGTTGCGAGACAGCGTGATCGTTCCGGATGTGCTGCTGCAATCACATACGGCATCGCTCCAGCTCACCTTCTACGATGGTACACAATTCCCCGAACAGTACCGCGGGGATATCTTCGCGTCACAGCACGGATCGTGGAACCGATCTGTACGCTCCGGCTACGAGGTTGTGCGAGTGCCGCTCGAGAAGGGAAAGGCGAGCGGCATGTACGAGGACTTCCTCACCGGATTTCTCACCCCCGATGGCGATGTATGGGGGCGTCCGGTTGGCGTGAGCGTTGCCGGCGACGGTGCGCTCCTCGTTTCGGATGACGGGTCGGGCTCGATCTGGCGAGTGATATTCAGAGGAAGCTGAGCGTTCGATCTTCGCGCCGGCGCAACGCGGGCGTAAGCCCGTCGCCGCAGAGTGCCATGCATACACGTTTCGTAGTTCCGTTCCTCGCCGCGGCGCTGGTCGCGGTCGAGGCTTCCTCGATGGTGGCTCAGCAGCCGGACACGACCGCGCGGCGCGATACCACCGTCGCGCGCGACACCGCGAGTGTGAGCGACACGGCGCGCGCGCCGCAACGGCTGCAGCCCGTCGTCGTGGAAGCCACCCGCACGCGGCAGAATCTCACGCGCGTCCCTCAGGCGGTCTCCGAGGTAGGGATCGACCAGATCCAGCGCGGCCGCCGCGAGGCGGGGCTCGATGAAGTGCTCGAGGGGATTCCTGGAGTGATCGCCGAAGACCGTGGCAACTACTCGAACTCCGGTGGACTCCGTCTCGCCATCCGTGGCGACCTCCCCGGCGTGCAGCTCCTCCAGGACGGCGTACCGCTCACGATGGCGGATGGCACCACGGAGCCCAACAACATCGACCTCGGCTCCGCCGGAAGCATCGAGGTAATTCGCGGTCCGAGCTCCGTCCTGTACGGCAATTCGGGCGGCGGCGTGGTGAGCGTCACGACGCAATTTCCGGCGGGCGCGCCGCTCGTGGTCCACCCGGGAATCCAGTTCGGCTCCAACGGCTACAACCGGCAGCAGCTGAAGCTCGAGGGTTCTCTCGGAACCTTCGGCTACGTGGTGAACGCCAACCGCACGCAGACCGACGGCTTCCGCAAATACGGAAGCGCCGACATCAGGCGCCTCAACGTGGTCACGCGGTCACGGCTCGGCGAGCGCACCATGCTCGGAGCGGTGCTCAATCTCTACGATATGCCATTCGGCGAGAATCCGAGCACCCTCACGCGCGACCTCGCCGAGGGCGATCCTACCTCCGTCAGACAGGGCGCCTTCGACCAGGGGTGGGGCGAGTCGGGAACGCAGGGCCAGGGGGGATTCAACCTCGAGCACGCCTTCGCCCCCGGACGCTCACTCCGCACGACGGCGTGGGGCGAGTGGCGCGAGGTCTGGAATCCGATTCCGGGGCGCATCATCGACCTCCACAGGACGGCAGGTGGCGTGCGCTCCGCCTACCAGCACTCCGCGGTCGTGGGCTCGCTCCCGCTCGAGCTGACGGCGGGCGTGGATCTCACCTACCAGCACGACAACCGGCACGAGTTCGCCAACGATGGAGTCGCGTCGCCCGGCGGGCGGGCACAGGAAGGGAACCTGCAGCTGAATCAGCGCGAGCAGGTGATCTCGCTCGCGCCCTTTGCGCAGGGGACGCTGGATCTCACAGGCGAGCTGGCGCTGACCGCCGGCGTACGCTTCGACAGCTACCACTTCAAGGCGACCGACGAGCTGCTCTCCGACGGCGACCAGTCCGGCAAGCGGGATCTCGAGGCGGCGAGTCCGATGGTGGGTCTCAACTACTCTCCACGACCCGAGCTCAACGTCTACGCAAACTTCGCGGAGGCGTACCAGACGCCCACCATGCGCCAGCTCTCCAACCGTCCCGATGGCGCGGGCGGCTTCAACCAGTCGCTCGGTCCCGAGTACCTCCACAGCGTGGAGGTGGGAGTACGCGGATTTCTCGCCCGCCCGCGGCTCGATTACAGTGTTACCGGCTACACGGCGCAGGTGAAGGACGCGCTCGTGGCGTACCAGGGAGTGGGCGAGCAGGTGTTCTATCGCAACGCTGGCGAGTCCTCGAGGCGAGGGGTCGAGCTCGCGCTCGGCTGGCGGCCCATCCCCGCGCTGAGCGCGCGCCTCTCCTACACGTATCAGGACTTCGTCTACGATCGCTACGTGAGCGGCGACCAGGACGTCTCGGGGAATCGCGAGCCGGGGATCCCGCCGCACACGGTGTTCGCGCAGCTCACGCACAGTGCTCCGTGGGGGCTCACCTCCGCGCTCACCGCGCGCTGGGTCGACTCCTACGCGGTCAACGATTCCAATACGGAATCGAACTGGGCGTTCACGGTGGTGGGGTTCAGGGTGTCGTACGACAGGGAGATCGGTCGCATCGCCGCGCGCCCCTTCGCGGGGGTCGACAACCTCTTCGACGAGCGCTACAACGCGACCGTGTCGGTGAACGCGGTGGGCGGCAGGTACTACTCGCCGTCGGCTGGGCGCAGCTTCTACGTGGGCTTCCGGCTCGGCGCGGGGATCTGAGCGAGCTGGGACGAGCGGTGTGACTGTGATCGCCCCGCCGGCAATCGGACGGGGCGATCACAGTCAGATCCTCGGCAGCGTCACGCCCGTCTGGCTCTGGTACTTCCCCTTCTTGTCCAGATACGAAGTCTCCGGCGGCTCATCGCCCTCGAAGAACAACACCTGCGCGATCCCTTCGTTGGCGTAGATCTTGGCGGGGAGCGGGGTGGTGTTGGAGATCTCGAGCGTGACGTGTCCCTCCCACTCGGGCTCGAAGGGCGTCACGTTCGTGATGATCCCACAGCGCGCATAGGTGGATTTGCCGACCGTCACCGTTATGACGTTGCGCGGTATGCGGAAGTACTCCACGGAGCTGGCGAGCGCGAAGCTGTTGGGGGGAACGATACAGATATCGCCTTCGAACTCGACGAAGGATCTCGGGTCGAAATTCTTGGGGTCGACGATGGAGTTCAGCACGTTGGTGAAGATGCGGAACTCGCGGGCGACGCGCATGTCGTAGCCGTACGAGCTGACGCCGTAGGAGATGACGCCATCGCGCACCTGGTGGTCCTCGAAAGGCTCTATCATCCCGTGCTCGAGGGCCATGCGGCGGATCCAGCGATCGGACTTTACGGACATGAAGATGGCAGGGGTAAAGAGGGAAAAAGGGGCGAGGCGGGGTGGTGCGCGACGGCGCGCAATCTACGCTTGATGCTCGCGCGCCGCCACGTTGACACTCTCACGTGCGTCAAGATAACTTTGTGTTGCTGCGGAACGTGAATTTTTTCACGAGCCTGGACCTGATTGCACCTCTCTGGGAGCCGATGGGTCGAGAATACTTTCCAATCCTCATGCTGCTGGGCTTCGTGGCGATAAACGCCGTCATGATGCTCGCCCTCTCGCACTTCGCGCTCAGGCCCCGACCCACCCAGGTCAAGAGCGCACCCTACGAATCGGGAATCCCAACCATCGGCGACGCCCGCCAGCGATTCTCCGTGAAGTTCTACATGGTCGCGATGCTCTTCATCATCTTCGACATCGAGACCGTCTTCATGCTCCCGTGGGGCGCCTACTACCGCCAGCTCTCCTGCAGCGTACCGCTCGTCCAAGGCGCGTGCCCGGCTGGGCAAGTGTCCTTCTTCGGGCTCGGTGAGATGCTCGTGTTCATCCTCGTCCTCGCCGTCGGATTCATCTACGTCTGGAAGAAGGGAGCGTTGCAATGGGATTGACAGCCAGCCCCGAGCGCTCGATCGCCACTTACGATCCCGGCTCGCAGGAGAGCTGGGTGGCCACCCGGCTCGACTTCCTGGTCAACTGGTCGCGGGCCAATTCGCTCTGGCCGATGCCGTTCGGCACCGCCTGCTGCGCGATCGAGTTCATGGCCACCGCCGCCACGCGCTTCGACCTCGCGCGTTTCGGCATGGAGCGCATGAGCTTCTCGCCACGCCAGGCGGATGTGCTCATCTGCGCAGGGCGCGTTCCCTTCAAGCTCGCGCCCGTGATTCGGCGCATCTGGCAGCAGATGCCGCAGCCCAAGTGGTGCATCTCGATGGGTGCCTGCGCCTCGTCGGGCGGGATGTTCGACAACTACGCCGTGGTGCAGGGGATCGACACCATCATCCCCGTGGACGTCTACGTCCCCGGCTGCCCGCCTCGCCCCGAGGGGCTCATGTACGGGATCATGATGCTTCAGGAGAAGGTGAAGCGTGAGCGGATGGCCGACAACGTGATCCGCCACGAGATGAACCCGGATCCCACGAGCGAGCTCTACATCCCGCCACAGGCGATAGACGAGCTCTCCGAGCCCTTTGGCAACTCCGTGCACCAGACGCGGTCAGGGCTGTGAGCGAGTCATTCACGCCGATCGTGGCCGGGAGCGCGCTTCCCGATGCTCCGGCGCCGGTAACTCCCAAGCAGATCCGCTACACCGGAGGCGAGCCGAACCCCTCGCTCGCCGCGCTGCAGAGCCGCTTCGGCGACGCCATCCGGCGCGCCGACGTGGTCTGGGGTGAGACCACGGTGTACGTGGACCGCGCCCGCGTGCACGACATCGTCCAGTGGCTGCACGACGACCCGGGACAGCGCTACGACTACCTCTCGGATGTCACCGCGGTCGAATACCGCGACCTCCAGATCCCCCTCCAGGTGGTCTGGCACCTGAGGTCGATCCCGTATCGTCGCTTCATCCGCCTCAAGGTGGAGATCGCGCGCGGCGAGGCCCTCGAGGTGCCGAGCATCTACGACGTGTACCGCGCGGCCGACTGGATGGAGCGCGAGTGCTACGACATGTTCGGCATCGTTTTCGCGGGGCATCCGGACCTTCGGCGCATCCTCATGTGGGAGCAGTATTCCGAAGGCTACCCGCTGCGCAAGGACTTCCCGCTGCGCGGTCGCTTCAGCCGCTCGGAGCAGCTCCGTCAGGCGCTGGCCGCCAATCCAGAGGCGCGCTACTCGATGGAGGAGCTCACCATCGCGCAGGCGTTCGAGGATCTTCCCGAAGCGATGCGCCGGCGCCTGATTGCCGGCGAGGATACGGGAGAATAGCATGGCGAAGAACACACGTACCGTGGAGGTCGCGCTCGGCACCTCCGGCGTGGACGAGCTGGGACGCCCGAAGAGAAGCCCGCTCACCGTGAACGACAACGGGGCGGTGACCACTCTCGAGCCGCCCCCGGCGCTGGAGCCGGAGCTGGAGGGCGAGCACCTTCTCATCAACATCGGACCGCAGCACCCCGCCACTCACGGAGTGCTCCGCCTCGTGCTGGAGCTCGACGGAGAGACGGTCGTGCGCTGCATCCCGCACATCGGCTACCTGCACTGCGGCTTCGAGAAGATCGGCGAGTACCGCACCTACAACCAGATCATTCCGTGGACCGATCGCGAGGACTACCTCAACTCGATCGGTAACAACGTCGCCTTCGTGCTGGGCGCCGAGCGGCTCTTCGGCGTGGAGGTGCCGCCGCGCTGCACGGTGCTCCGAGTGATCGCGATGGAGCTCTCGCGGATCATCTCGCACCTCGTCTGGCTCGGAACAACGTGCATCGACATCGGCGCCTACACGCCCTTCCTCTGGACCTTCCAGCAGCGCGAGACGGTCTACAACCTCCTCGAGAGCTGGGTTGGCGCGCGCCTCACCACCACCGCTACGCGCGTCGGCGGAATGGCTGCGGATATCCCCGATGGCTGGACTGACCAGCTCCAGCAGTTCATCCGCAACTTCCCGAAGACCGTCGACGAGGTGGACCAGCTCCTCACGACCAACGCCATCTGGGTGGGTCGTACGGTGGGCATCGGCGCGATGAGCGGGGAGGAGGCGATCAACTACGGCCTCTCCGGTCCCATGGTGCGCGCATCGGGCGTGGCCTTCGACGTGAGAAGGGACTTCCCGTATCTCGACTACGAGACCTACGACTTCGAAGTCCCCGTCGGCACGCACGGCGACGTCTACGACCGCTACCTTGTGCGCATGGAGGAGCTCCGCCAGAGCACACGCATCCTGCAGCAAGCGCTCGACCGGCTCCCTGATGGTCCGGTGAACACGAGCGACCACCGCGTCATCCTCCCGCCCAAGTCGAAGGCGATGAGCGACATGGAATCCATGATCCATCACTTCAAGCAGGTGATGGAGGGACCGCGTCCGCCCGTGGGAGAGTGCTACGTCGCTGTGGAAAGCCCCAAGGGAGAGAAGGGATACTACATGGTCTCCGACGGAACGGCGAAGCCGGTGCGCTGGCGCATCCGACCGCCCTCGTTCGTGAACCTCTCCGCCATCCCCAAAATGGTGGAAGGTCACCTCCTCTCCGACGTGATCGCCATCAACGCCAGCATCGACATCGTTATGGGGGAGATCGACCGGTGAAGGTTGACGAGATGGGCGGCACCCGCCCAGGAGGCGACAGCTCCCACGCGGTGCACACCAAGGACGAGCACTACGAGCCGGTGTTCGCTGGCGAGATGGAGCGTGAGCTCGAGGAGCTGCTCACCCATTATCCCACGAAGATGGCGGCGCTCCTTCCGGCGCTCTGGATGGTGCAGAACGCGCGCGGCTGGGTGAGCGAGGAAGCGATGACCGAGGTCGCCGAACGCCTCTCTCTCACCCCGGCGTACGTGAAGGGCGTGGTGACTTTCTACACCATGTACCACCAGCACCCGGTGGGTAAATACTTCATCCAGGTGTGCACCACCTCGCCCTGCGGCGTGTGCGGCGCGGAAGACACGGTTCGCGCGCTCCTCGAGCACACCGGCTGCCGCGAGCTGGGAGCCACCTCGCCCGACGGCCGCTTCACGGTGGTGGAGGCCGAGTGCCTCGGCGCGTGCGGCTTCGCCACGCCGATAATGATCAACGAAGAGTTCGTCGAGTCCGTCAACGAGGGCAACGTTTCAGATATCCTGAGCCGGCTTCCATAATGGGCTTTCCGCACAAACCACATCCGAGAGAGACGACCGTCCTCTCCCGCTACTTCGGCGACGCCGAAGCGCGCACGCTCGAGGGGTGGAAGAAGAGGGGCGGATATCGCGCGCTCGAGAAGGCGCTCGGCATGGCGCCGGAAGCGATTATCAGCGAGATCAAGGAATCGGGACTCCGCGGCCGCGGCGGCGCCGGCTTCCCCACGGGGATGAAGTGGTCGTTCATGAAGCACGGCGACGGCAAGCCGCACTACCTCTGCGTCAATGCCGACGAGTCGGAGCCCGGCACCTTCAAGGACCGAGAGATCATGCGCTGGACGCCGCACGCGCTCATCGAGGGCGCGGCGATCGGTGCCTACTCCATCGGGGCCGAGACGGCGTACATCTACATCCGCGGTGAGTTCACCGAGCCGCTGCGAGTGATGGGCGCGGCCGTGAAGGAGGCGTACGCCGCCGGCCTGGTGGGGAAGAACGCGATGGGCACCGGAAAGCGGATCGACGTGCACGTGCACAAGGGTGCCGGCGCGTACATCTGCGGCGAAGAGACGGCGCTCATGAACTCCCTCGAAGGGAAGCGCGGCAACCCGCGCATCAAGCCGCCCTTCCCGGCGGTGGCCGGCGCCTTCGGAATGCCCACCACCATCAACAACGTCGAGACGCTAGCCGCCGTCCCGCACATCCTGAACGAGGGACCCGCCTGGTACAAGGCGATGTCGCACTCGAGCCCCAAGAGCACCGGTAGCAAGCTTTTCTCCGTGTGCGGCAACATCGCCAGACCGGGCAACTACGAGGTCGAGATGGGGTTTCCCTTCAAGGATTTCCTCTACGATCTCTGCGGCGGACCGCCGCCGGGACGACGTTTCAAGGCGGTGATCCCCGGCGGCTCCTCGGTACCGATCCAGACGATGGCCGAAGCAGAGGCCACGCTCATGGATTACGAGGGCTTCATAGCGCAGGGCTCCATGCTCGGCTCCGGCGGCGTCATCGTGTTCGACGACTCGCAGTGCATGGTGAAGCAGATCGCACGCCTCGCCCGCTTCTACGCGCACGAGAGCTGTGCGCAATGCACGCAGTGCCGCGAAGGCACCGCGTGGACCACGCGTATCCTCGAGCGGATCGAGCGCGGGCAGGGAACCATGGAGGATCTCGACACTCTCCTCTCGCTCTCGAAGAACATGACCGGTACCACGATCTGCGTGCTCAGCGACTCGTGCGCAACGCCGATCGTTTCGGGGATCAGCAAGTTCCGCGACGAGTTCGAGGCTCACATCAAAGGCAAGCGGTGCCCCATGGGCGCCACCGCGGCGGCATAATGGCAGACGGACAGCAGATAACTCTGACGATCGAGGGACGGCAGGTCTCGGTCGCGCCGGGGACTTCCATCCTCGAGGCGGCAAAGCAGGTCGGCGTCCTCGTACCCCACTACTGCTACCACCCCGGCCTCCCGGTGGCGGGCTCGTGCCGTATGTGCCTGGTGGAGGTGGAGAAGGCGCCCAAGCTCGCCCCAGCGTGTGCGACGGCGGCGGCCGAGGGACAGGTGGTGCACGTCTTCTCGGAGAGGGCGCTCGAGCAGCGCAAGAGCGTTCTCGAATTTCTCCTCATCAACCACCCGCTCGACTGCCCTATCTGCGACAAGTCGGGCGAGTGCGAGCTGCAGGACTACGCCTACCGCGAGGGGCCCGGCCAGGGGCGTCTGCGCGATCCCAAGCGCTTCAACCCGGCCGAGGACTTCGGCGGCGACGTCCTGTACGTGACCAACCGCTGCATCATGTGCACTCGCTGCGTTCGCTTCATGGATTCGGTAGCGAAGGACACGGTGCTGAACGTGAGCGAGCGCGGTGACCGCGCCGTGATCGGCGTGTTCGAGGGGAAGGAGCTCACCAACGAGTGGGCGGGGAACGTGATCGACATCTGCCCTGTCGGTGCGCTCCTTTCGAAGGACTTTCTCAACAAGGCGCGCTCCTGGGAGCTCGATCGTACGCCTTCGATCTGCCCCAACTGCTCGCAGGGTTGCAACGCGATCTTCGAGACGCGCGACAACCAGGTGGTGCGCATGCGTCCGCGCTCGAACACCGAGGTGAACCAGTACTACCTCTGCGATTCCGGCCGGCTCGACTACCGCTGGATGAACCGCACCGACCGCGTAGAAGCGCCGCTCCTGCGCCGCGACGACCGGCTCGCGGCCACCGACTGGGATGAGGCGTTGCGCGCGGCGGCGCTGCACCTCAACGGCAAGCGCGCCTTCGTGCTCGCCAGCCCCATGCTCTCCAACGAATCGCTCTGGATGCTCTCGCGCCTCGTCGAGAAGACGGGAGGGAAGGGTGCCTTCCGTGTGCGGCGCGGTCCCGAGGCGCCGCTTCCAGGCGTGAAGGACCTCGCCCTCCGCGCCGAGCGTGCGGCCAACGTGCGCGGCGCCGAGCTGCTCGGCTTCACCAAGACCGACACGCCGCTCGCGGGCATGGGCGATGGCGACGTTCTGGTGATCGCCGACCACGAGCTCGCCGAGGCGGACGTCGCCGACCTTGCGCGCGCGAGCGCGATCATCGTGATCGGCACCGTTCTTCCAGAGACCGCGCGTCAGGCGATCGTCGTTCTTCCGTCCACGAACATGACGGAAGAGGAAGGAACCTTCACGAATCTCCGCGGGCGCGTGCAGCGTTACCAGCAGGCGCGTTCGGGCCCCGGCATGTCGCAGCCGGTCTGGTGGGCGGTGGGCGACCTGCTCACCTTCCTCGGCGAAGGTGCCGGACACTACACGGCGAGCGAGACGTTCGATGCGCTCGCCCAAGCGAGACCCGAGTTCACCGGAATGAGCTACGAGACTATCGGACTCAAGGGACAGATGATGGCGGACAGCTCCGAGCCAGCGAGGACGATCGGGTGATGCCGCTCGCCTCGCTCCTTCTCCTCCAGAAGGTCTACAATCCACAGACACCGGTTCACGGCGCGCCCTGGTTCTGGTTCACGGTGCTCAAGATGCTCGTCATCTTCACCGTGATCATGGTTGGCGTCGCGATGCTCACCCTCGCCGAACGCAAGATCTCGGCGTGGATTCAGGACCGGCACGGCCCCAACCGTGTGGGTGGAAAGTACGGCCTCCTTCAGCCCGCCGCGGACGGTCTCAAGAACATCATGAAGGAGGAGACGTACCCCGAAGCGGCGTTCACGTCGATCTTCATCCTCGCACCGGTGATGTCGTTCATCCCGGCGCTCATGACCTTCGCCGTGATCCCCTTCGCCGCGCCGCTCCCCACGCCCTGGGGGCTCGTGAATATGGTGGTGGCCGATCTGCCGATCGGCTTCCTCTACATTCTCGCCATCTCGTCGCTGGGTGTGTACGGGATCGTGCTCGCCGGCTGGAGCTCGAACAACAAGTACTCGCTGCTGGGCGGCCTCCGATCGAGCGCGCAGATGGTGAGCTACGAAGTCGCCATGGGCCTCGCGGCCGTGACCGTGCTGCTGCTTGCCGGGAACGTCTCGCTCGACGTGATCGTGCAGAAGCAGGTTGTGAGCGGCTGGAACATCTTCCCGCTCCTTCTCGGCTTCTTCATCTTCCTCGTCGCGGCGTTCGCCGAAACGAACCGGCTCCCCTTCGACCTCCCCGAGGCCGAGTCGGAGCTCATCGCCGGCTACCACACGGAATACAGCGCGATGAAGTTCTCGATGTTCTTCATCGCCGAGTACTCCAACATGGTGACGGCGAGCGCGCTCACCGTGACGCTCTTCTTCGGCGGGTGGAGCGTGCCCTTCCTCAACGGGGTGAACATGGCGCCGTGGGCGTGGTGGAAGACGCTCATCACGCTGGTGTTCTTCATGACGAAGGTGGGCTTCTTCCTCTTCCTCTTCATGTGGGTGAGGTGGACGCTCCCGCGCTTCCGCTACGACCAGCTCATGGGGCTCGGTTGGAAGTTCATGATTCCGCTCGCACTCTGCTACATGGTCGTCATGGCGGCCGCGCTGCTGGTGCTCGGCGCGCTCGGGATCTCGCCCAACGCGGTGTGGCTCGGCTTCATACCGGCCTACTGGGCGATCCTCGGTGTGCTCAACATCGTACTGGCGGCGCTCGTGTTCGTGATCCTCGACCGCGGACGCATCGTCAGCCCGGCTTCCTCGCGGGTCGACCAGGCCGAGCTCGCGCGGCTGCGCGCCATAAGCACGCCGCGGCCGCTCGCCGGCGCTCAGGGAGATTGATAGATGGCAATTCAGGTAAAGGTGCTCGACCGCCCGATCGAACAGTCGAGCTACGTGCGCTCCATGCTCAAGGGGATGGCGCTCACCTTCAAGCACCTGGTCGATCCCCACAAGAAGACGCTGCAGTATCCCGAGCAGAAGTGGGATCTCTCGCCGCGCTGGCGGGGCACTCACCGCATGCTCACCGACGAGAACGGGAAGGCCAAGTGCGTGGCGTGTGGGCTCTGCCCGCAGATCTGTCCCGCCAACTGCATCAAGCTCGTCCCGGGTGAGGACGAGGAAGGGAACCGCTACCCGCTGATATACGAGATCGACGAGTTCCGATGCATCTTCTGTGGCTACTGCCAGGAGGTCTGCCCGGAAGAGGCGATCCACGTGGGGCAGCACTACGAGAACTCCGAGTACAGTCGCGCCGGCTTCGTCTACGACCTCGAGCGGTTGATGGCACAGACGCACCCGGTATCCGAGTTGTGGGACCCCGCCGATCCCAAGGGAGAATGATGCAGCACGGCCTCTTCTTCCAGTTCAACTTCTACGTCTTCGGTCTGATCGCGATCGCCTCGGCGCTCGCTTTCGTCACGCGCAAGAGCCCAGTGGCGGCCGCGCTCTGGCTGGTCAACACGATGTTCTGCCTCGCCGTGCTCTACGTGATGCTCGACGCGCAGTTCATCGGCGCGGTGCAGGTGCTTCTCTACGCCGGCGCGATCATGGTGGTCTTCCTGTTCGTCGTGATGCTTCTCAACCTGGGCCAGGTGCCCGGGAGCGGGGACATCAAGCGACTCTGGCCGCGGTTGATCGCCGGGGCGGCGGGGATACTGCTTCTGGCAGAGCTGAGCGTCCTGGGAAGACAGCAGCTTCCCGGACAGCTCGTGGAGCCAGCGGCACACTCCAACGTGGTAACGGCAGTGGCCGGTCCGCTCTTCAACGAGTACCTGCTCGCCTTCGAAGTGACGAGCGTACTTCTCCTGGCCGCGATAATCGGCGCGGTCGTCCTCGCCAAGCGAAGGGTCTGAGCAATGGTGGCGGAAGCGCTCTTTTTCTCGGCGGTACTCTTCACGATCGGCGTCGTGGGTGTGCTCACGCGTCGTAACGCGATCATCATCTTCATGAGCGTCGAGCTCATGCTCAACGCCGTCAACCTGTCGTTCGTGGCGCTCTCGCGTCTGTACGGCGTGACGGGACAGGTCTTCGTGATCTTCGTGATGGCTGTCGCGGCCGCGGAGGCCGCGGTCGGACTCGCCATCATCATATCGATCTTCCGGCATCACGAGACGGTCGACCTTCAGAACATCAATCTCCTGAAAGGGTGATGCTTCTCCCGCAAGCCGCCTCGTCGGCGCTCTCGCATCCGCTGGCAGGGACGGTCGCCGAGTACGTCTGGCTGCTCCCGATCCTGCCTTTGATCGGTTTCCTGATCAACGGCCTCCTGTCGCTGGTGAGCTCGTACCGGCCCGGCCCGGCCGATCCCGACGTGGGGCACGGAGAGGCGCACGCTCCTTCCGGGCAGCACGATGCGCACGCCGGCCACGAGCACGTGCACGAGGCGCCGCGGCGCCCGCCATTCGCCTCGATAGTGAGCATCGTGGGGCCGCTGGTGCTGGCGCTCGCTTTCGTGCTGGCCCTGGCGATGTTCGCCGCGATGCCGGGCGACATGTCCGCGCCCTTCGTGAAGCACTTCTTCAGCTGGATGCCGGTGGGCACCGATCTACAGATCGATTGGGCTTTCCAGCTCGACCAGCTCTCGATGATCATGGTGCTGATCATCACCGGCGTGGGGACGCTGATCCACATCTTCAGTCTGGGCTACATGCGCGACGATCCGGGCTTCGCCCGATTCTTCGCGTACCTCAACCTCTTCGTAGCCTTCATGCTCGTGCTCGTCCTGGGTGCGAGCTACCCCGTGCTCTTCGTGGGGTGGGAAGGGGTGGGGCTCTGCTCCTACCTGCTCATCGGCTTCTGGTACGAGGACAAGGCCAACGCCGACGCGGGATTGAAGGCGTTCATCGTCAACAGGATCGGAGACTTCGGCTTCCTGATGGCGATGTTCCTGGTGTGGACCAACCTTGGCGCGCTCGATTTCGTCGGTGTGCAGTCGGCCGCCGCGGCGCTCCCGGCGGGCGGGCCCCTGGTGACCACCATCTGCCTCTTCTTCTTCCTGGGATGCGCCGGGAAGAGCGCGCAGATCCCGCTGTACGTGTGGCTCCCCGACGCGATGGCGGGCCCGACGCCGGTGTCCGCGCTCATCCACGCGGCCACGATGGTCACGGCTGGCGTCTACCTCATCGCGCGGAGCTCCTTCCTCTTCGCGATCGCGCCGGCAGCATCGCTAACCGTGGCGGTGATCGGCGCGGTCACGGCGCTCTTCGCCGCCACCATCGGGCTCAAGCAGTGGGACATCAAGAAGGTCCTCGCGTACTCCACCGTCTCGCAGCTCGGCTACATGTTCGTGGGCGTGGGGGTGGGCGCGTACGTGGCCGGGATGTTCCACCTCATGACGCACGCCTTCTTCAAGGCACTGCTCTTCCTGGGCGCCGGCTCGGTGATCTTCGCCATGCACGAGGCGCTGCACCACACGCACAGCGACCAGGATGCGCAGGACATGCGCAACATGGGCGGCTTCAGGAAGTACATGCCCTGGACCTTCGCCATGATGTGGATCGCGACGCTGGCGATCGCCGGGATACCGATCTTCGCGGGCTTCTTCTCCAAGGACGAGATACTGGGCGCGGTGTTCGCGCGGGCGCAGGACAGCACGCTGGCCGACATTACCTGGCTCGGGATCCCGGGGAGCTGGGTGCTCTACGGCGTGTACCTCTTCGCGCTCGTCGGCGCGCTCCTCACCGCGATCTACATGACGCGGCTAATGCTCTACACCTTCCACGGCCCCAACCGCACCGGTGAGCGCGAGCGCGAGTACCTGCACGAGGCACCGTGGTCGATGACCGCGCCGGTGATCGTGCTGGGCGTGCTGAGCGCCCTCGGCGGGGTGATCAATATCCCCGCGTTCCTGCACCTGCCGGAAGGATGGAGCGGTGGACTGGAGCACTGGCTCGACCCCGTGGTGGGCGAGTCTGCGCTTCACGTGACGCACGGCGCGGTCGCGGAGCTCTCGCACTCCACGGAGTACGCGCTGGTGGGCGTGGCGGTGGTGGTGGCCGTGGCGGGCGTGCTCTTCGCCCTGGCGCGGCTCAAGCCGGCCGTACTCGTGCCGAAGGCGGAGTCGCCGCCCGAGCGCGGCTTCAGCCGGGTGCTCGAGAACAAGTACTACGTGGACGAGATCTACGACGACACGATAATAGAGCCCACAGTGACGATCTCGAAGAACCTTCTCTGGAAGGGGATCGACGCGGGGCTGATCGATGGAATGTTCGTGAATGGCAGCGCGTGGCTGGCGCGCGGCTTCGCGGCCATCGGCTCCTGGATCCAGTCCGGGCAGGTCAGTGCGTACGCCTGGGCCATCGTCGTGGGCGTGCTTGCCGTGCTCGGCGCCTTCACCCTCCGCTGATAGATGCGAGATCTTCTGACTTCCATCAACTACAACGGCTGGGTACTCCCCGCGCTGTTGATAATCCCTCTCGTGGGCGCGCTGGTACTTCTCGTCCAGGCCGCGCTGACGCACGACGAGGGCTCGCTCGACGCGGCGCCCACGGCGCGCTGGGTCGCGCTGATCACCTTCCTGATCGAGCTCGTCGTCTCGCTGGGGCTCTGGTGGTCGTTCGACCCCGGCTCCTCCGCATGGCAGGCGAGGGTATCTACCGGGTGGATCCCGCAGTGGGGTGCGCGCTTCGATGTCGGGGTGGACGGCATCTCGCTCTTCATGGTGCTGCTCACCACCCTGCTGATGCCGCTCTCGGTGCTGGGGAGCTGGACGGCGATCAAGACGAAGGTGCGGAGCTACTACGCGCTGATGCTGATCCTCACCACCGGGATGATCGGCGTCTTTCTCGCGCTCGACCTGCTGCTCTTCTACCTCATGTGGGAGATCATGCTCATCCCGATGTACTTCATCATCGGGGTGTGGGGCGGCGATCGCAGGATCTACGCGAGCTTGAAGTTCTTCATATACACGATGCTCGGCTCGCTGCTCATGCTGGTCGGGATCATCTACCTGTGGATGCACTCGGGCGATCCATTCACGGGCCAGCTGTCTTTCAGCTACGACCATATACTCCAGAACGCCGCGGTGACCTCGCGCGCGACGCTCTGGCTCTTCGGCGCCTTCTTCCTCGCCTTCGCGATCAAGGTGCCGATGTTCCCGTTCCATACATGGCTCCCCGACGCCC
>DATCXR010000514.1:0-7962 GCA_036565685.1 Gemmatimonadaceae bacterium
AAGCCGTAATAGAATGCCCGCCGCGGGTCGGCCGCTGTTACGAAGAGCGTGCTCCGTGGCTGACCGTCGCGGATGAGGATGATGAGCGCGGCGTCGGGCTCGAGGTAGCCGGTGAGGTAGCGGAAGCCGGGAAGCTGAAAGAAGGTCCCGAAGTCAGTGACCGGGTTTCGTCCGCCGTAGGCGACCACTATTCCGCTGTCGAGGCGTGCAGCGAGCGAATCGCGACGGGCCGCGTACTCGGCCGCGGTGATCTGCGCGTGGAGCGGAAGGGAGAGCGGCGCCGCGACGAGAGCGAGCGCAAGCGCGGCAACGAGTCTCAGCCGGCCGAGTGACGTGGGCAGCATGGGGAGGCTCCAAACGATGGTGTGAGCGCCGTGTGACTACGCGCACGGCGGCGACGCATACGAAGGTGAGCCGAAGTGGCGCAGCGTTCAAGAGCGGGTAGCGAGCGAGGACTGCCGATTTCTACAGGGGCGGCGGAACCGATCGGCTCTTGGCGTGCCGACAGCCGCGGATGCACAATACGATGTACACCGTTCCGCTGGTCGCCCGAAATGCCACTACTTCCAACTGATCGATGCCCCACATCACTACCGAGATCGAGACACAGGATGGCCGTTGCCCGGCACACGTCTTCCACCCCGAAGGCGAAGGGCCATGGCCGGGAGTGATCCTTTACATGGATGGCGTCGGCATCAGGCCAGCGCTCTTTGACATGGCCGAGCGGTTGGCGAGCGCCGGCTACTATGTGCTCCTCCCGGATCTCTTCTACCGGATCGGCCCGACTTCCTTCGATGCCAAGACGCTCTTCTCGGACCCGGCACAGCTGCAGGATTTCAAGACGCGTGTGCTGCCCGTGGCGACGATAGCGAACATCATGCGCGACACGAGCGCGTTCATCGCGCACCTGGATGCGCAGTCGCAGGTGCGTGACGGGAGGATCGGTGTGACGGGCTACTGCATGGGCGGGCGGATGTCGTTCGCAGCGGCCGGCCACTTTCCGGAGCGCGTAGCGGCCGCCGCCTCGTACCACCCGAGCGGGCTCGCCACGGACGCGCCCGACAGCCCGCACAAGCTCGCGCCACGGATCACGGCGCGCCTGTACGTGGGCCGCGCGAAGGAAGATCGCGGCTTCGACGAAGCTCAGATGCTGCGGCTCCAGCGCGCGCTGATCGAGGCAGGCGTGAGGCACACGATCGAGACGTACGATGCCCGCCACGGGTGGGTCCCGGCCGACACGCCGGTGCACGATCCGCTGGAGGCCGAGCGCCACTGGCAGACGCTGCTCGAGCTCTTCGGCGAGGAGTTGGGCGAACACGCGGTCGCGTCGCGTTGAGTCGGCGCGCCCTGCGCAGTGCCGGGTAGCTGGAATCCGGCAGAGCTCCATTCGGCGCCACGACCGATGTGATCGGCTCGGCAGACGTTTGTCGTCGAAGGGTGCGGCGAAACCGGCGCCGTCCGCGTCCGTAGAGCGTATTAGCATTCAGCCCGACGCCCGCTCCACGATGCTTCTCTGCGCACTCCCGCTAATTGCAGCCCTGCAGGTCGCGGTGCCGGCCACTCCACCGGCGAGCACCGCGACCGCCGACAGCGCGCGCGCGGCGGTCGATACCTCGCTCGTAGACTCCACTCGCGCGCGCCCCAATTCGGCGCGGCGACACGGGCATGGCGACCATGACCACATCGAGCACGAGCTCATCCCGCTCACCCCCGAGCTCCTCGCCAACGCCTACCGCGACCCGGTGGCGCGCGATATCATCGCCCGCGCGCGCGAGGCGCGGCTGCGGCAGGACTCCACTATCATGAGCTACGACGCGACCACGAAGCAGCGCATCTCCGCCTGGCTCGGCGTGCGCAAGCTCGGCGTGCGGCGGCTCGCCTACCGGAACGAGATCGCCAGCCGCGTGCGCTGGCAGCGGGGCGTGGGCGCGTGGGTGGATGTCCTGGGCACTCGCACGGCGATCCCGATGGCATTCCCCGGCGCGCTGGTGCTCGAGGATGCGCTCGACGAAAGTCCGATTCCGTACTACCCGGGACGCGAGGGGCTCCTCTCCCTCGCGGGCGTGCAGACGGTGTCGGGCGACGACGAGTCGGTATTCATGCACCCGCTGGAGGCGGGCGCGGAGGCGTACTACAGGTATGTATCGGGCGACTCGGTGCGGCTCACGCTTCCGGATGGTCGCGCGCTCCGCCTGCGCGAGGTGAGGATCACCGCGCGCGAGCCGCGCTGGGATCTGCTCGTGGGCTCGCTCTGGTTCGACGTGGCGAGCGCGCACCTCGTGCGCGCGGTGTTCAGGCCGTCGGCCCCCTTCGACATCCTCGAGTTCATCGATCGCGAGGATGGGCACGAAGATGAAGGCATCCCCGGCCCCGTGCGCGCGATGATGTCGCCGGCCACGATCACCATCGATGCGTTCACGGTGGAGTACGGACTGCACGAGCAGCGCTGGTGGCTGCCGCGTCTCCAGACTGTGGAGGCGAGGGGACAGATGGGATTCGTGCGCGCACCGTTCTCCATGCAGCAGACCTTCAGCTACGCCAGCGTGAGCGGGAAGGACTCTGTTTCGCTCCCGCCGATCCCTTTCCCGCCGGACGACTCCGCGAGCGAACGACACGGTGATACCGTGGTGGTATCGCATTCGGATTCGACGTCGGACGATCGTGCGGTGACGATGGAAGTGGGGCCGGTGCGCGTCGCGGTGAATGACACGCTCGAGCGGGGGCGCGATAGAGAGGGCCGCAACGATGACGACCCCGACTTCGACATCCTGCGCTGTCCGCGCGGCGACACGCTCGTCCGCATCCAGCCGCGGCTGCGTGGCCAGCTCCGGGTGGCGTATCGCATCCCGTGCGACACTGCTGCTCTCGCGCACTCGAGCGAGTTGCCGCCGTCGATCTTCGACTCGGGCGAGGAGGTCTTCGGCACGGGGCAGGGAAGGGAGCTGGCGAAGGCGCTCGACCTCTCGCTGCAGCCGGGATGGGGGCCGCTTCCTTACAACTTCCACTACGGCATCGACCGCGGCATGCTGCGCTACAACCGCGTCGAAGGACTCTCCGCGGGCATCGATGTGGAGCGACAGCTCGGCCGCGGCTATTCCGGCGAGGCCAACCTTCGCTTGGGCGTCGCCGACCTGTCGCCCAACGGCGAGCTGCACATCCGGCGCTCGAACGGAAATACTACGTACGGGCTCGGCGTCTATCGTCGTCTGGACGTCGCCGACGACTGGGGCGAGCCGCTGGGTGTGGGAGCTTCGCTGGATGCGCTTCTGTTCGCGCGCGACGATGGCTTCTACTACCGGAGCTGGGGCGCCGAGCTCACGCGCACGAGCCAGCGCGGCGCGAGATCGCAGCTGAGTCAGCGACTCTTCGTGGAGCGACAATCCGGCGCGAGCGTCAACACGCAGTTCTCGCTCGCGAACGCCATCAACGACACGCGCTTCCTCGAGAACATCACCGCCGACAGGGCGACCATCATCGGCTATGAGGCGAGCCTGAGCGGAGGCTTTGGCGACGATCCCTCCGGCTGGCGTGCGACGACCCTCCTGCGCGCCGAGCTGGGAACGGGGACCTTCGACTACACGCGCGGCTCGGCGGAGGCCACCGTGTCGCACGCGATCGGCGAGAAGCTCGTCGGCGCGCTCACCGTGAGCGCGGGTGCATCGGGCGGCACGCTCCCCGTGCAGCGGCTCTGGTACCTCGGCGGCCCGTTCACGGTGCACGGTCAGGGTCCCGGCACCGCGGTAGGAGACGCGTACTGGTTTGGCCGCGCGGAGTTGGGGTGGGGGACGAGCAAGCTGCGACCGATCGTGTTCGGCGATATCGGTTGGGCGGGAGATCGGCATGATTGGCGAAATCCCGGTAGGCCGATCAGCGGTGCCGGCGTGGGTGCGTCGGTGCTGGATGGCCTCGTCCGCTTCGACCTCTCTCGCGGGATACGTCCCGATCGTGGCTTCCGCGCCGACCTGTATCTGCAGGGAAGCTTCTGAGGCCGTCCGGCCCAGTCACGTGTAGAGGATCACGCTCCCCGTCGTCCGGCCCGCTTCGAGGTCGGCGTGTGCTCGTGAAGCTTCGCGCAGCGGATACTCCGCTCCGATCGAATTCACGAGCCCCTCTCTCAGCACGGCGAAGAGCTCCTCGGCTGCGGGATGATACAACGCCGGATCGTTGGCGTACGCTATCAGGCTCGGGCGGCTCAGGCTCGCGCTGCGCATCGGACCGAGCTCCTCGACATGAAGCGGGGGAATCGGACCACCCGCCTGGCCGACGCTCGCGACCGTGCCGAATGGACGGACGGTAGCCAGCGTTCGCGCGAGGTTGTCACCACCGACGCCGTCGACCGCTAGATGGACGCCTTTCCCATCGGCGAGCTCTCTGACGGTGGCCGGCAAGTCCGAGGCATCGCGCAACAGGACGAAGTCGGCGCCCGCCTCGCGCGCGATGTCGATCTTTCTCTTCGATCCCACAGTGCCGATGACGACGGCTCCGAGGCGCTTCGCCCAGCGCGTCAACATCTGACCGAGACCTCCAGCGGCAGCGTGCACGAGAACGAAGTCGCCTTCGGAGATCGGATGGACTTTCCGAAGGAGCATGTGCACGGTGAGACCGCGGAGCATCGTGCTGCCAGCGACGCGCTCGGGGATGTCATCGGGAAGCCGGACCAGGCGAGACCGCGGAATGTTCCTGACTTCCGCATAGCCTCCGGGCGGCGTGCCGGCATACGCGACGCGGTCGCCGGCGTGCAGGTCCACGACTCCGCCACCTACCGCATCTACCACTCCGGCCCCCTCTACACCGAGGACCGCAGGCAGCTTGGGGAGCGGGTACAGGCCAGTGCGATGGTAGACGTCTACGAAGCTCACGCCGATCGTGCTCTGGCGAATCCGCACTTCGCCAGGACCGGGATCGAGGACTTCGGAATTGGTGGCGACCAAAACTTCCGGACCGCCAACACGTTGCATCTGGATCGAGATAGTCATCGGTTGCGAGATAGTTTTCGGGTGTGTGAAGGCATACGTCCTACGCGCAGGCTCGGTTCCCGAGTGTGCTGTAGCCCCTCGGGCGAGCAGGCCAGCTTCCCCTCGCGCTGTTTACAAGGTCGTCGCCTGGGACTATGTTGAGCCCGCCGGTCGGTCCCATCCTCGCTCCAGGCAGATGCGCGATATCCCCCTGCTAGGCGTTCCGCATCCATTTCGTGGTCGTACCCGCTCCCGCAATCGAGATCGGGCCAGCTCATCCCCGCTTCGCGCAATCATCGCCGACGTGGCGAGTACCCGGTGAGCACGATCTCTGATGCCCTGCGCGCGGAACTCGCCGATCGGTACGAGATAGAGCGGGAGCTGGGCCGCGGCGGGATGGCCACGGTCTACCTCGCGCGCGACGTGAGACACGACCGCGCCATAGCGCTCAAGGTCCTGCACCCGGAGCTGGCGATGGCGCTGGGCGGCGAGCGTTTCCAGAGGGAGATCCGGCTCGCCGCCCGGCTGCAGCACCCGCACATCCTCACGGTGCACGACTCGGGCGAGACCGGCGGGATGCTCTGGTTCACGATGCCGTACGTGGAGGGCGAGTCGCTGCGCGACCGGCTGAATCGCGAGAAGCAGCTGCCGGTGGAGGACGCGCTTCGCATAGCGCGCGAGGCGGCCGACGCGCTCGACTTCGCGCACCGTCACGGCGTGGTGCACCGCGACATCAAGCCCGAGAACATCCTTCTCATAGAAGGCCACGCGCTGGTGGCCGACTTCGGGATCGCGCGCTCGCTCTCGGGCGGCGGCGAGCGGCTCACGCAGACCGGCACATCGATCGGCACCGCCGCGTACATGAGCCCCGAGCAGGCGGCCGGCGAGCGAGAGGTGGATGGCCGCAGCGACACCTACTCGCTCGGCATCGTGCTCTACGAGATGCTCGCGGGCGAGACGCCCTTCTCAGGCCCCACCCCCGAGGCGACGATAGCGCGACGTTTCACCGACACTCCGCGCCCCGTGCGTGAGCTGCGCAGCACGGTGCCCGATGAGGTGGACCGCGCGGTACAGAAGGCGCTCGCTCGCACGGCCGCCGACCGCTTCAGCAGCACGCGAGCATTCGCCGATGCGCTCGAGCCGCGCCGAGACGCGTCCGCATCCACATCGAAGACCCCCACGGCGGTACGAGCGGCGCGCCGCCGGAAGCGGCTCCCGGCCGCGTTTCTCACTCTGCTGCTCGGCGTAGCGATCGGCCTCGGCGTCCTCTTCGCCTGGCGGAAGCACGGCGATCCCGCCGCATCCGTCACGACCGGCACGCCCACCATCGCGGTGCTCCCCTTCGAGAATCTCGGCGATTCATCCGACGCCTACTTCGCCGACGGCGTGACCGATGCGGTACGCGGGAAGCTCACGGCGTTGAGCGGCGTGCGCGTGATCGCGCGCGGGAGCTCGGAACCGTATCGCGAAACGACGAAGACGCCGGGGCAGATAGCCGCCGAGCTGGGCGCGCGCTACCTGCTGACCGGCACTGTGCGATGGGCGAAGGCCGCCGATGGCACGAGTCGCGTGCAGGTGAGCCCGGAGCTCGTGGAGGTCGCCGCGGACGGCTCGGCACAGAGCAAGTGGCAGCAGTCGTTCGACGCGCCGCTAACGGACGTGTTCACGGTACAGGGCGATATCGCCGGCGAAGTAGCGGACTCTATGCGTGTAGCGCTCTCCGGAACGCAGAGGGCTCGGCTGGCGGCGGTACCGACCAACGTGCCCGAGGCGTACGATGCCTACCTGCGTGGTGAAGCAGCGTGGAGCGCGGGCGGCAACAGGGGGGCGACGGCCGTACGGCAGGCGGTCGGGTACTACCAGAAGGCAGTGAAACTCGATTCCACCTTCGCCGAGGCGTGGGCAGAGCTCGCGGATGCGTCGGCCATACTCTACGCCAATAGCACGCCGATCGATTCGGTCGCGCAGCAGTCGCTGGAAGCGGCGACGCGTGCAGCCAGACTCGATCCGGACGGCGCGTTGGGGCACCGCGCGCTCGCGTTCTACTACTGGGCGGTGGCGTTCGATCACGACAAGGCGCTCGCTGAGGCCGAAGCCGCGTATCGGCTGGCCCCAAGCGACGCTTCCGTGCTCGGCACGCTCTCGGGAGTCATGGCTTCCGCGAATCGCTGGGACGATGCGCTGCGATACGCGAAGACCGCGTACACGCTCGATCCGCGCACGGCCGCGCGTCCCTCCGCGGTGGTGCATCTCTATCTCTGGCTCCGGAGACCCGCCGAGGCTCGAGTGCTCGCCGACCGAGCCATGGCGCTCGCACCGCGGAACTTCGGCGCTGCCGAGGATCGGGTGATGGTCGCGTTGAGCGCGGGCGATCTGGCGGATGCGAGGCGGACCATTCGCGGCGCTACGGAGATCCCGCCGGCAGACATGGCCGTTTATTTGTCGATGTACTGGGACCTCGGCTGGGTGCTGGACGACTCGGGCCAACGGCTCGCGCTCTCGCTGGGCCCGGAAGCGTTCGACAACGACCGCGGCGCGTTGGCGATCGTGAGGGCGCAGCTCCATTCGTGGAGAGGCGATACCGCGCTGGCGCGCGTCTGGGGCGACAGTGCGGCGCGCTACTTTGGAGCGCAGGCGCGTGAATCGCCGGGAGACGCCCAGCGCCATAGCCTCCATGGACTCTCGCTGGCTTATGCTGGACGCTACGACGAAGCAATCGCGGAAGCGAAGCGCGGCGTGGAACTGGGACCGGTGAGCGTGGACGCGCAGTTCGCTCCGTACTACGTCCACCTGCTCACACGCGTCTACCTGCTCGCGGGCCGCAAGGATGACGCGCTCGATGGGCTCGAGGCACTCATGAAGATGCCGTACTTCGTCACGCCCGCCTGGCTGAAGATCGACCCCAACTTCGCGCCGCTCCGCGGAGATCCGCGCTTCGAACGCTTGACGACGGGGTCAGGTCTATAATGTCGAGCGGACTGAGCCATTTCACGGCTCAGTCCGCTCG
>DATCXR010000522.1:0-3714 GCA_036565685.1 Gemmatimonadaceae bacterium
CTGCAGTTCGCAGTTCCTGAACCCTGAACCCTGCCTCCTGAACCCTGTTTCAACACAGTATCCCCCGGCAACGGTCTCGCATCCGGATGCCGGAAGAAGACGGGGAGGAGGATGGAGACGGACATCGGGCGGCCGTGGAGGCGGGCGGGGGAGAAGCGGAGATCGCGCGAGCCGAGGACGGCGGCCGAGTCGAGTCCCGAGTACCCGGAGGATTCGACCACGGCAGTGGAGTCGGGGATCACGTTTCCGGCGCTGTCTATGTGGATGCGGAGCGTGACGTTCCCCTGCACCTGCCGGTCGTAGAGAGTGATCGGGTAGCGGAAGGGGAGCTCCGTGTTGAGGATGGTCGGGAGCTCATCCGGCTCGACGCCGCTTCCCTGGATCCCCTCGATGGCCTTGCGTGCCGTCTTCTGATCGATGCACGCGCTGGAGGCCAAGAAGAGAGCGCCGACGAGCATCAATCTGCGTAGCATGGTCTCAATGTAGCGAATGGTTCCGATGGCTCGGAAGGTTACTGGCCGGTCCTTGCCGCTCCGCCGGGGAGTGCTCATTGTTCCGAAATGAATATCACGGTTCTCATGGGAGGCACGTCCTCCGAGCGCGATGTGTCACTGTCGTCGGGGCTGAGGATAGCCGAGGCGCTGCGCGAGCGCGGGCACAGGGTGACGGCGGTGGATCCGGCGCGCGGAGCGATCGGCGCGGACGACGAGGCGGCGATGCGGAGCGCGGGGGTGGTGAAGGCCGTGCCGCCCACGCCGGAGGAGCTGCGCGAGCTCGAGCGGACGTCGCGCGCGCCGTCGCTGGGTACGTTCCCTGAAGTGCGGAGCGCGGACGTCGTGTTCCTGGCGCTGCACGGCGGGCAGGGTGAGGACGGGACGATCCAGGCGCTCCTCGACATGGTGGGTGTGCGCTACACCGGGAGCGGGCACCTGGCCAGCGCGCTTGCCATGGACAAGGATCTCTCGAAGCGGCTCTTCCGTTCGGCGGGAGTACCGACGGCGGATTGGTTGATGACCGGACCGTCTGGCGGCCTGACGGGGCCGGTCAGCCTGACTCCGTCGGGCAGCCTAACGCCCTCGGCCAGCCTAACGCCGCCCGTCAGCCTAACGCCCTCGGCGGCGGAGGTGGAGCGCGCGTTAGGCTGGCCGGTGATCGTGAAGCCGTCGAAGCAGGGCTCTACCGTGGGCCTCTCGCTCGTGCGCGAGCCGTCGGGGCTCGCGGCGGCGGTGGAGGAAGCCGCTCGGCACGACGACGAGGTCATGATCGAGCAGTACATCCCCGGGCGAGAGCTGACGGTGGCCGTGGTTGGTGACCGAGCCCTTCCCGTGGGTGAGATCTTCCCGGAGCACGAGATCTACGACTACGAGTGCAAGTACACCGCCGGGATGGCGCACGAGAAGTTCCCGGCCGACCTCACCGAGAGATGCGCGGCGGAGGCGCAGCGGCTCGCCCTCGCCGCCTTCCGGGCGCTTAAATTGGGAGGGTGCGCGCGGATCGATTTCCGCATGACCGAGGCGGGTGAGCTCTACTGTCTGGAGGCCAACACCCTGCCGGGGATGACGCCGCTGAGTCTCGTCCCGCAGGCGGCGGCCGCGGCGGGTATGAGCTTCGCGGAGCTCTGCGACCAGATCGTACAGCTGGCCGTCTAGGCGCACCGGAGCGCCGCGACTTCGCGTACAGCAGCCGCGGATCGCGGCACGAACATTGAGCGGTGGAAGAGAGGGGGGAGAGTATGAGAAGGCAGAAAGCAGAAAGCAGAAGGCAGTGAAGGCCAGGGTTCAGGGTGCAGGGTTCAGGAAGTGCCTCACGATCGTGATCTCGTCTCCGAGGCAGTTCCTGAACCCTCAACCCCGAACCCTGAACCCTCTTGCAGTTCCTTCTGTCTGCTTTCTGCTTTCTCCGCCCCTCCCCATCCCCTCCCCGGAACGCACCACCGGGGCAAGGTTATCAGGTAATGAGATAGTCGTTCATCGCAGTAGCTCCAGTATCGCAGGTCCAGATGCCGTTCTCGGAATTCGAAGAACAGGACTCTCCACGCATCACGCCGGCTGTGCAGTGGCTGATCGCGATCAATGTCGCGGTCTACTTCCTACAGCTGACGCTCGTGGGGCCAGTGGACATCCAGCGTGCGCTGGCGTTCGAGGTCCGGGATCTCACGGAGCGGCCGTGGACGATCGTCACCTACATGTTCGTGCACGCCGGGTTCTGGCACCTGGCGCTGAATATGTGGATGCTCTGGCTCTTCGGGCCGAGGCTGGAGCGTTCGTGGAGCTCGCGGAGCTTCACCTTCTACTACGTGCTCTGCGGGTTGGGCGGGTGGCTCTTCCACCTCATGATCGCCCGCGACGGGAGCTATCTCCTCGGCGCCTCGGCGGCGATCTACGGCGTGATGCTCGCCTACGCCATGCGCTGGCCCGACGAGGAAGTGCGCTTCTTCCCGCTGGTCTTCATAGCGATGAAGGTGCGCTGGTACGTGGTGCTCCTCGTGGGTATGAACCTGGCGCTGGGGCTCTGGGACCTGAACCGAGGCGGTGGCGGCGGTGTGGCGTACCTGGCGCACCTGGGCGGCCTCTTCGTGGGCTACCTCTACCTTCGCTTCTCCGCCGCGCACGGGATCGACCGGCTGCGGCGGCGGATGTCGGCGCTCCCCGACGTTCCCGATGAAGCCCCGCGCGCGATCCCCCGCTCACAGCCCCGCTCCCGCGAGCGCACCAGCGAGATCGACGACATCGTGGCTCGGAGCAACGCCATGGCCTCCCAGCGCCACGAGGGCGCCGCGCCCACCCTGACCAGCAGGGTCGGAAAGAAGAAGACCGACGAGCTGAACTACGTGCTCGACAAGATCTCCGAGCGGGGGATCGAGAGCCTGACGAGCGACGAGCGGCGTCTTCTGGAGGAGCTGTCGAAGAAGCTGCGGAGGGAGTGAGGGGGACGTAGAGAGCCCCCCGGGGAATCCCGGGGGGCGGTACCGCCACGCCGTTCTCGCGGCGGCAGAGGCCAGCGCAGAGTGTGCCGGCTTTTTTCAAGGTAAGGCGGGAAGGCCCGGCCGTCCAGACTTCGGCGGATATTGGATAAAGCCGCCGGCGCGTGCATCCTTCAGTCCATGCCCAGGCCCGAGCTCCTCGAAACCTTCCCCAATCCTAATCCCGGTCGCCCCTACGAGATCCGGATGGAGTGCCCCGAGTTCACCTCGCTCTGCCCCATAGGCGGTATCGAGGGCGACGCCAGTGACCTCTCGCTCCTCCAGGGAGGCGCCCCCGACTTCGGGACGATCACGATCACCTACATTCCCGCCGACCTCTGCATAGAGCTCAAGAGCCTCAAACTCTACCTGTGGAGCTTTCGCAACGACGGCACCTTCTACGAGCGCTCCGTCAACCGTATCCTCGACGACCTCTCCGCCCGCCTCTCCCCCGTCTGGCTGGAGGTCGTAGGCGACTTCAACGTCCGCGGCGGGATCAAGTCGATCATCACTGCGAGGGTGGGAGAGAAAGGATAAGGGTTCAGGGTTCAGGGTGCAGGGTTCAGGAACTGCCTCGGAGTAGAGATCTACTAACCGAGGCAGTTCCTGAACCCTGCACCCTGAACCCTGCCCTTCACCCCTCTACCCTGAACTGCTTCACCATCCCGTGCGCCACATGGGGCTTGCCGTCCTTGGCGTCGGGGACGAAGCAGAGGAAGCCGTAGTCGCCGGGGGCGAGGTCGACGGTTATG
>DATCXR010000004.1:0-4079 GCA_036565685.1 Gemmatimonadaceae bacterium
AGATCGCGCGGCGCTGCTCGGCGCGCATCGCCGCCGCCGCCGTGCCGCGCGCGGAATTCGCCGCTACGCTCCAGCTCTTCCTGCTCGCCGGGCGCGATGCGGATGCGAGGACGCTGGTCGAGCGCCGGCTCGCCGCGGTGAAGCCGAGCGCGATCGGCGAGCGAGCGGCGGTGCTCGATACCGCCCTCAGGGCGTTCCTGGGAGCAGAGGTGGTCGGCGATCCGTTTCTCCATCCGGTTCTCGCCGCGCGGCCGGCACGCATCGAAATAGCGGACTCCCTGCTCGGGATGTTCGACAGTACGCTCGCTCGTATCCCGGGCGACTCGCTGCGCGCGGAGTCGATCGGCGCCCACGCTCGCTTCATGAGCGAAGCGCGCGACGCGGGCGACACCGCGCGCGCCACCGTGGCGGCGAGGCACCTCGTGACGCTGGCGCGAGCGGGGAAGCTGGAATCATCGTCGGTGTACGGGCGCGCGATCACGGAATTCACCAGGGCCGCGCTGGAGCTCATCGCATGGCCGGCGCTTCTGGACAGCCTGCGCCACGGGACTCCGGCGTACGTGGCCCGCCTGCGCAGCGACTGGGCGAAGGCGAGCGGCGAGAGACCCGAGTCGTACGGCCGCTTCCAGCCCGCCGGCTCCATCGCTCCGCCGATCGAGGCCGACTTCTGGTTCGGGCGCGACGATGGTGCCGCGTCGCGCCCTACCCGCGGGAGGGTGGCGCTGGTGGTTTTCCTCGACCAGCGCCGCTGCGCCGCGCAGCAGTGCTTCGTAGCGTACGCCGCGCTGCACCGGCTGGCCGCGAAGTATCCCGAGCTCGAGATCACGCTGGTGGCGCGCACGCACGGCTACCTGTCGCAGGTCGCGCCGCCCCCTCCCGAGGAGGAGGCGAAGCTGCTCCGCCGCCACTGGCTCGACGAGCGTCGGCTCCCCGGCGCGCTGGCGGTGCACAACACTGACTACTATCGTCTGCCGGAGCCGGACGAGAGGCGCATCGAGCGCGATGACCCGAACGACGAACGCTACCAGTTTGGGCGCACGAGCTCCAATCGCTCGCCCTTCGAGCGCGCCGTTCTCGTGGACAGGAACGGCGTGGTGGTGGACGAATCGTTGCTGCGAGAGAGCTCCGGTGAGCTCCGGCTCTACCAGCTGATCGATGCCGTATTCGCCCAGGGCGCGGCCAGCTCCTGACCGAGCAGGTCAGGAGCTGGCCAGTAGGGGTTCACTCGCGCCAGCTTGTCTCATCTAGAGGGCCGCAACGGTTGCCGTTATGCAATCGCCGCGGTCTCCGCCCGCCCTTACCCGCCACTCCCTGGTTGAATGACGACGCAGTCCCTGGCTTCAGGCAAGAACTCCGCTAAGCCCGCAACCACCGGTTCCTCCTCTCGCAGCGAGCTCCTCGCCGCCGCCGCCCGCCTCCGCACCGAGATCGGCAAGCGCATCGTGGGCCAGGAGCACGTGGTGGAAGAGGTGCTCATGGCGATGCTCGCCGGCGGGCACGCGCTCCTCGTGGGCGTCCCCGGCCTCGCCAAGACGCTGATGATCAGCTCCATCGCCGAGGCGATGCGACTGGACTTCCGACGCATCCAGTTCACTCCCGACCTGGTGCCGAGCGATATCACCGGCACCGAGATCCTCGAGGAGGACACGTCGAGCGGCGCCCGCCGCTTTCGCTTCGTGCGCGGGCCGGTCTTCTCCAACATCATCCTGGCCGACGAGATCAACCGCACTCCGCCCCGCACGCAGGCCGCACTCCTCGAGGCGATGCAGGAGCGGCACGTCACGGCCGCTGGCGAGACGATGCCTCTGCCGAAGCCTTTCTTCGTGCTCGCCACGCAGAACCCTATCGAGCAGGAAGGAACCTACCCGCTCCCCGAAGCGCAGCTCGACCGCTTCCTCTTCAACATCCGCATAGGCTATCCCACGCGGCAGGAAGAGGTGGGGATTCTCCGCGCTACCACGGCGCTCGATGCGACGGAGCTCACGCCGGTACTCGATGGCGAGCAGACGCTCTCGCTCCAGCGAACCGTGCGCTCACTCCCCGCCGCGGAGCCGGCGCTCGAGTACGCGGCCGACCTCGCGCGCGCCACGCGGCCCGACAGCGACGACGCGCCTCCGATCGTGAAGCAGTACGTGCGCTGGGGCGCGGGCCCGCGCGCCGGACAGGCGCTCATTCTCGGCGCCAAGGCGCACGCGCTTCTCGATGGCCGCCACGCGGTGGCACCGAAGGACATCCAGCGTGTCGCACACCCGGTGCTGCGTCACCGCGTGCTGGTGAACTTCGCCGCCGAGGCGGAGGGGATCACCACGGAGAAGGTGATAGACGCGCTGCTGGAGCACGTGAAGGCGCCTTCGAGCACGCTCTCGCTCTAGCGCCAAAGGCAGGATGTCGTCGCTCGCCACTTTCGCGCCGGTGCTCGACGCGGTTCGCGGCATAGGATGGCCCGCGCTGCACCGCGTGAGCAGCGCGGTACCCGGGCCGCACATCTCCCGCGTGCGCGGCACCACCGCGGAATTCGTGGAGCACCGGCCTTATCGCCAGGGCGACGAGCCGAAGAAGATCGACTGGAAGCTCGTGGCGCGGACCGACCGGGTGTACATCCGCCTGTCGCAGGAGCGCGCGATCCTCCCCACGATGCTGCTGCTCGACGCCAGTGGCTCGATGGCGTTCCCCGCGCCCGCGAACGATAAATGGGAGCTCGCCCGGCAGCTCGGCATCGGCCTCGCCGAGGTGGCACGCCAGAAGGGCGACCCGGTGGGGATGACGGTCGTGCACCCGGCGGGCACGCGCACCGTCGCGCCACGTACCCGGCGCACGGTTCTCGAAGAGATGATGCACGCGGTGGATTTGGCTCCATCGGGATCCGAGCTCCTCGCGCCAGCGGCGCGCGCCGCCATGCGGCGCTGCGCGCGCCTCGCGCTCATCACCGACTTCCTCGGCGATGCGGATGACCTGCTCGCGGTCGGGCGTACGTTCGTAGCGGCCGGCGGAGAGCTGTACGTGGTTCATATAGTGGCGGCGGGCGAGTTGGATCCCGACCCGAAGAAGCTGCTGCTGGCCGACCCCGAGCAGCCGGCCTTTCGCCGGCCGATGTCGCGCCCGGCGCGCGCGGAATATCTACGCCGCTTCGCCGCCTGGCGCGAGCAGCTCGCGCGCGACTGGCGCCACGCGGGCGCCATGTATTCCATGGCGGTGCCCGGCGCCGAAGCGATTCGCCGCACGATTCGAAGCATCATCACCCCGGGCGGCGCGGCGGCGGCGCGGCGATGACTTTTCTCGCCCCGATCTTCTTCTACCTTGGCGTCGCGGTGGCCGCTGGCGCGGTGGCGCTGCACTTCATCGTCACCAGGCAGCCGGCATCGAGCCCACTCCCAACGGTTCGCTTCGTTCCCACCAGCTCGGTGCGCGTCACTACCGTCGCGCCGCTGCCGGAAGATCTGCCGCTTCTCCTCCTCCGCGTTCTGCTCGCGCTCATCATAGGCGCGGCGCTGGGGCGGCCGGTGCTCACGCCGGAGCGGCGCGCCGTGGCGCACATCGTACTGGCCGACGTCTCCCGCGCGGTGGGCCAGATCGAAGCGGTGCGCGACAGCGCTCGCGCGATCCTGGAGCCGGGCGATGTGCTGGTGGTCTTCGACTCCGCTGCGCGCGTGATCGAAAGCGGAGCCGCCGACTCGGCCGCGCGGCTCACGCGCACCGGGCGCGAGGGTCGGCTCTCACCGGCACTGATCGCCGCAATGCGCGCGGCCTCGACGCTGCGCGAGAGGGCCGACTCCCTGGAGCTCGCGATCATCTCGCCGCTCCGTGCCGGTGAGGTGGACGGAGCCACGCTCGCGGCCCGCGCGCTCTGGCCCGGGCGGATTCGCATAGTCCGCGTGGCCCCCGGTGCCGATTCAATGTCACTCACGCCGGGCCTCTCGATACGCGCCGCCGCCAACGACCCGCTCGCGATTGCTGCGACCGCGGCTGGTATCGTCGCGAACGACTCCGTGGTGCGCGTGGTGCGCGGAGCCGCGTCGGCGGCGGACAGCGCGTGGGCGGCCGCAGGACGGCACACGCTGGTGCGCTGGCCCGCGGTGGAT
>DATCXR010000009.1:0-12020 GCA_036565685.1 Gemmatimonadaceae bacterium
CGCGGCTACTACGACCGAGGATACACTGGCAGCGACTACGGTGCCGGCTACGCGGGGCGCAGCTCGTACTCCGGCGAAGGCGAAGGTGAAGAGAGCGCGATGGATCGCGCGCGCGATCAGGCGTCCGAGCTGCCGAGCAAGGCGCAGCAGACCGCGGGCGAGTGGGCGGATCGGGCGCAGGGTGTCGCCGAGAACGTGGCCGACCAGACTCGCCACCAGGCGCGCCGGCTCGAGGATCAGTTCTTCGAGAACCCGCTTGCCATGGGCGCGGCGGCGCTGACGCTCGGGATGGCCGCCGGACTGGCCATCCCGGAGACGCGAAAGGAGGACGAGCTGATGGGCGGTGCGCGCGACAGGCTCGCGGAAAGGACGCGCGAGATGGTGGAAGACACCAGGGACAAGGTCGAGAACGTGGTCGAACGCGTGGTAGACCAGGCCCAGAGCACGGCGAAGACCGCGGCGAGGGAGGAGGGGCTGACCTCCACCTGAGCGCCACCCGGCGCGAATCTCGTATCCGTGCTAGCCGTCCGGGCGCAGAGCCCGGGACGGAGACCGGTGACACGGTCTCCGTCCCGGGCTCTGCGCTGTATATTGCCCGATCCCCGGGCGCTGGATAGCTTCACTGGCTGGACGCGCTTCTTCTCCCCTGAACACCTAATCGACCGCCGCACTTGCGAATTACAGTAGTTGGAACGGGATACGTCGGGCTCGTGGTTGGCGCGTGCCTGGCGGAAACCGGGAATGACGTCATCTGTGCCGATGTCGACGAGCGCAAGATCGAGGGGCTCGAACAGAACGTGCTCCCCATCTACGAGCCGGGTCTCGAGGGTCTCGTGGAGCGCAACCAGGCGCAGAAGCGCCTCTCGTTCACCACGGACGTGGGCGCGGCGATCTCGACATCGGAGGTAGCGTTCATCGCCGTGGGCACTCCGCCGGACGAGGATGGGTCGGCCGACCTGCGGCACGTGCTCGCGGTGGCGGAGAAGATCGGCGAGCACATGCAGCGGGAGATGGTGATCGTGACCAAGTCCACCGTGCCAGTGGGCACGGCGGCGAAGGCGGCGGCCGCAGTGGCGCGCAATGCCCGCTTTCCCTTCCACATGTGCAGTAACCCCGAGTTCCTCAAGGAGGGTGCTGCGGTCGAGGACTTCATGCGCCCCGACCGCGTCGTGCTCGGGGTGGAAACAGACCACGCGCGATCGGTCATGGCGGAGCTGTACGCTCCGTTCGTGCGTACCGGAAAGCCGATCATCTTCATGGACATCCCCTCCGCGGAGATGACCAAGTACGCCGCCAACGCGATGCTCGCGACGCGCATCTCCTTCATGAACGAGATCGCGTACCTCTGTGAGAAGGTGGGCGCCGATGTCGACCACGTGCGCAAGGGCGTGGGAAGCGATAACCGGATCGGAGCATCGTTCCTCTTCCCCGGTCCTGGCTACGGCGGCTCGTGCTTCCCCAAGGACGTGAAGGCGCTGCTGCGGACTGCGAGAGAGCGCGGCGCGCCGCTCTTCGTCCTCGAAGCCGTGGAGGCCGCGAACGATCGGCAGAAGCATCGACTCTTCGAGAAGCTCCAGCAGGCGCTCGACGGCGGTGTGAAGGGGGCGCGTGTCGCGGTGTGGGGGCTCGCCTTCAAGCCACAGACGGACGACATGCGCGAGGCACCGGCGCTCGCGCTGATCGACGATCTGCTGGAGGCCGGCGCGCACGTGGTGGCCCACGATCCGGTGGCGATGAACGAGGCGAAGCGCCGGCTTGGCGACCGGATCACCTACGCCGAAACCAACTACGACGCGATCGACGGCGCCGATGCGCTGATCGTGGTGACCGACTGGAACGAGTACCGGCACCCCGATTTCAAACGCATCCACACGGCGCTCAGGCGACCCGTACTGATCGATGGCCGCAACCTGTACGATCCGGCGAAGCTCGGCGCGCTGGGCTTCACCTACCTGTCCATAGGCAGGGCCGGAGCGAACGCGTGAGAGTACTCATAACGGGGGCCGCGGGTTTCCTCGGATCGCACCTGGTCGATCGCTTCCTCGCCGACGGGCATCGCGTCGCGGGGCTCGACAATTTCATCACGGGCCATCCCGACAACATCGCGCACCTCACCGGGAACCCGTCGTTCGAGTTCTTCCGTCACAACATCTCCACCTTCACGTACATCCCCGGTGAGCTGGACGGCGTGCTCCACTTCGCGTCGCCGGCGAGTCCGATAGACTATCTGGAGCTTCCCATCCCCACGCTGAAGGTGGGAGCGCTCGGGACGCACAACGCGCTCGGTCTGGCGAAGGCCAAGGGAGCCCGCTTCTTCCTCGCCTCGACGTCCGAGGTGTACGGTGACCCTCTCGTGCACCCGCAGCCCGAGGGATACTGGGGAAACGTGAACCCTGTGGGCCCGCGCGGTGTCTATGATGAGGCCAAGCGCTTCGCCGAGGCGATGACGATGGCCTACCACCGCTACCACGATGTCGACACGCGGATCGTCAGGATCTTCAACACATACGGTCCCAGGATGCGGCCGCGCGACGGTCGCGTCGTGTCCAACTTCATCGTGCAAGCCCTCAACGGCGAGCCGCTCACCGTTTACGGCGACGGATCGCAGACGCGCAGCTTCTGTTACGTTTCGGACGAAGTGGAGGGGATCTACCGGCTCTTCATGTCGGGCGACTGCAGCCCGACCAACATCGGCAACCCGATCGAGTTCACCGTGCGCCAGCTCGCGGAGCTGGTCCTCGAGCTCACCGGTTCGAGCGCGCCGATCGTGGAGAAGCCGCTCCCTCAGGACGATCCCAAGGTGCGGCAGCCGGATATCTCCCGCGCTCGCCGAATGTTGGGCTGGGAGCCCAAGGTCGCGCTCCGCGAGGGGCTCGAGGAAACCATCCGCTACTTCCGTGCGCTCGGCTCCGAGCAGCTGGGGCAGCGTGTCTGAGCGCGCCTCCGCTCGGAGCAGCCATCCAGATGCACGTCGCGCGTCCGCGACGCGCTCGTGAACCGACCAAGCAATCACGGGTATCATAACGGTCATGTCCGTGCCCGCTAACAAGCGCCATATCATCACTCTGATCGCCGTGCTCGCGCTGCTGGCGGGGTGTCATCGTAACAGGTTCGTCGCGGCGAACTTTCGTTCTAACGACGCACTCTTCCAGGCATCGCTGGCGCAGCTCAAAGAGCACAAGTGGGACAACGCCGTGAACGGCTTTCAGCGGCTCACCACGCAGCTCCCTGCGCGCGATCCGCTCCTCCCGCAGGCCTACTACTACCTGGGCGAGGCCCATACGGGACGCCGCGAGTACATACTCGCCGCGCAGGCGTACTCCCGGATCCCCGAGAGCTTCCCGGAAGACACCCTCGCCGCCGTGGCCACCTTCGACGCGGGGATGTCGTACTCGAAACTCTGGCGGAAACCGTCGCTCGATTCCGACTACGGTCAGACCGCGCTCGCCACGCTCCAGAGCTTCCTCGCCGCGTATCCCGACTCTCCACTCGTGGACCGGGCGAGGGCGGAGATAGACAAGCTCGACGAATGGTTCGCCATCAAGGGCTACGACGCGGGAATGTTCTACCTCAAGCGCAAGGCGTACGACTCGGCGATCATCTACTTCCACGATGTCGCCACCGGTTACCCCGGAACCGAGCACGCGAGGATGGCGCTGCTCCGCCTCGTGGAGGCGTACGGCAAGATCGGCTACAAGGAGGAGATAGCCGAAACCTGCTCCACGCTTCGCGAGAAGTACGCCAGCAACGCCGAGGTGAAGGAGGCGTGCGCATCGGTCCCCGCGCCGCTGCACGCGGATTCCACGGTGGTGCCCTCGGCGCAGCTGTCGCAACCGACGGCACACGCGCCCCGACCCTGACGGGGAGTGCGACTGGGAATCTTCGGCGGAACCTTCGACCCGCCGCACGTCGGACACCTGCTCGCGGCGAGCGACGCTTTCGAGCTGCTCGAGCTGGATCGTCTTCTGTTCGTCCCCGCCGCGGTACAGCCCTTCAAGCAGAACGAGGTGCAGGCGTCGGCGGCGCAGCGCCTCACGATGGTCGAGTTGATGATCGCCGGCGACTCCCGCTTCGCCACCGACCCCGTGGAAATCGACCGGAAGGGGTTATCTTTCACTGTCGAGACGCTCGGCGTGCTCGCATCGAGAGATCCGGGAGCGCGGCGTTTCCTGCTGATCGGCGAGGATCTGGCTGGCGAGATCGCCACCTGGCGAGACGCGGGGCGTATCGCGGAGCTCGCCGAGGTCGTCGTGCTGGCGCGGACGTCGGGCGAGAGCGACGGGGGTGGCGACCCGGGACGGGTGCCGCTCACGCGAATCGCAACGCGCCGCATCGAGATCTCGTCCACCGAGATCCGCGCGCGTGTACTGGCCGGGAAGAGCATCCACGGATTCGTGACTGAAGCCGTCGCCGGATTCATCGAGTCGGCCGGCCTGTACAGACATAGAGGAACGACATGCTGAAGCCAATACTCACATCCATTTTCGGTACACGACACGACCGCGAATTGAAGCGTGTGCAGCCGATCGTGGCCGCGATCAACGCGGAATACGAGCGTCTCCACGACGTTTCCGACGACGAGCTCCGCGGCCAGACGGACAAGCTGCGCGGTATCATCCGCGAGCGGACCGCCGAGCTCGAGGCGAAGGCCGCCGAGCTGAAGGAGCTCAAGAAGCAGACGGCCGACCCGGAAGAGCGCGACAGGATCGACGACGAGCTCAGCGGGAAGGACGGACGCGGAGGCGTGGAGGGCGAGCTCCGCGAGGAGATCGCGGAGATCCTCGATGAGATCCTCCCCGAGGCGTTCGCCACCGTACGCGAAGCGGCCCGCCGGCTCATGGGGCAGACGATCACGGTGACCGGGCACGAGATGGATTGGAACATGATCCACTACGACGTGCAGCTGATCGGCGGTATTCAGCTGCACCTTGGCCGGATCGCGGAGATGGCCACCGGTGAAGGAAAGACGCTCGTAGCCACCCTTCCGCTCTATCTGAACGCGCTTGCGGGACGCGGCGCGCACCTCGTGACGGTGAACTCCTACCTGGCGCGCCGTGACGCGCAGTGGATGGGGTACATCTACACCTATCTCGGCCTCACCGTAGGCTGCATCGACGACTCCGAGCCGGGCACGCCGGAGCGCCGTCAGGCGTATCTGTGCGACATCACCTACGGCACCAACAACGAGTTCGGCTTCGACTACCTGCGCGACAACATGGTCGTGCAGCTCGACCAGCGGGTGCAGCGCCCGCACTGGTACGCGATCGTGGACGAGGTGGACTCGGTGCTCATCGACGAAGCCCGTACGCCGCTCATCATCTCGGGCCCGGTGGGGAACGAGGGCGATGCCGCGTACCGCGAGCACAATACCGCGGTTGGACGTCTGGTCCGCAAGCAGACCGAGGAAGCCAACCGCCTGGTGGCCGAAGCGGAGGCGCTGCTCGAGAAGGGTGAAGACCGCGACGCCGCCATGCGGATGTACCAGGCACGGCTCGGCGCTCCGAAGAACAAGCGCCTCCTCAAGCTCCTCCAGGAGCAGGGGAACAAGCAGGCCGTCCAGAAGATGGAGCTCGAGCACATCGCTGACCGCCGGCAGCCTGCCAGCCGTCAGCAGTTCCGTGACGTCGAGGAGCAGCTCCTCTACGTGCTCGATGAGAAGAACCACACCGTGCACCTCACCGACCGTGGCGTGGATTTCCTCGCCCCAGACGATCGGGATGCATTCGTCCTTCCCGACATTTCCGAGGCGGTGCACGCCATCGAGCGTGATCCGGACATGGAGCCGCAGCAGAAGCTCGAGGCCCGCGCGGAGCTGGAGCGCGAGTACGCACTCAAGAGCGAGAAGCTCAACATCGTGCACCAGCTTCTGAGGGCGCACGCGCTTTACGAGAAGGACGTCAACTACGTGGTGCAGGAAGGCCAGGTGCTGATCGTCGACGAGTTCACCGGGCGCACCATGCCGGGTCGGCGCTGGTCGGAGGGATTGCACCAGGCCGTGGAAGCGAAGGAGGGAGTCCAGGTGAAGGGCGAGACCCAGACGCTCGCCACCATCACCATCCAGAACTACTTCCGCTTGTACGAAAAGCTGGCGGGCATGACGGGTACGGCCGAGACGGAAGAGACCGAGTTTCACCAGATCTACCGTCTCGAAGTCTCCGTCATCCCAACCAACAAGCCGGTCATCCGCGACGACCGTCAGGATCTGATCTACAAGACTCGCCGCGAGAAGTACGCTGCCATCCTCGCCGAGACCGAGCGTCTCAACAAGCTCGGCTTCCCGGTGCTCGTCGGTACGGTCAACGTGGACGTGTCGGAGACGCTCTCGCGCATGTTCCAGCGCGCCGGTATCAAGCACAACGTGCTGAACGCCAAGTACCACCAGCGCGAGGCGGAGATCGTGGCCGAGGCAGGGCAGCCCGGCGCGGTGACGATCGCGACGAACATGGCCGGCCGCGGAACCGACATCAAGCTCGGCCTTGGCGTCACGGAGTCGCAGCCGTCGGAGGTGGAAGACCCCGATGGCAAGTTGAAGGAGATCGAGGAGATCGGTGGTCTCCACATCGTCGGGTCCGAGCGCCACGAGTCACGGCGCATCGATCGGCAGCTGCGCGGCCGCGCCGGACGTCAGGGCGATCCGGGCGCTTCGCAGTTCTTCCTCTCCCTCGAAGATGATCTCATGAGAATCTTCGGGTCGGAGCGCATCGCCAAGCTCATGGACCGGATGGGCGCGCAGGAGGGGGAGGTGCTCACACACCCGCTCATCACGCGCTCCATCGAGCAGGCGCAGAAGCGCGTGGAGCTGCAGAACTTCGAGCAGCGCAAGCGGCTCCTCGAGTACGACGACGTGATGAACCAGCAGCGCGAAGTGATCTACTCGCTCCGCTCGTTCGCGCTCGAAGGCGGCGAGGAGTTGAAGGGCGAGGCGCTCAAGATGGTCGAGAAGGCCATCGGGAAGAGGGTGGAGCAGGGCCTCGAGGGCTTCGAGACCTCGGAAGACTGGGATTTCGCGCTCCTCAGGCAGGAGCTGCTGATGCACTACCTCCTCATCATCCCGGAGTTCGAGGAGGGCGCCGGGGAGCGGCCCGACACGGTGGAGGAGGCGCAGGAAGACGCGCAGGCTGTAGGGCGCGCGGCGTTCAACGCGAAGCTCACGAGTCTCAACGAGTACTCCGACCGCCTCCTCTCGCTGGTGATGCTTCAGGTGCTGGACGAGAAGTGGAAGGACCACCTCTACGATCTCGACCAGCTACGCGCGGCGATTCACTACCGGTCGTGGGGCCAGACCGATCCGCTCATCGAGTACAAGAAGGAAGCGTACAACATGTTCGTCGATCTCATGGCGGACGTGTACAACACCTTCACCGAGCGCTTCCTGCGCGTGCAGCTCGTCTTCGAGCCGCCCCCGCTCCCGCCCCAGGGCGGTGATGGTGCCGGCGGCGGCGCGCGCGCTCCGCGCGGGGGCTCGCCCGTCGGAGCTGGTGGAACGCGCCCGACGAAGCGCTACAACGCGCTCGGCGTGCTGGAGGACGTACGTCCCGAGGAGCCCGAGGGCGGGAACGGCGTGGTGGACAGTGGACCGGAAGAGGAGCCGCCGGTGCCGTCGAAGCGCACCGCGCGGAAGCCGGAGCCCACGGTGGTGGGCGCCGGGAGAACGCGCACGCTCACCCAGGAGGCGCCGGTCAACGTGGACTGGTCGCACGTGGGACGCAACGATCCCTGTCCCTGCGGCTCCGGGAAGAAGTACAAGAAGTGCCACGGAGCTACAGTGTAAAAAGGTGCGCTGAAGCGATGTCGCACCTGGCTCCGGGTGCGGGTACCGTTAGCTGTCACCCGCACCCGGAGGTCTATAGTGTCCATCGCAGCTGGTCCGGAACCCGGAAAGACATTAAGTATTAGAGAGATGCCCAGATCCGAGAGGCCGCGCGAGCGGCTCCGGACTCTGGGCGCGCATACATTGAGCGTGAGCGAGCTGCTCGCCATCGTTCTCGGTTCGGGATCGAGCGGGCGTTCGGCTCTCAGTGTGGGGCAGGAGATGCTCGAGAGGTCGGGTGGTTCGCTGCGTCGGATCGCATCCGAACCCGTGGCGACGCTGACGGCGATGCGCGGGGTAGGGAAGGCACGCGCAGTGATCGTCCACGCCGCACTCGAGCTGGGAAAGCGTATGTCCGCGGAATCGCGAGACGAGGGCGCTCCATTGCGGTCACCACGAGAGGTCTACACGGTCTATGCCGACCGGCTGCAGGATCTTCCCGCGGAGGAGTTCCACGTCGCGGTGCTGGACTCCCAGCACCGCATGGAGCGCGACATCACCGTGACCCGCGGCATCCTGAACTCCTCGCTGGTCCACCCCCGGGAAGTCTTTCGGGAGGCGATAGCCGAGCGCGCCGCGGCGATCATCCTCGTGCACAACCACCCGAGCGGCGACCCGACGCCCTCGTCGGACGATCGGCTGGTGACCGAACAGCTGGTCGGCGCGGGGAGACTGCTCGATATTCCAGTGCACGACCATGTGATCATCGGTCGCGGACGTTATACCAGCTTTGCGGAGGCAGGACTGTTGTGACCGCACCAGCGCTGAACACGGTCATTCCCGGTTGGAATCTCGGCGACGATCCGCTCCTCGAGCGGCTCGATACCGATCTGCTCACGCGCGCCTTCCGCTTCGGCCAGCAGGCCCACCTCGGGCAGAAGCGCTCCTCCGGGGATGACTACGTTTCGCACTGTGTCGAGGTAGCCAAGATCCTCGCCGACCTGCACCTGGACTCGGTCACGATCGCCAGCGGACTGATCCACGATGTGGTCGAAGATACGTCGGTCACCGTCGCGGACATCGAGCGCGAGTTCGGCAGAGAGATCGCCCAGATCGTGGACGGCGTCACCAAGATCGGTAACATCTCCTTCCGCTCGCGGCAGGAGCGTCAGGTGGAGAATTACCGGAAGCTCCTCCTCTCGGTGGCGAAGGACGTGCGGGTGATCCTCATCAAGCTGGCAGACCGCCTGCACAACATGCGCACGCTCGACTACCTCCCCGAGGACAAGCGGCGTCGCATCGCGCAGGAGACGATGGACCTGTACGCGCCGCTCGCGCACCGCTTCGGTATGGCGCGGATGCGGTGGGAGCTCGAGGACCTCGCCTTCAAGCACCTCGAGCCGCTGGAGTACCGCAAGCTGGCACGGCTCGTGGCGCAGAAGCGCGGCGAGCGCGAGCGCCTCATCGCGCAGATGGCGCAGCCGCTGGAGAAGGAGCTGCAGCGCGCGACGATCCAGCAGTTCGACGTCACGGGGCGACCGAAGCACCTCTGGTCGATCTATAAGAAGATGAAGCAGCGCGAGAAGCCGTACGAGGAGATCTACGACCTCCTCGCCATCCGCGTGCTCGTCAACAGCGTGCCCGACTGCTACCACGCACTCGGCGTCATCCACGATGGCTGGACGCCCCTGCAGGAGCGGATCAAGGATTACATAGCACAGCCCAAGTCGAACGGTTACCAGTCGCTCCACACCACCGTGTTCGGCCCGGGCCGCCAGCTCTTCGAGGTGCAGATCCGCACCTTCGATATGCATCGCACCGCGGAGTACGGTATCGCGGCGCACTGGCTCTACAAGGAGAACGCCAAGAGCGCCGACGAGCTCGATCGCGCGCTCGGCTGGTTCCGGCAGGTGCTCGAGCTGCAGCTCGACGCCAAGACGCCCGACGAGTTCCTCGAATTCCTCAAGCTCGACCTCTACCAGGACGAGATCTTCGTCTTCACGCCGACGGGCGACGTCATGCAGCTCCCCAAGGGAGCCACGCCGATCGACTTCGCCTTCGCGGTGCACACCGAAGTGGGCCTTCACTGTCAGGGTGCGCGCGTCAACGGCCGCATCGCGCCGCTGTCACGGCAGCTAAAGAACTCCGACACGGTCGAGATCATAACGTCGCCGAGCGCTCGCCCGAGCCGCGACTGGCTCTCGCACGTGCGCACCGGTCGCTCGCGTCACAAGATCCGCCAGTGGATAAGGCAGGAAGAGCAGAGCACCTCGGCGCGGTTGGGAAGGGAGATGCTCGACCGCGAGTTGCGCCGCCGCAGCCTGGCGAAGCCCGACGAGGCGGCGCTCACCGCCGCGGCGAAGGAGCTCAACCTCAACGATTCCAAGCACCTCATCGCCTCCATAGGCCAGGGAGATGTGCACGTGGCGCAGGCGCTGCGGGCGCTCTTCCCGGAGATCGAGGCGGCGACGGAGGCGCCTGCCCGCACCAGCGCCTTCGAGCGGCTCGTGCAGCGGATGCGCGGGGCGCCGAAGGGGGTGCGCATCCAGGGCGTGGATGGGCTCATGGTGCGCTACTCCCAGTGCTGCCAGCCTGTGCCGGGTGATCCGGTGGTGGGCTACGTCACCCGTGGCCGGGGGGTGAGCATCCACCGCAGCGACTGCCCCAACGTCCTTCTCCTCTCGCACGAGCCGGAGCGTCGTCTGGACATCGACTGGCAGGAGATGGAAGGGGAGATCTTCCTCGTGCGGCTGGCCATAGAAGGGGCCGATCGCCGCGGGCTGTACGGCGACGTGGCCGAGGCTGTCACCAGTGCCGGGACCGACATCAAGAGCATGGAGCTGCGGAGCGGTGACGGCGGCGTGTCCGGGTCGATCCTGGTGGAGGTCGAGAACCTCAGCCACCTCAGGAAGGTCATCCGGGGGGTACGGCGCGTGAAGGGGATAACCGACGTCGCGCGCCGGGAGCGCCTGGGACCGGGCGAGTAGGGCCGCGCCCACCGCTCCGCCGGGATCACCGAACAAAAACCGGCTCGAACCGTTATATTTCACCCATGCCTCGAGCCGAATTCGACCTCAGAGCCCCCTTCGCCCCGGCCGGCGACCAACCCCGGGCCATCACCGAGCTCTCGGAGGGTCTCGAGCGGGGCGATCGCTTCCAGACGCTCCTCGGCGTGACCGGCTCGGGCAAGACGATGACGATCGCCAACGTCATCAAGGCCCACGGCCGCCCGACCCTCGTGCTCTCGCACAACAAGACGCTCGCGGCGCAGCTGTACGGGGAGCTCAAGGGCTTCTTCCCGAACAACGCGGTCGAGTACTTCATCTCGTACTACGACTACTACCAACCCGAGGCGTACGTCCCGTCCACCGATACTTACATCGAGAAGGACGCGTCGATCAACGAGGACATCGACCGACTCCGCCTCCGCGCTACATCCAGTCTCATGGAGCGCGACGATGTGATCATCGTCGCCACCGTATCCGCCATCTACGGGCTCGGTGACCCGGTGGAGTACCGCCAGCGAATGGTGCAGATCGAGCGCGGCGAGACGCGGCCGCGCGACGAGATCCTGCGCGCGCTCGTGGGCATCCAGTACTCGCGGAACGACGTTGCCTTCGAGCGCGGCACCTTCAGGGTGCGCGGCGACACGGTGGAGATCCTCCCCGCATACGAGGAGCAGGGTGTGCGCCTCGAGATGTGGGGCGACGAGGTCGAGCGCATCACCAAGATCGATGCGCTCACCGGAGAGACCATGGCCGAGCTCGCGCGGACGGCCATCTATCCGGCCAAACACTTCGTCACTTCTCGGGCCACGCTCGAGCGCGCGGTGGGGCTCATCCGCACGGAGCTCGAGGAGCGCCTGAGCGTGCTGCGCGCCGATGGGAAGCTGCTCGAGGCCCAGCGGCTAGATTCGCGTACGAACTTCGATATCGAGATGATGCTCGAGATCGGCACGTGCGCCGGGATCGAGAACTATTCGCGCCCTCTATCTGGTCGCCAGGCTGGCGAGCGCCCGGCATGTCTCTTCGACTACTTCCCCGAGGATCTGCTGGTGGTGGTCGACGAGTCGCACGTGACGCTTCCGCAGATCGGCGGGATGTACAACGGGGACCGCGCGCGGAAGCTCACGCTCGTGGATTATGGCTTCCGCCTCCCGAGCGCGCTCGACAACCGACCACTCATGTTCGACGAGTTTCTCGCCCTCACGCCCAAGGCGATCTTCGTGTCGGCCACTCCCGGCGAGTTGGAGCTGAAGCTCTCCGACGGT
>DATCXR010000012.1:0-4848 GCA_036565685.1 Gemmatimonadaceae bacterium
TTCTCCGCGCTCCTCCGCGTTCTCCGCGTTCCTTACCGAGGGGAGCTTTCTTTCGCGACACAGCCAGTCTCACGATCGCGATGCCTGCTGCCGAAGGACGTTCTCCGCGTCCTCTCAGTTAATCTCCGCGACCTCCGCCTCCGCAGGTCCGCGCGATGAACCGTTCTTCGCTACACGCTCACCCAGCCGCGATGAACCAAGTGTGCGCAGTTTGGCTGGATGCGCCCGAGCCAGGCACCGATTCTACGCGGACCGAGTCAAGTGCAATTTCGATGGGGCGTGGCCGTGGTCCAGCTATGGTCTGGTCCGCTCGCAATCGAGGGTCTGACCCCGTATGAGCTCCGGGAGCGGTGTGCGCATCCGTCGCGTCCAGCTGGCGAAGTGCTCGGCGGTGATTCCGGGGATGTTGACGGGTTCGACTTCGCCGGCGAGATCGTCGAGCGAGATACCAACCAGGACGGCGGGCGTGGAGCAGAGGAAGCGGTGGACGGCGTTCACGATCCCGGTGGCATCGGGGAGCGAATCTGGCTTTCCGACGGAAGCAGGTGATGCTTCCGAGCTTCCGGGCGTACTCCCGGTGCTCGCGGACGCCTCGTCCATCTTCAAAGCGCCGTCGGCGATCAGTCGATCTGCCAGAAGTCTGCGGTCATTTTGACGGGTGCGTAATGCCGCGCTTTCGGCATCGGCGTCTTCCAGACGGCCCAGTTTGGCTGCCAGGGAAATGTCCCTCCCCTCCCAGAAGCCGGCGAGCGTGGGGAGGTCGTGCGTGTCGGCGGTGGTGAGGGAGAGCGGTTCGTAGCTCGCGGCCGGCCGGAAGGTGCCGTCGCGCTCGCGTTCGAAGAGCATCACGCGCGTTCCGAGGATTCCCCACTCGCGGAGGATGCCGGGGACCTCGGGTGGGACCGTGCCCAGGTCCTCGCCGACGATCACCGCCTGGTGCAGTGCGCTCTCGAGGGCGAGGATGCCCATGAGGTCGTGGGTGGGGAAGCGGACGTACGCGCCCATGGTACCGCTCATTCCATCCGGGATCCAGAACTGGCGGAAGAGCCCCAGGATGTGGTCGATGCGGATGGCGCCCGCGTGCCGGAGCGCGGATCGAACGAGCGCGGTCCAGAAGCGGTAGCCGTCGTCGAACAACCGGTGTGGGTCGAGCGGCGTGAGGCCCCAATTCTGCCCGGTGGCTGAATAGTTATCCGGTGGTGCGCCAATACTGACGCCACTGGCGTGGATCAGGGGGCTCGCCCAGACGTCGCTCCCGAACGGCGCGCTCGCCACGGCGAGGTCCTGATACAATCCGATCGCGAGCCCCGCGCCGGCCCCGGCGGCCGCGGCATCGCCGAGCTGCCGGTCGAGCTCGAACTGGATCCAGCGGTGGAAGTCCACCTCCATCGGGTGGGAGCGGGCGAACGCAGCGACGGCCTGGGAATCGGGCGTCCGATATTCAGTGGGCCATTGCTGCCATGGAAGTGGCCTTCCACTGTCGCGGGCGAAGTGTTCGTCGAGCGCTGTGAAGGTTGCGAAGCGCTCGAGCGCGGGACCCTCGCGTTTCAGGTAGGCTTCGTACGCGTGATTTCGATGCTCCGCATCGGTACGATCATGAGGCTCCGCGTCGGCGCGATTACGATGCTCGGACTCGGCGCGATTACGATGCTCGGCGTCGGCGCCGTTTGGATAATCCGCGTCGGCGCCGTTTGGATAATCCGCGGCGGTGCCGTTTGGATAATCCGCGGCGGTGCCATCTGGATAATCCGCGGCGGTGCGATTACGCCCGTCGGCCTCCGGCTGTGACGCCGAGGATATGATTGCCCGCCGCGACACGAAGCAGCGGTGCAGCGCCTCGAGGATCGGCCGGGCGAGCCGAGCTCTGCGCTCGTACTCCACACGGTCACTCGCGCGCAACCGGCGGAGGTCCGCCTGAACCGACTCGCGCGAGAGGATGCTCCGCGCCTCGTCGCAACCCGCGAGCTCGGGGATGGCCTCCACATCGAGATATGCGGGATTCCGATACAGCCGGCTCACAGGGCTGTACGGAGATACTTCGCCACCGATCGTGCGCAGAGCATGGAGCGGATTCACGCCCACGAATTCCGCCCCGCGCGAACCGCTCCACCGCGCGAGCTCGGCCAGGTCGGTGAGATCGCCCACTCCCCAGCTCCGCGCCCCGCGGATGGAGTAGAGGTTGGCAATGATTCCGAAGCCGCGCCGCTCGGGCGTCACGCACCGTTCGGGCACCACGCCGCGCCGCTCGGGCGTCACGCACCGTTCGGGCACCACGATGAGTCGCTGCCGCGCGTCGCTCCTCCGGCCGCGCGCGGAGATGGTGATGCGCAGCTCGTAGTAGCCCGGAGTTGGCGGCGGCGTGAGCGCGACGGCGAAAACGCCGCTCTCTCCGGCGACCGCCGCGCCATCGCGAGTCGAGACGCCGATCGCGAGCGCATACTCCACCTTCTCGCCCGCGCGCACCCCCCACGACTCGGGCACCCGAAACCGAAGCCCGCCGGGTTCCGCCTCCCGCAACTCCCGCTCGCGCACCACGCGCACCGGCTCCGCCACCCGCTCCGCCGCTCGCTCACTCCACTCCGCCAGCAGTGCACGCGCGCGCGCTTCGCTGGATGCGTCGTAGCCCATGGCCGCCAGGATCGCCACCCGCGTTTCGTCCGATGTCGAACGAAGCTGGCTACCGTCCTGCGACAGGTACGACGACAAGATCCCGAGCCGCTCGGCGAGCGCGCGCAACGACGTGTCGTGCGACATGCGATCGCGCTATGCGCTTCCCTCCCTGCTCTTCCCCTCGTCTTCACCCGCTGTCATGCGCGTGCTCCCTCCCCCTTCCCCCTTCACCGGCGCGAGAACGAGAGCGCCGAGCGGAGGGAGCGTGAGCTCCACCGACTGCGGATATCCGTGGAAGGGCGACGGGTCGGCCTTCACCCGCTCGGCGCCACCCAACCCGCTCCCGCCGAAGCGTGGGTCGTCGCTCGAGAAGATCCGCGTGTACTCCCCCGCCTCCGGCGCGCCGATGCGATAGTGCTCGCGCGGAACGGGCGTGAGGTTGAGTGCGACGACGAGCTGCTCGCCGCCCCCACGCCGCACGTACGACACCACGGAGTTCTGCTCGTCGGCAGCGTCTATCCACTGGAAGCCCTGGTGCTCGTGGTCCATCCGCCAGAGCGCCGGATGCTCCAGGTAGAGCGCGCCGAGGCATCCCACGAAGCGCTCGAAGGCGGCGTGCTGCGGATCGTCGCGCAGATGCCAGTCGATGCTGCTGTCGTGGTTCCACTCGTTCCACGGCGCGAGCTCGCTTCCCATGAAGAGCAGCTTCTTCCCCGGCCGCGTGTACATGTACGCGAGGAGCAGTCGAAGATTCGCGAGCTTCTGCCAGACGTCGCCCGGCATCTTGTCGAGGAGCGAGCGCTTCATGTGCACTACTTCGTCGTGCGACAGCGGCATGATGAAGCGCTCGCTGTACTCGTAGATCATCGCGAAGGTGAGCTGCCCCTGATGGTGCGAGCGGTACACGGGGTCGAGCGAGAAGTACTGCAGCGTGTCGTGCATCCATCCCATGTTCCACTTGAACGAGAACCCGAGCCCGCCGTCCGAAACCGGCGTGGTGACGCCGGGCCACGCCGTGGACTCCTCGGCGACGGTGATGCACCCGGGCGCCTCCTGGTGGGTCTGCTCGTTCATGATGCGCAGGAAGTCCATCGCCTCGAGGTTCTCGCGGCCGCCGTAGCGGTTGCGCAGCCACTCGCCCGCCTTGCGGCTGTAATCGAGGTAGAGCATCGACGCCACCGCGTCCACGCGAAGCCCGTCCACGTGGAACTCGAGGAGCCAGTAGAGCGCGTTCGCGAGGAGGAAGTTGCGAACCTCGGCGCGCCCGTAGTTGAAGATGAGCGTCCCCCAGTCGGGGTGCTCGCCGAGCCGCGGGTCCTCGTGCTCGTAGAGCGCGGTGCCGTCGAAGCGGCGGAGCGCGAAGTCATCCTTCGGAAAATGCGCCGGCACCCAGTCGAGGATCACGCCGATCCCCGCCTGGTGGCAATAGTCCACGAAGAAGCGGAAGTCGTCGGGCGTACCGTAGCGCGCGGTGGGCGCGTAGTAGCCGGTCACCTGGTATCCCCACGATCCGGCGAAGGGGTGCTCCATGATCGGGAGGAGCTCCACGTGCGTGAAGCCGAGTCGCTTGACGTGCTCCACCATTCGCGGCGCGATCTCCCTGTAGGTGAGCGAGCGGCCGCCTTCCTCGGGGACGCGCATCCACGAGCCGAGGTGCGCCTCGTAGATCGCCATCGGCTCGCGCGCCGCATCACGTTGGGCGCGCTCCTCGATCCACGCCGCATCGCCCCAGTGATAGTCGTCGGGCGAGACTACGCGCGACGCGGTGTCGGGCGGCACCTCCATCGCGCGCGCGTAGGGATCGGTCTTCACTCTTATCGAGCCCTCGCGCGTGAGGATCTCGAACTTGTAGAGCGAGCCCGGCTCCACTCCGGGCACGAAGAGCTCCCATACACCGGATGCACCGAGCGAGCGCATGGGAAGTAGGCGTCCATCCCAGGCGTCGAAGTCGCCCACCACGCTGACGCGCCGGGCGTTGGGTGCCCACACGGTGAACCCTGCGCCGCGCTCGCCATCCACCGTCTGAGCGTGCGCGCCCATCATCCGCCAGAGCCGGCGGTGCGTCCCCTCGTTGAAGAGGTGAAGATCGAGCTCGCCCACGGTGGGGAGGAAGCGGTAGGGATCGCCGCGCTCCCAAACGGCACCGTCGGGGAAGCGAAAGCGCAGGCGGTAGCGGAAGGGCAGCGTGGCGCGAGGGATGAACGTGGCAAATAGACCGTGCGCGTCCTCCACCGGCTC
>DATCXR010000044.1:0-11136 GCA_036565685.1 Gemmatimonadaceae bacterium
CCGTGGGCGTGAAGCTCGCGAGCCAGCCGGCGATCTTGTCGGCGACGCCGTTGGCGAGGAACCAGACGCCCATGAGGAGCGAGGCGAAGCGCACGGGCGCGACCTTCGTCACGTACGAGAGACCCACCGGCGAGAGACAGAGCTCGCCCCAGGTGTGGAAGGTGAAGGCGGCGACGAGCCACAGGGGGCTCACCATCACTCCGCTGTCCGCCTTGCCGCCGCCGATCACCAGGAAGACGAAGCCGAGCCCGAGCAGCGTGAGGCCGATCACCATCTTGAGCGCGGTGGACGGCTCCCACCCCTTCTTGCCCAGCCAGAGCCAGAGCCAGGCGAAGACCGGCGCGAAGATGAGGATCACCGCGGGGTTCACCGACTGGAACCACGTAGATCTGATTCTGAGAGAGCCGAGCTGCAGGTTGGTATTGCGGTCGGCGAAGAGACTCATTGAGCTCCCCGACTGATCGTATGCGGCCCAGAAGAACACCACGAAGAAGGCAACGATGAAGAGCGCAATCACTCGCCGGCGCTCCTCGCCGTGCGAGCCGAGTATCGCGAGACCGAGTGCGGCGCCGATGATGAGTCCCATCACGATGCCGAGGATACTCCAGCCGGTCACGAAGCCGCCTATCACGAGCCCCGCCGCCCCGCCGGCCCCCGACTGCCAGAGTGACTGGCGATCCAAGGCCTCGCTCAGCGCGCCGGGCCTGGCTGCCTCCTTCTCGCGAAGCCCGATCCCGGGGAGGTACTTGTCGCGGAAGGCGACGTAGACGATGAGCCCGAGCACCATCCCCACGCCCGCAGCCGCGAAGCCCCAATGCCATCCGTATCCGGGCGTCTGCGCCAGATAGCCGCAGACGAGCGGGCCGAGGAAGGCGCCCAGGTTGATCCCCATGTAGAAGATCGTGAAGCCAGCATCGCGCCTCGAATCACCCTCGCGATAGATCTGCCCCACCATCGTAGAGACGTTCGGCTTGAAGAAGCCGGTCCCTATCACTATGAGCGTCAGTCCGAGGTAGAACATGTTCATCCCCGGGAAGGCGAGCGAGAAGTGGCCAAGCGCGATGATTATCCCGCCTATCACGAGCGAGCGGCGCGTCCCGATGAAGCGATCGGCCAGGTAGCCGCCGATGATCGGAGTGACGTACACCGACATCGTGTATGTGCCGTACAGATTGGCGGCGCTGGGCGTGTCCCATTGCAGCGCGTTCACGAGGTAGAGAGTCAGCAGCGCGCGCATCCCGTAGAACGAGAAGCGCTCCCACATCTCCGTTATGAAGAGGAGACCGAGGCCGCGAGGATGGCCTAGCAGCGCTCGGTCATCCAGGACCGGCGGGCGGTCGGTGGCGGTTGCTGCGATGTCGGTGATGGACGACACGTGGCTCCTCAGCTGGAGGGGTTGGGCGCGCTCGCCGCGGGACGAGGCGCGTGCAATGAGACCAGTGGGATGAAGCGCTCGGGCTCGAGAGTGGCACCGGCCGCCTGCTGGTCGGCCCAGCCAACGCTGGTGGGCGTCTGCTTGATACACGCGACCCAGTGGCCAGGCTCCTTCTCCTCGAGCGGCGGGGTGATCCGGGCGCAGGCGGCGTCCTTGCGCGGGTGGGTGCAGCGCGGGTGGAAGGGACACCCGGAAGGGGGATCGGCCGGGGAGGGAACGTCGCCGGTGAGAACGATGCGCTGACGCTTGGCCGTTGGATCTGGAACGGGCACCGCGGAGAGCAGCGCCTGGGTGTACGGCATGAGCGGCTCGCGGTAGAGATCGGCCGCGCTGGCAAGCTCCACGATCTTCCCCAGGTACATCACCGCCACTCGGTCGGCAATGTGCTCCACCACCGAGAGGTCGTGCGCTATGAACAGGTAGGCGAGGCCGCGCTGGCGCTGCAGATCCTGAAGCAGGTTGATGACCTGCGCCTGCACCGACACGTCGAGCGCCGAGACGGGCTCGTCGCACACGATGAACTTCGGCTCCACGGCGAGCGCTCTCGCTATCCCTATGCGCTGGCGCTGGCCGCCGGAGAACTCGTGCGGGTAGCGCGAGGCGTACTCGCTGCGGAGACCCACCTCCTCCAGCAGCTCGCGCACACGCCGGTCGGCCGCGGCGCCCTCGGCGAGCTTGTGGATAGTGAGCCCCTCGCGCACGATGGCGCCCACCGACATTCGCGGGTTGAGCGATGAGAAGGGATCCTGGAAGACGATCTGCATCTGCCGCCTGAGACGCCTCAGCGCTTCGCCGGAGAGCGCGCGCACGTCCCGGCCTTCGAAGACGATTTCGCCCGCGGTGGGCTCGATGAGGCGGAGGATGCTCCGCCCGGCGGTGGTCTTCCCACACCCCGATTCGCCCACGAGCCCGAGCGTCTCGCCCGGTGCAACGTCGAAGGAGATCCCATCCACCGCCTTCACCGTCCCCACCTGGCGGCGCAAGAGCCCGCGTACAACGGGGAAGTACTTCGTGAGCCCGCGTACCGAGAGAAGTGGGCGCTGATCGACAGTGTTCGTCGTCACGCCCGGGTCGCCGCCAACGGCTCGTGTGGGTGCGCACGGCGCTCGGGCTCCTCTGCCAGGTGGCAGCGCGAGACGTGTCGCTCGCCGATCTGGTAGAGCGGCGGCGGCTCGCTCGCGCAGCGCTCCCAGGCAAAAGGGCAGCGGTCGTGGAAGCGACAGCCGGATGGCCAGCGGGTGGGCGGAGGCACCGAGCCGGGGATCACGGCGAGTCGCTCGCGCTCCGCACCCACGCGCGGCATGGCGGCGAGCAGACCCCCGGTGTACGGATGGTGCGGCGCGGCGAAGAGCTGGCTCACGGGTGCTTCTTCCACCACCTGCCCGGCGTACATCACCAGCACGCGCGTGGCCGACTCGGCGATCACGCCGAGGTCGTGCGTGATGAGGAGGATGGACATCCCGATCCTCTCCTGCATCTCGGCGAGCAGCTCGAGGATCTGCGCCTGGATCGTGACGTCGAGCGCTGTGGTGGGCTCGTCGGCGATGAGCAGCGCGGGGTCCATCATGAGCGCCATCGCGATCATCACGCGCTGCCGGAGCCCGCCGGAGAGCTGGTGCGGGTACTCCTTCGCGCGCTCCGCCGCGGCTGGCATCCCCACTGTAGAAAGCATCTCCACCGCGCGCTCCCACGCTTCGCGCTTGGACGCGCCCGAGTGCACGCGTGCCACCTCGGCAACCTGATCGCCCACCGTGAAGACCGGGTTGAGCGACGTCATCGGCTCCTGAAAGATCATCGAGATGCGATTGCCGCGGATCGCGCGCATCTCGCGCTCCGGGAGCGTCATGAGGTCGCGTCCCTCGAACTCGATCCTGCTACCCGGCTCGATGACGCCGGGGCGATCGATGAGGCGGAGGATCGAGAGCGACGTCACCGACTTGCCGCAGCCGGATTCGCCCACCACGCCCACCGTCTCGTGCGGCATCACGTCGAACGAGACGCCATCTACCGCGCGAGCGATGCCGGAGGAGGTGTGAAACCAGGTACGGAGATCCCGGACCGAGAGGAGGGGTGCAGTCATCACCCGTCAAGCTGGCGAGGGTCCAATGCATCGCGCAAGCCATCGCCGATGATGTTGAAGGCCATCACTGTGGCGATGATCGCCAGGCCGGGGAAGAGCGATACCCACCAGACGGTGGCGATCTGGCTCACGCCATCCTGAATCATGTTCCCCCAGCTCGGGAGCGGCGGCCGAACTCCGATCCCGAGATACGAGAGCCCCGCTTCGATGATGATCACGTTCGCGATCCCGAGCGTGGCGGCGACGACCACCGGCGAGAGGACGTTGGGGAGGATGTGGCGGAAGATGATCTCGCGGTCGCGCGCGCCGAGCGCGCGAGCGGCCACCACCATGTCACGCTCCTTGAGCGAGAGTACCTCCGCGCGCACGAGGCGGCTCACGCCGAACCAGCCGGTGAAGCCGAGCACCAGGATGAGCGCGGCGATCGGCAAGGCACCCCAGAGCACGAGGAGCGTGATGAGGAGAAGTATGCGCGGTATGGAGAGAGCCGCGTCTATGATGCGCATCATCACGGCGTCCACGCGCCCGCCGTAGTAGCCGGCGGTGGCGCCGTAGAGGGTGCCCACCGTGGCGGAAAGAAGAATGGCGAGGAGCGCGATGGAGAGCGAGACGCGCGCGCCGTAGAGGAGCCGGCTGAAGACGTCGCGGGAGGCGAAGTCGGTTCCCAGAGGGTGAGCGGCGGAGGGAGGAAGATTCTTGAGCGCGACGATGTCGGGAGTCGCGGTGGGAGAGTAGGGAACGAGCCAGGGCGCCAGTGCCGCCACCACGCAGGCGGCCACTACTATCCAGAGCGCTACCATGGCCACACGATTGTCGTGGAAGCGAGCGAGTGCCCGGCGCCATGGACCCGCGTCACCGCTCGAACGCCTCGCCGCGCGCTCCAGCCCCAGGCAGAGAGCAACGGTGATCGCGGCGCTGAACACCCACGCCGCGGCGCGGCCGGCGCTCATCCCTCGAGTCGCACGCGCGGATCGGCCCACGCGTAGAGGAGGTCGGCAACCAGATTGCCGAGCACCACGAGCACGCTCGTCACGATCACGACCGCGGTGAGGAGCTGGTAGTCGCGCGTGGAGATCGCGTTCACCGTGAGCGTTCCCATCCCGGGCCAGGAGAACACGGACTCCACGAACACCGAGCCACCGAGGAGCGCGGGGAGCGCGAGCCCGAAGAGGGTGATCACCGGGAGGAGCGCGTTGCGCAGCGCGTGCCGCCAGACCACGGCACGCTCACCGAGTCCCTTGGCGCGCGCGGTACGCGTGAAATCCTCGCGCGCTACCTCGAGCAGCGCCGCTCGCTGGAAGCGCGCCACTCCCGCAGTCACGAGGAGCGCCAGCGTCGCGGCAGGGAGGACGAGGTGCCAGAGCCGGTCCACCGCGCGCGCCCACGGCCCCATGACACCATACATCACCGGGTCGAACATCCCGGAGGCGGGGAAGAGGCGCAGCCAGTACGCGAACACGAGGAGCATCATTAGCGCGAGCCAGAAATCCGGCATCGAGTAGAAAAAGAGCGAACCGATGCTCAGTCCCCAATCGATGGGCCGCCCCTTTCTCCGTGCCTGGACCACGCCGATCACTATCCCCGCGGCGAAGGCGATCGCTATCGCCACCGCCATGAGGAGGAGCGTGTTGGGGAGCGCCTCGGCCAGCACCGCGCTCACCGGACGATGGTGCGGGAAGGAGAAGCCGAAGCCGCCGCTGCCTATGCTCGCCAGATAGTGCAGGTATTGCTGATGGAGTGGAAGATCGAGTCCCAGCCGGTGGGTCCAGTACTCACGTACCGCCGGCGGCGTGAGCGGGTCGGTGAGCGTGGCGCTCACCGGGTCGCCCGGAGCCGCGTGCAGGAGGAGGAAGGTGAGCGTGGCCACGAGCCACACGATCACCACCCCCTGCGCGAGGCGGCGGAGCAGGAGAGCGATCACCTTTCAGAGGCGAGCTCGCGAGATAGTCCCACGCGGTCGCGCGCGATGCGCTCTTCCTGGGGGATGTACCAGTCCTTCAAATTGAGCCACCAGCCGTTGGCGCGCATCCCGACGGGGTGGATGCGCTGCTGCACCGCCGCGTAGCTGAGCGGCTCGAAGAGCCAGATCGCCGGCGCGTCGTCGGCCAGGAGCTGATACGCCCGCCGGTAGTAGGCGCCCGCCCTGTCAGGATCCATCTGTGACGCGGCGCTGTCCACGAGCGCATCGAAGCGCGGACTCTCGTACGAGCCGTAGTTGCTCCCATCCTTCGCGGCCGCCGTTCCCCAGAGCTGACGGATGGTGCTCGGCACTCCATCGGACGACATCGCGTTCATGGATGCGTCGAAGCGCCGCGCCTCCTGCCTGCTTCCGTGGGTGGGAGGATCCATCTGTTCGATCTCGGCGCGTACGCCGACCTTCTTGAACATCTCCTGCATGATCACCGCCGCGCGCATCCGCGGGGTGCTCGAGCTCGGGACGATGATGGTGAAGCGGAGCGGCACGCCGTTCCTCTCGCGCCACCCGTCGCCGTCCCTGTCGCGCCATCCGGCGGCATCCAGGAGCGCTGATGCACTGTCCGGATCGTAGGGGATCTGGCGGATGGTGGAGTCGTAGGTGCTGAGCGCCTCGGTGAAGGGTCCCACCGCGGGTACCGCGAGCGTGTCATACACGCTGCGTACGAGGTCTACCCGGTCTATCGCCATGGTGAGCGCGCGACGCACGCTCCGGTTGGCGAAGATCGGGTGCGGCCGCTTCGGATTGCTCGGGTCGCGCTCGTTGAAGAGGAGGAAGCCGTAGATGAGCGACGGGTAGCGCACAGCCTTGATCTCGGGATTCTTCGCGACTGATTCGAAGTCGCCGGGACGCATGTAGTCGAGGAAGTCGGCGTCGCCGGAAAGGACGCGCATGACCGCGGCGTTGTAGTCGGGCGCGATGCTCCAGATCACCCGATCGAGATGCGGCCGGCCGAGGTGGTAATTCGTGTTCGCCTCGAGCTCGATCGCCTGCCGCGGCACCCAGCGCACGAAGCGGAATGGCCCGCTCCCCACGGGATTGCGGGCGAAATCGGAGCTGGCGAGCTCCTTCCTGTCGGACTTCGACAGAAGATGCTCGGGGAGGATGCGCATCTGGAAAGCCGCCGTGGCAAACTGCTCGGGCGAGCGGTGTGAGAACCAGAATACGGCGGTCAGCGAGTCGCGCACCGTCACCGAGTCGACGTCCGAGAGCAGCGGCGCGACGAGCGAGCCCACCGCCGAGTCGGTGTAGATGTCGTAGGTGAACACCACGTCCGATGCGCGCACGGGCGGCCCATCCTGCCACCTCGCCATCGAGTCTATCCGGAACGCTATCGAGAGCGAGTCCGGCGCCCAGCTCCACGAGCGCGCCAGGCGCCCATCCCATCCGGCATCTCCGATCATGTTCAAGTGCTCGCCTGGCTCGGCGAGGTGCTCGAAGATCTGCGCTTCCACCTGAGCGCTCGTCACGTTGATCGTGAGCGGCGGGAAGAGGAGCGTGGCGTCGCTGCCGCTCGAGATCACGAGCGTGCCGCCATCCTCGGCAGCGCGCGCGGCGGGACTGTCCGGCTGGCAGGCCGACGCGATAGTGATGAAGAGCGTGAGGATTATCGGTGCTGAGGCGCGCATCTCACTCGGGGAATGCGGGATTCGGGATGGTGCGGGGATCGAAGGTCATATCGTGCAGTCGGGATCTTCGGGCGTCATGCTCGTGACGTCAGCGACGCCACGTCCACTCGGCGTCGCGATATAGCGTGGTCGCGCGGCGCGCGTCGCGTTCGAGGAGCGAGTCCATCTCCAGCGGTGCAGCGCCCGGGAGCGCGGTAGAGAGCGCGTCGGCGACTTCGTCGAAGGTCGGTACGCGCCCCAGCAGCGCATGGAGCGTAGCCGGCGGCGGCGGAGCTTCCACGGGTGAGAGCAGCAGCGTGCTCGCGAGCGCCTGATCATCGTCCACGAGCACCGAGCCATGCTGCAGCAATGCGCCGCCCTCCCTCACCTGTGCACTCCCCACGAGCTTCCTCCCTCCAGCGACGATCTCGCCCTTCGTCGGCACCATGAAGCATGGCGAGACGCCCGGCCTGGGTGCGGCGCCGTGCGGGTCCGCCTCGCTGGCGTCGACACCGAGAAGGCGCAACCCATGTATGAGTAGACGATTGATAGCCCTGTAGGATTCGCGGAGCGAGCCAAGCAGGTAAACGGGTGCGGTCACGCTGTAGGTGACCTCGCGATGGTGCAGCACCGCGCGCCCGCCCGTGGGGCGCCGCACGAAGTCTACCCCATGAGCGCGTGCTACTTCGATGTCGTACTTGTCGCGCGCGGGCTGATTGCGGCCGAGCGACAGCGTCGGCCCGGACCAGCTGTAGAGCCTCAGCACTGCCTCGTTGGTGCGCCCGGCCCGAAGCATGAGCGCCTCGTCCAGCGCCATGTTGGACGCCCCATCGAGGGGCGCGGAGACAAGAACGCGCCAGCGGACGCCGGAAGTGGCATCCGCCGCCGGCTCCTGGAGCGAGAGCGCCGCAGGGGCAAAAGAGGGGGAGGGGGAAGGGTTGGGAGGGAGCGACACCGAGTGTGATCCGGAAGGTACCTCCAGCGGAAGCACCGTATGATGCCATCGTATGATGCCATCGAAGGATAGCGCACGGGCGATGCGAGCGGCAAGGAATGCTTCACGCGTCAAAAGCGGGGGCAATGGAATTTCCCCTCGCGAAATTGCAGATTTCGGGGCGCGGCACTCGCGGCGCGCGATTCCGGCGCCGAATCCAGAGCGAGCGTCGTCCATCTGCTCGGCATTCCATAACCAGGCGTTCCAGTCCACCGCGGATACCCGTGGCTCGAACACGGTTCTCGAGGAAGCATATGACCACCATGACCACCCCCACGTCCGTAGTCGGCTCCGACAGCTTCGTGGCTCGCCACATAGGTCCGAGCGACGACGAAGTTGCCGAGATGCTCGCCGCGCTCGGATTCGACTCGCTCGATGATCTCGTGGCGGCCACGATTCCGGCAGGGATTCGGATGAAGGGACGGCTGGCAATCGCCGAGGGGCTGAGCGAGGCGGAAGCGCTACGCGACTTCCGCGCAGTGGCGGGGCGGAACGAGGTGTATCGCTCCTTCATCGGCCTGGGGTACTACGGCTGCATCGTGCCGCCGGTGATCCAGCGGAACGTGCTCGAGAATCCAGCCTGGTACACGGCGTATACGCCCTACCAGGCGGAGATAGCGCAGGGTCGCCTCGAGGCACTGCTCAACTATCAAACCGTGGTCATCGACCTCACCGGTCTTCCGGTGGCCAACGCATCGCTGCTGGACGAGGCGACCGCTGCGGCCGAAGCGATGACGTTGAGCTACCACGTGAAGGGCGGCGACGGGAAGGAGACATTCTTCGTCTCGGAGCAGTGCCACCCGCAGACCATCGATGTGGTACGCACCCGGGCGCGCGCGCGCGGCTTCGAGGTAGTGGTGGGCGACCATGCGAGCTTCGAGTTCGGCTCGAACGTATTCGGTGCGCTCGTGCAGTATCCCGCGAGCGATGGCGCGGTGTACGACTATCGCAACTTCACCGAGCGCGCCCACGCCGCCGACGCCCTGGTCACGGTAGCTGCCGACCCGCTCGCGCTGGCGCTCCTCGTGCCGCCCGGCGAGTGGGGCGCGGACATAGCGATCGGGAGCACGCAGCGCTTCGGAGTCCCGATGGGCTACGGCGGGCCGCACGCCGCTTACTTCGCCACGCGCGACGAGTTCAAGCGCCAGATCCCCGGGCGCATCATCGGTGTCTCGCGCGACGCCGAAGGGCGTCCGGCGCTTCGCATGGCGCTGCAGACTCGTGAGCAGCACATCCGCCGCGAGAAGGCGACGAGCAACGTCTGCACCGCGCAGGTGCTCCTCGCCGTCATGGCGAGCATGTACGCGGTATGGCACGGGCCCGCCGGAATCGAGCGGATCGCCTCGCGCGTGCACGACCTGACCAGCGGCCTCGCAGAGGGGCTGCGGCGGCTCGGCTACGAGATCGCGCACGAGGTGTACTTCGATACCCTTCGCGTGGAGCTCGGCGATCGCGGTGCGGAGAGCGTGGTCCGGACCGCGCTCGAGAAGAGGATCAATCTCCGTGTCATCGACGACTCGGCGGTCGGGATCTCCCTGGGCGAGGACGCCACGCTCGAGGACGTCGACGATCTGCTGGCAGTCTTCAACGGGGGCAAGAGCGCTGATTTCACCGCGGCCGAGCTTGTCGCTGGCGCAGCGACGTCGCCACGATTCGACGAGCGCTTCGCGCGTCAGAGCGCGTACCTCACGCACCCGGTGTTCAACACGCACCACTCCGAGACCGAGATGCTCCGCTACATGCGGAAGCTGGAGTCGCGCGACCTCTCGCTGGTGCACTCGATGATTCCGCTCGGCTCGTGCACGATGAAGCTCAATGCCACGGCGGAGATGTTTCCCATCACCTGGCCGGAGATCGGCGCGATGCACCCCTTCGCACCGGCGGACCAGGCAAGGGGATACGAGATCCTCTTCGACAGGCTGGGGAAGGCGCTGGAAGAGATCACCGGCTTCGCCGCGGTGTCCATGCAGCCTAACGCCGGCTCGCAGGGCGAGTTCGCCGGTCTGGTGGTGATCAGGCGCTACCACGAGTCGCGCGGCGAGGAGCATCGTGACGTCTGCCTGATTCCTCAGTCGGCGCACGGTACCAACCCGGCGAGCGCGGTGATGGCGGGTCTGCGCGTGGTGGTCGTGCGCACCGACGAGAACGGGAACATCGACGTGTCGGACCTGCGCACGAAGGCGGAGGAGCATCGCGAGAAGCTGGCAGCGCTCATGGTGACGTATCCCTCCACGCACGGCGTGTTCGAGGAGGCGATCCGCGAGATCTGCGAGATCGTTCACGCGAACGGCGGTCAGGTGTACATGGACGGCGCGAACATGAACGCGATGGTCGGTCTCTGCCGCCCCGGCGACATCGGCGCCGACGTATGCCATCTGAACCTGCACAAGACCTTCTGCATCCCGCACGGCGGCGGCGGTCCGGGGATGGGGCCAATCGGAGTTGCAGAGCATCTCGTCCCGTTCCTCCCTGGCCACGTGATGGTGGATCTGGGTGGAAAGAAGGGCGGTGCGGTGTCGGCCGCGCCGTGGGGGAGCGCGAGTATCCTCCCCATCTCGTACATGTACATCCGGATGATGGGCGGTGAGGGACTCACGAAGGCCTCGAAGGTCGCGATCCTCAACGCGAACTACATGGCGCACCGCCTGGCGCCGAGCTATCCGGTTCTGTACCAGGGCGCGAACGGGACGGTGGCGCACGAGTGCATCATCGATCCGCGGGCCTTCAAGACGTCGGCGGGCGTGGACGTGGAGGACATCGCCAAGCGGCTCATGGACTACGGCTTCCACGCGCCCACGGTGAGCTTCCCGGTGGCCGGCACGCTCATGATCGAGCCCACCGAGAGCGAGTCCAAGGGCGAGCTGGATCGCTTCTGCGACGCGCTCATCGCCATCCGCGAGGAGATCCGCGAAGTGGAGCTGGGCATCCTGGACCGCCAGAACAACCCGCTCAAGCACGCCCCGCACACGCTCGAGGTCGTCGTCGCGGACGACTGGAAGCGGGCGTATCCGCGCGAGCGCGCCGCGTTCCCGCTGCCCTGGGTGC
>DATCXR010000088.1:0-3817 GCA_036565685.1 Gemmatimonadaceae bacterium
TGCGGCTGGTAGCGGAGGGCCGCACCAACGCGCAGATCGCAGAGGCCGTGTTTCTCAGCGAGAACACAGTGAAGTTCCATCTTCGCAACCTGTTCGCAAAGCTGGGCGTGACCAACCGAACCGAGGCCGCCGCAAAGCTACGCGAGCTTCGGTAGACGCTCAGGGGCTCAAGCCGGTTGCCTTCGTGAATGTGCTGAGCTCGATCGCGGCGCGCTGAGAGTGAGCTGATCCGATCGTCGCGGATCATGGGCGGCCGTGTCCCTCTCGAGGGCGGCGTCCCATGCGTGCACCTCCTGTGTGCTCCTCCGTGTTCCTCGCACCCACCCGAACGGGTAGCTGTCCATCCGTACGAACAGCCATCGATCTACCCGCACGGGTGTGCTGCGCCACGGGCGCGGCGGCCATTCTTCCTGCCACCGTCGAACACGAGAAGACACATGGCCCTGATCACGCCGAACGCAGCCACGACACCGCACAAGGTCGCGACATCGAACAACAAGAAGAGCCGCTGGTCTGCCGGCGTGGCGCCCTATGCGGAGATGGGGTATTACAACCCCGACTACGAGCCGAAGGGAACCGATATCCTCTGCGCCTTCCGGTTCGTGCCTCAGGATGGGGTGGAGCCAACCGAGGCCGCCGCCGCCGTCGCAGGCGAGTCGTCGACCGCCACCTGGACAGTGGTCTGGACCGACCGCCTCACCGCGCACGAGCACTTCCAGGCGAAGTGCTACAATGTAGTCCCGGTTCCCGGCAGCGATCAGTACATCGCCTACATCGCGTACGCTCTCGATCTGTTCGAGGAGGGTTCGATCGCGAACCTCACTTCATCGATTATCGGGAACGTGTTCGGCTTCAAACCGCTCAAGTCGCTGCGCCTCGAGGACATGCGCATCCCGCTGCATTACACGATGACCTTCCAGGGTCCGGCCCACGGCATCGTGATGGAGCGCGAGTACCTCAACAAGTATGGCCGGCCGCTCCTCGGCGCGACCACCAAGCCGAAGCTCGGACTCTCGGCGCGGAACTACAGTCGCGTCGTATACGAGGCGCTCAAGGGCGGGCTCGACTTCGTGAAGGACGATGAGAACGTCAACAGTCAGGCGTTCATGCGCTGGCGCGACCGCTACCTGTTCTGCATGGAGGCGGTGAACAAGGCCGAGTCGATGACCGGGGAGATCAAGGGCCACTACCTCAACGTCACCGCGGCGACGATGGAGGACATGTACGAGCGAGCCTCGTTCGCGAAGGAGCTCGGCAGCGTGATCGTCATGGTCGACCTCACGGTGGGCTACACGGCGATCCAGTCGATGGCCAAGTGGTGCCGGGCGAACGGCCTCCTGCTCCACCTGCACCGCGCCGGCCACGGCACGTACACGCGGCAGAAGACGCACGGCGTGAGCTTCAGGGTGATCGCGAAGTGGATGCGTCTCGCCGGAGTCGACCACCTTCACGCCGGGACCGTGGTGGGGAAGCTCGAGGGCGACCCGAACGCGGTTCGCGGCTACTACTCGACATTGCGCAGCGCGAAGCTGGAGCCGGATCCGACGCTCGGACTGTACTTCGAGCAGGACTGGGGCCAGATGCCGGGCGTGATGCCGGTAGCCTCGGGCGGGATCCACGCCGGTCAGATCCACCAGCTCCTCCACTACCTCGGCGAGGACGTGGTGCTGCAGTTCGGCGGCGGAACGATCGGCCACCCGAGTGGCATCGCCGACGGAGCCACGGCCAACCGCGTAGCGGTGGAGGCGATGATCCAGGCGCGAAACGAGGGGCGCGACTACCTCGCTGAGGGCCCCGACATCCTCGCTGCCGCATCCCGGAACTCGCCGGCGCTGCGCGCCGCGCTCGAGGTGTGGAAGGATGTCACCTTCGACTACACCTCGACGGACACGCCCGACGCCGTGGTCACTCCCACCGCGTGACGATTCGACGCTCCGACGGAGAGATTCACATGCGCATCACCCAGGGCACCTTCTCCTATCTCCCCGACTTCACCGATGAGCAGATCGAGGCGCAGGTGCAGTACTGCCTCGACAACGGCTGGCCGCTACTCATCGAGTACACCGACGATCCCCACCCTCGGAACATCCTCTGGGAGATGTGGGGGATGCCGATGTTCGACATCAAGGACCCGGCCGCGATCATGCTCGAGCTGAACGCCTGCCGCAAAGAGCTCCCGCGACATTACATCCGGATCAGCGGCTACGACCGGAGCCTGGGGCGCGCGAGCACGATGCTCTCGATAATCGTCAACAGGCCGCCCGAGGAACCGGGATTCCATCTCGAGCGTGAGGGCGGGCCGGATCGGCAGGTTCGTTACACCCTCCGGTCGTACGCCGCGGACAAGCAGGGCGGGGAGCGTTACCAGTGACTTCGCCCGCGCGGGCCGGAAGGCAGGCCGCAACATCGGACGAAGCGCGCGCCAGCGAGCAGGCGGAGGCATCGAGCGCGCACAGTGCATCTGTCGAGCCGGTGGACGTGAGCGCCACCTACATGGATTCGAATGTGCCAGCGCTGCTCGATGAGCTGGACAGCCAGCTGGTTGGACTGAAGCCCGTAAAGGAGCGCGTGCGCGAGATTGCCAGCCTCCTGCTCATAGCGCGCCTGCGAGAGCGCGTAGGGCTCGAGACCGAGCGCCCGACGCTGCACATGAGCTTCACAGGACGCGCGGGCACGGGCAAGACGACGGTAGCGATGCGGATGGCCACGATCCTCCACCACCTGGGTTACATCCGGAAGGGCCATCTGGTGGTTGCCACGCGCGACGACCTGGTGGGCCAGTACGTCGGACACACCGCGCCGAAGACCAAGGAAGTCCTCAAGAAGGCGATGGGCGGGGTGCTGTTCATCGACGAGGCTTACTACCTGTACCGGCCGGAGAACGAGCGCGATTACGGGCAGGAAGCGATCGAGATGCTCCTCACCGTGATGGAGAACAACCGCGATGACATCGTCGTCGTGCTCGCGGGCTACAAGGAGCGGATGGAGACGTTCTTCCATTCGAACCCGGGCTTCCACTCGCGCGTTGCCCACCACCTCGACTTCCCCGACTACTCGGTGGACGAGCTGATGGCGATCGCCGATCTGATGCTCGAGCACCAGCACTACCGGCTCGACGATGACGCGCGGCAGGCGTTCCGGGAATACCTGGAGCGTCGTATCCCGCAGCCGCACTTCGCCAACGCTCGCTCGGTGCGGAACGCGCTCGACCGCGCGAAGCTGCGCCAGGCCAGCCGCCTGGTGCGAAATGGTGGCGTCGTGACCAGCGACGAGCTGGCGCGCATCGATGAGTCGGACGTCCGTCAGAGCCGATTGTTCGCCGAGCCGCCGCCTCCCGCTCCCACCCAGGAGCCCTCGGCGGCGCGCGTGTGAGCGCGGGCCCGTCTGGCATGAAGGAGGTCACGTCATGACCGCAAATCGCCCCATAGTAATGGGCATCGTTGGCGACAGCGCCGCAGGCAAGACCACGATCACGAGCGGGATCGCGCGCATCCTGGGCCGCGACCGTGTGACCCGCGTCTGCGTCGACGACTATCACAAGTACGATCGGGCAGAGCGCGCCGCCCTCGGGATCACGCCGCTCAACCCGAAATGCAACTACATCGACATGATGGAGCTGCATGCCGAGCGACTGCAGTATGGCCAGCCGATCCTCAAGCCGGTGTACGACCACACGAACGGCACGCTCGTGCGGCCGGAGTACTTGGTACCTCGAGAATTCGTGATCCTCGAGGGGTTGCTGACCTTCGCGACGCCGGTGCTACGCCAGTTCATCGACGTCAAGGTGTACCTCGATCCTCCGGAGGAGGTGCGGCGG
>DATCXR010000460.1:0-10699 GCA_036565685.1 Gemmatimonadaceae bacterium
AAGCTCGCCGCGTGCGACTCGGGAAAGCCGTAGTCGGCGAAGGCGTTTATCTGGCTGTAGATCCTGCGCGCCGTGTCCTCGGGGATCCCGTTGCGCTGCATCCCCTCGATGAGCTTCTCGCAGATCGCCGCCATCCGCTCGCGGCTCCGCTTGTGTCCCATGGCGCGACGCAGCGTGTCGGCCTCGCCGGCGGTGAAACCCGCCGCCTCGATGGCCACACGCATCCCCTGCTCCTGGAAGAGCGGAACCCCGAGCGTGCGCTCGAGGATGTGCTCGAGCGCTGGGTGCGGGTAGGTCACCTCCTCCTCGCCCGCGCGGCGGCGCAGATACGGGTGCACCATCTCTCCCTGGATCGGGCCCGGCCGGATGAGGGCCACCTCCACCACGAGGTCGTAGAAGCGGCGCGGCTTCAGTCGCGGGAGGGTGTTCATCTGCGCGCGACTCTCCACCTGGAAGACGCCGATCGTGTCGGCCCTGCACAGATCGTCGTACACCGCCTGGTCGGCGTAGTCGAGCGCTGCGAGATCCACCGTGACACCGCGCATCTCGCGGATGTAGCGGATGCAGTCCTGCAGCAGCGTGAGCATCCCGAGGCCGAGCAGGTCGATCTTGACGAGCCCCATCGCCTCCACGTCGTCCTTCTCCCACTGGATCACCGTGCGGTCGGCCATCGACGCCGGCTCGATCGGCACCACGGTATGCAGCGGCTCCTCGGTGAGCACGAAGCCGCCCACGTGGATCGAGCGGTGCCGCGGGATGCGGAGGAGTCGCGATGCGATGCTGCCCGGCAAATCACCCGTGCTCCCCAGCACCCGTTCCACGTCGCGCTTCGCCGACTTTTCCTTGTACGTGATCTGCTCGCACACCATGGCCGCGTGCTCGCGCCCGTACCGCTCGTACACGTACTGCAGCACCTTCTCGCGGTCGCGATGCGCGAAGTCGATATCGATGTCCGGCGTCTCCTGCCGCTCATCGCTGAGGAAGCGCTCGAACAACAGTCCCATCTCGATGGGATCCACCGCCGTGATCCCCAGACAGAAGCACACCGCCGAATTCGCCGCCGACCCTCTCCCCTGGCAGAGTATCCCCTCCCTCCTCGCGAAGCGCACGATGTCCCACACGATGAGAAAGTACCCGGCGAGGCCGAGCTGACGGATGATGGAGAGCTCGTGAACGATCTGACGATGTACTACAGGGTTCAGAAGCCGGGAGTTGGAAGGAGACAGGAAACAGGAAACAGGAAACAGGGAACTGCTCGTACGGCTGTTGTCATCCCCGCGCAAGCGGGGACTGTCATTCCCGCGCAAGCGGGGACTGTCATCCCCGCGAAAGCGGGGATCCATGTTGCCCAGCCGAACATGGATCCCCGCTTTCGCGGGGATGACGGAGTTCCGAGGCAGTTCCTGTTTCCTGTTTCCTGTTCCCTGTTTCCTCGCCCCTGAACCCTGAACCCTGAACCCTGCCTTCCTGTATCTCTCCCACGCCCCCTGCGCCACCAGCGAGGCGAGGTAGTCGTCGGCGGTGACGCCGGGGGGGAGGGGGAACTTCGGGAGGGAGGGGTGCAGGTCGCGCATGCGGAAGGTGCAGCGCTCGGCGATCTCCAGCGTCGCGCGGAGAGCTTCGGGGTGGTGGCGCCAGCGGCGCCACATCTGCGCGGCGCTCTTGAGATACCACTCGCCGTTGGGGCGGAGGCGCGTGCCCATCTCGGCGAGCGTGCGCTCGTGGCGCAGCGCACAGAGGACGTCGTGCGTCTCGCGTGCGTCGGGCGCGGCGTAATGGACGTCGTTGGTCACGACCCACTGCACGCCGATGTCGCGTGCGATGCGCACCAGGTGCGGGACGATGGCGCGCTCCTCGGCGATGCCGTGGTCCCAGCACTCTATCGCCATGCGGCCATCGAAGATGTCGCGCAGCGTGGCGGCGGCATCCCGCGCGGCGGTGACATCACCCCGGGCGACGAGCGACGGCACCCGGCCGTGCATGCATCCGGTGAGAGCGAAGAGACCGCTCGCGTGCCGGGCCACGAGGTCGAGTGGGACGCGCGGCTGCCCGCGCGGGTTGTCCATCCGCGCGCGCGTGACGATGGTGGAGAGGTTGCCGTAACCATCGCGATCGATGGCGAGGAGGACGAGGTGCGAGTCGGCATCGCCGGCCGTTCCGGCTATTCCGGTCACTCCCGCCATGTCTGTCATGTCTGTCATGTCTGTCATGTCTGTCATGCCGGCCACGGTGATCTCCGCCCCGATGATGCCGGCGATCTCCTTCTCGTGCGCCGCCTGCGCGAAGGCCACCACTCCGCCCAGCTCGTCGTGATCAGTGAGCGCGAGCGCGCGATGCCCGAGTGCTGCCGCGCGCTCCACCAGATCCTCCGGGAGCGATGCGCCATCGAGGAGCGAGTACGCCGAGTGGCAGTGCAGCTCCACGTACTCGGGGTCACTGGCGTGCGACGAGCGACTGCGTTCCGCGGCGCTCAGTCGTACCATCCCTGCAGGTACCACCTGCCGCCGCCAGCGCGGTCCACGAAGAGGAGGAGCTCGCCGCTCTCGCTGTCGCAGAGCCAGTAGTCGCGCCGGTAGGCACCGTCGTCGTCCCACCACTTCCCGGACAACCGCTCGGGCTCGGAGCAGCGAGCGATCGCCACGCGCCGGCCGCGCCACCACACCGCGCACGGCACTTCCGAGCCATGTCGCGCTTCCACCTCGACCTCGACGGACTCCGGATCCTCTGTCAGCCGCAGCACGCATTGCGGCGACTCCACGGGTCTGGTGCTTCTCTTTCGCGCCATCTCGCCGGACACCCACTCGCCCGCCTGGTCGGGTCGGTGCTCGTCGCGCTCCACGGGGCGCACTACGCTACCCGTGCCCAGCTCGGCGCGCAGCCGCGCGAGCGCGGCGTCCATCGCGGCCGCGTCGCGCCAGGATGCGGAGAGGAGATCGCCCTGTTCGCCGGACGACGGCGCGGTTGCGGCGATGGCTACGCGCACCGCGCTCACCGATGCATCCAGCGGCCAGCGCTCGAGAAGAGCGCGGCAGTGCTCGAAGAGGTGCGCGGAGCGCGCGGTGGGGCGGGGGAGGCGCACCTCGCGCGTGACGGTGTGCGGGACAGCTCCTCGCGGGAGCGCGCTCCGCACATCGTCGAGGACGAGAGTGATCGCCACCGTGGCCGCGGAGCGTCCATCGCTCGTGAGCTCCTCGGAGAGTCGCCCCAGCGCGGCGCGAACGAGGAAGAGAAGTGGCTCGATAGTGGTAGCGGGGGATGGAAGCGCCGCTTCCACCGAGCGCGGATTCTCCACGCGCGTGAGCGCGGGCCGGCGACGGTCGTCGCCGCGCGCGAGGCGCCAGGCCTCCAGTCCCTCGTTCCCCCACCGGCGCTCCACGTCCTCGGCCTCGAGCGCCGCGAGCGCGCCAGCCGTGCGGATGCCGAGCGATGCGAGCGTGTCGCGCAGCTCGGCGTCCATGGGGATGAGCGCGAGCGGAGCGCTCGAGAGGTAGCGCGCATCGCCGCCCGGAGGGATGATGACGGGATCGCGCCCGCGCGGCCCGCGCACCGACGACCATGTCGCGGCACGCGCCGCCACGCAGGAGCCGGCCACCGCGACGCGCGCGCGCGGGCTCCAGCGTCTCGCTATCTCGAGGAGCTCGAGCGCGAGCTGGATCTCGCCGCCGAGCTGGTCGAAGCCGTCGGCGCCCACCCACCAGATCCCCAGCTCGCCGGCGGCTGGTGTGACGCGCGGGCTCGCGGCCACGAGCGCGGCGGTGACTTCCATCGCCGCGCGCGCGATGGTGCGGTCATCCCACGGAAGCGAGCTCCGGGGCGCGCTGTCGCTCGACGTCCCGTCTTCCGGGCTGCTGCCCTTTCGTGCCGCTTCGTTCTTCGCGTCCTCTGCTGCCTTGTCCGCCCGTTCGCGCTGCACCGCGGCGATCGGGAACCTCGGGATGCGCACACAGGCGATGCGCCACGCTGACTGCATGCTCCACCTCCACGGTCTGGCGTTGTCCTCTTCCTCCCTTCTCCACTGTGATGGTCATCCATCGCGTCATCACGCCTGGAGGTGTGGGAGGATCGGCGCCGGCGGAGGTGATCTCTCGTCGCGTTCTGTCGGGTGTGGCGGGCGATGCGGCGACGCGTGTGCCGACGCGTGCGCCGACGTGCCTGGCGATGCGCTCTCCGTTTCGTTTTGCGTCGCCACTCTGCGAGCGTCGCGGCTTCCGCGCGCGGTTCACGTGCAGCCGGAGCGCACCGGAGATCGTGCTGGGCTGCGAGTTGTCGCCGCCCACTACCACGAGCGCGGCGGCAGCATCGTGCGTGAGGCGGGTGAGCCGCACGGCGATCGAGCGGGTGAGCGGCGGCGCGCCATCGAGTACGACCAGCGCGAAGGCGCCGCTTCTCAGGAGTACGTCGGCACACCAGGCGCCCCGGCTCGCCTGCTTCGGCCGCACCACCCAGAAGGCATCGCCGGCTTCGTCGGCCACGCTCGCCCAGTCGCGCGGCGCGAGCGTGCGCGAAGCATCCACGTAAGCCACGCCAAGTCCGCGCGAGATGGTTTCCATGACCATGCGCCTCAGGAGCGTCGCTTTCCCGCTCCCGCGCGCGCCGGTCACCTCGGTGAGCCGGCCGCGCGGGAGACCGCGGCGGGAGAGAACGGCGTCGAGCTCGGGGATGCCGGTACCGAGCGCCGCCGACGGATCGGCCGGCTCCGCGCTCGTGATGAGCGCGATGCGCTTCTGAAGTTCGGAGAGGGCGTCTACAGCGATGGCCGGTGCGCTCATTGCGACGCAGCGAGCGCTGGATACAGCGGTAGCGAAAGCTGCTCGACGACGCTCGGCAAAACCGGGGGCGCATCCTGCTCGACCTCTTCTTCGTAGCCGTAGGTGCGCCAGCCGATCCCGTACTTCTTGCAGGCGCGCTCCATGAAGGCGGCGAGCCCGGAACGATAGCGCTCACCGAGCGACGAGTTGCGGGCGTACGCCTCCCGATAGCGCTCGGCGAGGTGCGGAAACTCCTGCGCGATGAAGGGGAGGTAGCGCTTGCGCGCCTCGTGCTGGAGACGGAGCGAGCAGGCGCCCAGCCGCAGCGCGCCCGCCTCGGCCACGCGCTTCACGAGCGCGTCGAGCGCGCGCGGGTCGTCGGTGATTCCGGGGAGAACCGGCATGCAGTTGACGCCCACGTTCACGCCCGCCTCGGCGAGTCGCGCTATCGCGCGGAGTCGCGCATCGGGTGTGGGCGCGCGCGGCTCGATCCGGCGCGCGAGAGCGCGGTCGAGCGTGATGAGCGAGACGTGCACCGAGAGCGAAGAGTGTTGCGAGATGCGCGCTAGTAACGCCGCGTCGCGCGTGACGAGCGGGCTCTTGGTGATGATCGTGATGTGAAGTCCCGGGTGAGTGGCGAGGATCTCGAGGATCTCGCGCGTCACGCGGTAGCGGCGCTCGGCGGGCTGGTAGGGATCGGTGGCGGTGCCGATGACGATGGTTTCGCCGCGCACGAGTGCCAGATGCTTCTCGCTCCCCTGGCGGAGAGCGCGAGCGAGCGCTTGGGCGGCGTTCCGCTTGACGAAGATGTGGCGCTCGAAGGCGAGCCAGGGCGGGATGCTCCCCGCGTCGCGCTCCGCCGCGCCCGCGAGGCGCTCGGCGGTGGCGGCGCGCTCCATCACGTAGCGGTGGGCATAGCGCGCATAGCAGTAGGCGCAGCCGAAGGCGCACCCCGTGTAGGGGTTGATGGACCAGAAGCCCATCCCCGTGGTCTCGGGCCCGTTGAGCACGCTGCGCGCGTGCGCCGCGTAGTAGGTTATGTCGCTCTGCTCGCCGATGACGGGGAGCTCGCGGAGCGACCGTTGTACCGATTCTGGAAACAACAGTGGTTGTGTCGGCTTCATTGGCGAGCGCCTCCGTAAAGCGGGGATGAGACGATACCGAATAAAAGCCGAAGATGCAAGGCGGGGGCCGGGGGGGGCGGGAGGGGTTCAGGAGGCAGGGTGCAGGGTTCAGGAACTACGGGGAGCAGGAAGCAGAAAGCAGGAAGCAGTGAAAACCAGAGGGGTTCGAGGGCAGGGGCCCCTTCTCTGGCCACATAACGGATATCGTTATACGTTATATGCAAGACGGCCCTTCATGACAGGCAGGACCCGGAAATGTTTACATGGGAATCGTCTCGTTCGCCGATGCCGGCACCGAAGCCATCTTCGATGGCGATGACACTCGAAAGGCGCGGCGGACGTGTCCCCAGACACTCTGGAAAGTCGCCCGGCGTGAGCTCGATCAGCTCGACGCAGTGACGAAGTTGGGAGACCTCGGCTTTCCGCCGAATAATTGCCTCGAGGCGCTCAGGGGCGATCGCAGAGGGCAACACAGCATACGGATCAACGATCAGTATCGGATCTGCTTCCTATGGACCGATCAGGGTCCAGCGGATGTCGAGATCACCGATTATCACTGAGCAGGTATTACCATGCGTTCTCCCAGGAACCGCCCTCCGACCCACCCGGGCGAGATGCTGCTCGAGGAATTCATCAAGCCTCTCGGCCTACGGCAGACCGAGCTGGCCGAATGGATCGGCGTGTCGTACCCGCGGCTCAGTGAGATCATTCATGGCAAGCGGGGCGTGACTCCTGACACGGCGCTTCGGCTCGAGCAGGTATTCGGGATGGATGCCCAGTTCTGGATCAATCTTCAGGTCAACTGGGATCTATACCACGCGAGGCATTCACCGAAGGCACGGGAGATCCAGAAGATCCAGCGGCATCCGGCGCTGGCAGCCGGTGGGTAAGCATGCCACCAGTGATCCATCGGTAACGGTTGGAGAACGGGGCAGGTCTCATACAATGAGGCCCGCCCTGCTGCCATCACCCCGATTGTCCATTGCTCCTGCACTACCAACCGGCGCGCGTGACGGCGCTGCTCAGCTCAGCGTAACGGCAGGCGCAAGATGATGGTCGGCGATGGCGTATCGGCTGGCTGTATCTCACCATCGTCTTCCAGCCGATCCCACCCCGGGTTGGCGATGTAATACAGGGAATCGCGGACGATGACACCTGTCGTGGGAAAGCGGAATGCGGGGTGCGATCGCCCGAGTACCTCGGCCCCGAGGACGCGCGACCCGGTGTGATCGAGGGTGAAGCGTACCACTCGTTCGACGCTGCGCGCCATCTGAACGCCGATCAGGTCGCCGTGATACCAGTACAGTCCGTCCACGCTGGCCGTCGTAACGTCGAGCGGGACTGGAAGGAGGCGTGCGCGGCCGGCCCGCACGTCGAGACGCGCGATCCCCTCGGCGAAAGCAACGTAAAGGTGCTGGCCACTATCATCGAGCGCGATGCCGTTGGCTGCATTGAAGCGCGACGAATCGGGAGCGAAGAAATATTCCAGCGTGTCCACCCCCGCCCGGACGCGCCAGATGCTCCCCTCGTTCGTGTCAGTGATATACACGTCGCCGTTCGGCGCGACGACGAGATCGTTGAACGAGTGACTGTGCAACGTGTCGCGTGGTGTCAGCATGAGGACTTCGCGCCCGGACATCAGGTCGAAAGCGAAGATCCGGCCAATGTACTCCCGCCCCTTCGCCACCTGCGCCGAGTCTCGAATTGGTCCCCATGTTGCGACCCACAGACGGTTGCGAGATGTGTCCGTCTTCATGCCGACGACTCTCAGCAGCCCATCCTTGGGGCCGGCGATGGTACTGGTGTCGCCGCTCGGCCAGATGCGAGTTACCGAGTGCTGCGCGAGACTGCCGATGTAGAAGACGTCGCCACGTGGATCGTACGCGATGTTTTCCGGGATGCGATCGGCACCGGGGATGATGAACGCCGTGTCGCTCGAGATGATGGGACGCCGGTTCTCGGCGAGGCGGGCGGCGATGCGCGCGAAACCCGGAGAATTTGTCAGCTTGCTGAACGCCGAATCGGTAGCGTCGAACCTGGCGAATCCCATCGCGGCGAGGTGGTCGAGAATGCGTAGCGCCTCGTCGATGCGCCCCGTACGTGCATCCGCGCGGGCGAGACCATAGAGCGGTGCCGGATGCTGTGGAGCGAGCGCGCTGGCGCGCGCCATGAGGCTCCGCTCTTTCGCATGATTGCCAGCAGCGGCCGCACGATTTGCCGCCAGCCAGAGGCTGCCGAGACTCTCACCGGCGTCGGGTTGCTGTGCCGGCGCTCCGAGGGGTAGCACGCTACCGACGCTGCACGCTGTCAGCATGCAAACGAGCATGCGGCAGCCCAGTCTACCCAGACCGTAGCCGGAGCATTGCACTGATCGAGGGCCGGCTCGAGGATCCTCTGCCGCTCTCCTGGGCATCACTCCGTCCTCAACGCCGACACCGGATCGAGTCGCGTGGCCTGGCGTGCAGGGATGAGGCTGGCGATAAGCACGAGAGCGAGCAGCAGCAATGCCGAGATGGAATAGATGACTGGTTCTGCGCTGCTCACTCCGAAGAGCTGGCTCGATACGAGGCGCGAGAGCGCCAGCGCTCCAGCGAGACCGAACGCTACTCCGCAGACGCCGAGCATCGCCCCACGGCGCACGATCATGGCAAGTATCTGCTCGGAGCGCGCGCCCAGCGCCATGCGGATGCCGAGCTCCCTGGTGCGCTCCGCGACGGAGAAAGCGATGACGGAGTAGAGTCCGACGGTCGCCAGTACAACAGCCAGCAGGCTGAAGCCGCCGAGGAGCCGCGCGAGCAGGCGCTGCTCGGACATGGTCTGGTCGACTCGCTGCCGCAGGCGCATGGCGTCGAAGATGGGGACGGATGGTGCTACCTCATTCACGGCACGCTGAACGGCGGCACGGAGCGTGGAAGGCGCGAGCGAGGAGCGCACGATGAACGTGGCGCCGCTCACGACCACGGCGTCGGGGATCGGATAGTACTGCATCGGACCGAGCCCCTCATCCACGAGCGATCCCCAACGGCTGTCGTCCACCACACCGATCACGCGCGCCGGTGGCCCGGGGAAAGCGGTTGCCACCGTCCGGCCCAGAGGTTCGGCATCGCCGAAGAGCCTCCGTGCCAGCGTGCGCGACACGATCGCTACCGGCAGCGTGCGCTTCCCGAACGAGAAGAACTCTTCGCTCTGATCGAAGGTGCGACCCTCGAGAAGCCGGATGCCCAGCGCGCGGAAGTACTCGGACGACACCCAGGTGGATGTCGCGGGGATGCCGGTATCACTCGGCGCCGCTTCGCCCGCCTTCGCGCGGCCGATTACCGTGTTCATGAACGGCGCGGCGGGGCTGAGCGCAGCTTCATCCACGCCCGGGATGGCCTGAATGCGTCGGAGCGACTCCTTTATGACGCCGAGAGACGCGTCTCGCGAATAGCCGGATAGCATCGGGTTGATCGTGAAAGTCGTCACGCTGTCCGCGTCGAACCCGACATCCACCGCGCGAAGGTTGTGAACCGTGCCCACCAGCAGGAATGCGGTGACGAGCAACGACAGTGCAAGCGCGAGCTGCCCCGACGCCAGCAGTCCTCTCAGCGAGCCACCACCGCGCGATACACCGGTGGCACCCGCCTTGATGCCGACGGCAGCGTCAGTGCGAAGCGCGGCGATCGCGGGCAGCAGGCCGGATATCACGCTGGTCACCAGCGCGATCGTGCCCGTGAAGACGAGCACGCGCCAGTCAATCCCGATCGTGTCGATCTCCCCCAGGCCGGGCATCACGTTTCCTCGAAAGAGACCGGTGAGCCAGAGTGCCAGTAGCACCGCGGGGATCGATGCGAGAAACGAGAGAGCGAGGGACTCCACCAACTGCGGTCGCAGGAGCCGCCCTGTCGACGCGCCGAGAGCGCGACGCACCGCCCACTCGGTGCGTCGGCCCATCCCGCGGAAGAGGAAAAGATTCGCGACGTTCGCGCAGGTAATGAGGAGAACGATTCCCGCGATGCCGCCGAGGAGCAGCATTGCCCGTCGCACCCCATCGCGCTCCCGCGTGGGCACACCGATTCCCTCGAAGACAGTGGGCGGCTTCCACGCCGCGTTCGCTTCCGGGTAGGACTTCACGAGGTTCGCGGCCACCGCGCCGATTCGCGCGCGCAGCTGATCCACAGTGGTCCCCGGCGCGAGCCGGCCGATGAGATGGGCGAAGACCGCATTGCGACGATCAGCGAGCAAGGGATGCGTGCCGCTCCCCTGTCGCACGAACGCCGTGCCGGGCATCCAGATATCCGCATCCCCCAGCCGCTCGGTACCGCGAAAACCGGTGGGTGCGACGCCCACTATCGTGACGCTCGTGCCGTTCACTGTGACAGTGCGACCGACGGCGGCGTCGCCTTTCCCGAATGCCTGGCGACGTAGCCGATCGCTGATCACGGCGACGGGCGCGCTGCTCGCCGCCAGCTCGTCTTCGCTGTTGTACGTACGACCCTCGGCGAGTCGTGTGCCGAGCACGCCGAAATAGTTGGACGAAGTATAGGTGACTTTCAGGTAGCGCGGCTCTCCGCCATCCCAGTAGATCGCCGCTGGTATCGGATCCGTGGCGCCGGCCAGCCCATCGAGCCCGGGGGTGCCCGTTGCGAGGTCGGCGAGATTGGGATAGGAGACGGGCTGGAGGCTGTGCATCCCATCCTCTCGTCGAGACTCGATCTCCACCAGCCGCTCCTGCTCGCTCACACCCGGCACGGGCCGGAGCAGTACCCAGTTGGCGAGACTGAATACGGCGACATTGGCACCTATCCCGAGCGCGACCGTCACGAGCACGGCCAATGTGAAGCGAGG
>DATCXR010000152.1:0-40750 GCA_036565685.1 Gemmatimonadaceae bacterium
CTGCAGCCACCGCATCACCGTCTCGGGTGGCTCGCCATTCAATCTCACGTCACGCCCCTCGTGGAGCGCCAGCTGCAATACTTCCGCCGTATGCATCGCCTTCCGGCCGGTGGCCTGGGCGATCTGCTCCCGGCAGCTGAAGCCGTCGGCGACCACCAGCGTATGGTCCGATACCTCACGCACCGCTGGAAGGAGGACGCGCTCGCCTATCTGCTGCGAGAGCTCGTACTTGTCCTCCTCGAAGCCGAAGGAGCCGGCCATCCCGCAGCATCCGGAGTCCAGCAGATCATAGTCCACACCGACCGCGTTCAGCATGGTCGCGTCGCCGTCCATGGTGAGCACGCTCTTCTGATGGCAGTGGCCGTGGACGATCGCACGACGCTTCAGCTGCGGCGCCTGGAAGCTCTTCCCGCGCTTGCTCAGGTACTCACCCATGGTGAACGTCTGCGCACGCAGGCGAAGCGCGTTCTGGTCGTTCGGGAACAGGTTGCACATCTCATCCCGAAACACCGAGACGCAGCTCGGCTCGAGCCCCACGACGGGCGTGCCTGCTTCGATCTCGGCGTGCAGCGCTGTCAGGATGTGCTTTAGCCGCGCCTCTGCCATGTCGAGCATCCCGAAATCGTAGAGCGGCCTGCCGCAGCAGAGCGGCTGCTCGGGGACGGTGACCTGCACGCCCGCGTGCTCCAATACCTCCACCGCAGCGGTGAGCGTGGACGGGAAGAAGTAGTTGTTGAAGGTGTCGGGCCAGAGGATCACCCTGTCGGTGGTGCCACCGTTGTCGACCGGTGTGCGCTCGCGGAACCAGCTCGTGAAGGAGCGATGGGCGAAGCGCGGGATCTGCCGCTCCTGCGCCATCCCTGCCGCCCACTTGGCGACCGCGGAGAGCCCGGGCGTTTGCGTGACGAAGTTCACCAGCTCCGGTGCCAGCATCGCGAGCCGCGACCAACGATCTATCAGCCCGAACGCGTACGCATGCCTCGGGCGCAGGCGCCCCTCGTAGTAGTGCGAGAGGAACTCCGCCTTGTACGTCGCCATGTCCACGTTCACGGGGCAGTCGTGCTTGCACCCCTTGCACGCCAGGCAGAGATCGAGCGACTCCTTCACCGGTTCGCTGTTCCACCCTTCCCTCACAGCCTCGCCGCGCAGCATCTCGAAGAGCATGTGTGCTCTGCCGCGCGTGGCGTGCTTCTCCTCGCGCAGCGCCATGTAGCTCGGGCACATGGTGCCGCCCTCGTGACGTCGGCACTCGCCCACGCCCACGCAACGAAGGGTCGCGCGGGCGAAGCTCCCGCGATCGTCGGGGAAGCGGAAGTGCGTCTCCGGCTCGGGCGGATTGTACGACGGGCCGAGCCGGAGCTGGCTGGTGCGAGAGTTGGGATCCACCACCTTGCCCGGATTCATCTTCCATCGCGGATCCCAGATCTCCTTGAACTCCCTGAACGCCTCCACCAGCTCTTCGCCGAACATGATCGGGAGGAGGTCGGCTCGTGCCTGGCCGTCGCCATGCTCGCCCGAGAGGGAACCGCCGTACTTCCCGCACACCAGCTCCGCGGCGTCGTGGGTGAAGTCGCGGTACCGCCTGATCCCTTCGGCCGTGTAGAGATCGAACGGGATGCGGCAGTGGATGCACCCCTGGCCGAAGTGTCCATAGAGCGACGGGTGCAGATCGTAGCGATCGAAGAGCGCGCGCAGATCGCGCAGATATTCGCCGACCTTGTCTACTGGCACCGCCGAATCCTCCCAGCCGGGCCAGCTGTCGGGCTCGTCGGGGACGAACGCTGTGGCGCCGAGGCCTGCCTCGCGCACCGTCCAGATCTTCTGCTCGTCTGCTGGATCGTCGTACAGGCGCATCGTCGGCGCGTTGCCGGCACTCTTCAACTTCTCCATCAGCTCGCTCGCGCGGGACTTTGCATCCGCGCGGCTGTCGCCCCCGAACTCCACGAGGAGCCACCCCTTCCCGGGCGGGAGCAGCGCGAGATCGTCCACGTCCAGTCCCTTGTGCTTCATGAAGCTGACGAGGAGATCGTCCATCCCTTCGAGACCGATCGGCCTGGCCTCACGAATCTGCGGTACGTGGTCGCCCGCCTCGTATACGCTCGGGTAGCCCAGCACGAGGAGCGAACGCGCTTTGGGATCCGGGATGAGCGTGACGGTCGCCTCGAGCACCGTGACGCAGCTACACTCGCTCCCCACGAGCGCACGGGCCACGTTGAATCCCCTTTCCGGAAGGAGCTCGGTGAGGTTGTAGCCCGACACTCGGCGCAGGATTCTGGGGAAGCGCTCGCGGATGAGGTCCGCGTAGCGATCGCGGAAGGTTCGAAGCGCAGAGTAGATCTCCGCGCGGCGGCCGCCTTCACGCACGATCCTCTCATATCCCTCATCGGTTGTCGCGCCCACGCGCATGCGGAGACCATCGTAGGTGAGGATCTCCAGCTCCTCCACGTTCTCCGCCGTCCGCGCACCAGGTCCGTAGAACTCGGCCATCACCGAACGCACGCCACAGGAGTCGTTGCCGATCATGCCTCCCAGCGTGTTGTGGTCGTGGGTAGCCGGGTCCGGCCCGAATGTGAGGCCATGACGCCTGGCCGCATTTCGAAGGTCGTCGAGCACCGTGCCGGGCTCCACGCGGGCGCGCCGGTTTGCGGCATCCACCTCGAGGACTCGGTTCACGTACTTCGATGCATCGATCACCACGGCTTCGTTGCAGCACTGGCCGGCGAGGCTGGTCCCACCACCGCGAACGAGAACCGGGGCGTTGCGCTCCCGCGCCACCGCTACCGCTTCCACCAGGTCGTCCACATCGCGCGGAATCACCACGCCTATGGGCAGCTGCCGGTAGTTGGACGCATCGGTGGCGTAGAGCGCGCGATCACCGTCGCCGAAGCGGACTTCTCCACGAATGCGACGTGAGAGCTCCTCGGCGAGCGCGCGTGCCTGGCGCGGTTGACTCGCGACGGGATGACCGCGCGGGCGCGCGGTGAGTGGAACGAGAGTCTCGACTGTCATTGTATCGCCTCATGTTCGCCGGCCTTCGTCGGCGTCGAACGCAGCTATGGCATAGGTGCTCGCCGCTTCATCAGTGGATGGCGAAGTGCGCGGCATCCGCACGCTTGAGGGTGAGCCCCAAGCCGGCCCTGCTCCTGTCCGGCCGGAGCTCTCCGTGGATCGGCTCGAGCGCTCCGTCGAACAACATGCGCTCGATGCGTGCGTGGTCGTGGAAGTATTCCACGTGCCGCAGCGCGGGGAGCGCACACGCCGGATGTGCGTGCACGGATGGTGCCGTATGCGCCGAGAAAGGGAGTGATCGCGCCTCGCAGAGCGCGCCCGCTCGCATGAAGCCGGTGATCCCGGCGCACCGTGTCGCATCCGCCTGGAGCACATCCACCGCACCGGCATCGAGCATGTGTCGAAAGTACCAGAGGTCGTAGCCGTACTCGCCGGCAGCGATGTCCATCCCGGCTGGCGCACGGTCGCGCAGCAGCCGCAGCCCCTCGAGGTCGTCCGAGGTTACCGGTTCCTCGAACCAGCTCACTCCCGACTCGGCGAATCGATCGGCGAACGCCAGTGCCTGCTTCCGGTCGTAGGCACCGTTCGCATCCACGAACAACTCGACGTCGGCACCTATGGCATCACGCGCCGCTCGCACGCGCGCCGGATCCTCACCCGGATCCGTGCCGATCTTCATCTTCACGCGCGGTATACCCTGTCGCACCCATCCAGAGAGCTGCTGGCAGAGCTGGCGAACGGAGTACGAGGTGAAGCCTCCGCTCCCGTACACGGGCACCGTGTCACGTACCGCGCCGAGAAGAGCCACGAGCGGCAGGCCGAGCAGACGCGCCTTGAGATCCCAGAGCGCGATGTCCACCGCGGCGATCGCCGACGAGACGAGTCCCGGGCGCCCGAGATTGCGGATCGCGTACAGCATCGCATCCCACGCTCCGTCCACGTCGAACGCCGATCTACCCAGAGCGATGTCGGCGAGCGTGTGCTCGATGAGCGATGCGGCTGCGCGATGCGTGTAGCTGTAGCCGAGGCCGGTCTCGTCGCCCGCGCTTGCCTCTACCAGAACCAGCGTGGTGGACGTCCAGGCGAAGGTACCGTCGGCCTCGGGATGCTCGGTTGGAATAGTGTAGGCCGAGACCGCGAGTCGATTCACGGCCACGCCCTCTCCGGACACCGTCGCATGATGTATGGTCACATCGAGTAAACGCGCATTCATCATGCCGGCTGCTGTGACTCGTCCGGCTCGACGAGCACGCTGAGGTCGCCGTCCACGCGCAGTACATCCACCGCCACGCCGTACGATGTGCGCTGGAATCGAAGATCCGTGCTCGCATCGCCCACTCGGATCCCACGCACTATCACATGGTGCGCCACCTCGGGGAGCATCGGCCGAACGATGCGGAGCCGCCGGTCGAAGGCTTCGGCGGAAATCCCGAGCAGTGTCTGCAGGAGGAAGGGGATGCTCCCGGCCGCCCAGGCCTGGGGGTGGCACGCTACCGGATAATGCACCGGCACCCCGAAGCGCTTCCGCGGGAAGCCTGCGTACAGCTCGGGCAGCCGGTAGTTGTCGAAGGCGAGTGCTGCGTGGGCGACGGCGCTGAAGATCTCCCTCGCATCATCATCGAGGCCGTACCGACGGAAGCCGGCCGCGATGATGCTGTTGTCGTGCGGCCAGACGGTGCCGAGGTGATATCCGATCGGGTTGTAGCGTGATTCGCTCGACGCGAGCGTGCGAACTCCCCAGCCGCTGAACATGTCTTCGCCCATCAGGCGACGAGCCGTGCGCGCCGCCTTGTCGGGCTCGGCGATGCCCGTCCAGAGTGCCTGGCCCGCGTTCGACGATACCACGGCCGCCTGCGTCTTGTCGCCCTGCAGCGCCAGCGCGTAGCACCCGTCGCTTTCCATCCAGTAGTCGGCGTTGAAGCGAGCCCGCAGCACTCGAGCCCTCGTCTCCAGCTGGTCGGCGCGATCCGAATCGCCCGCGCGCCGGAAGAGATCCGCCATGGAGATCAGCGCCATCCACTGGTAGCCCTGCACCTCCACCAGCGCGATCGGCGGCGAGGCCAGTCTCCCATCGGCATCCACGATGGCGTCTCCGGAATCCTTCCACCCCTGGTTGATCAGCCCCTCCTTCGAGCTGCTCTCGTACTCCAGGTAGCCGTCGCCATCGAGATCGCCGTAGTCCGTCATCCACGTGAGCGCGCGCTCCGCGTTGTCGCGCAGCGCGTCGAAGAGCTCGAGACTCCCACTCCACCTGGCGTGCTCGCCGAGCAGGATCAGGAAGAGTGGCGTGGCGTCTATGCTGCCGTAGTACGGCGTGTACGGAATCTCTCCCGAGTGCGCGAGCTCTCCCACGCGAAGCTCGTGCAGGATCCGTCCCGGCTGCTCGTCACGCCACTCGTCTACCTTGCGCCCCTGATACTTCGCGAGCACGCGAAGCGTCTGCTCCGCGATACCATGGTCGAACATCAGCGTCTGCAGCGATGTGACGATGCTGTCGCGCCCGAAGAGCGTTGCGAACCAGGGGACGCCGGCCGCGAAGAATTCATCGCCATCGAGGCAGGTGCGAAGCATGTTCAGGTCGCGCAGCGATCGCCTCACCAGCCGACGAAGGACGAGGCTGTCACTGGCGATCTGCGAGTGGTGGGACAACCAGCGCTTCCCCTCCTCCCATAGCGACTTCGTGATGCCATCGCCGTCCGGGTACCGCGGGCGCGTGGCGCGCACGACGTCGCTGCGCTGCGCCGACTCGCGCAGCTGGACGAACACATCCAGGGCCCACGCCTCCCTTGGCCGAAGACTGATCCCGAATGTTGCGGTGTCGCCGCTGCTCTCTCGCGGCGCCGGCTCGAAATAGACGATGGTGCTCCGGTACAGCGAGTCCTCTCCAAGGTACACGAGCTGGAGCGCGCCATCGTGCCAGGCGGGCGGCTCGGCGCTGCCGGTTTTCTTCCCGAGCATCCCACGGACGATGAAGATGTCCTGGAAGCGCGAGCGCACGGAGAGCGAGAACGGGAATTCGGCGTGCACGCGACCGTAGTTCGCGAAGCTGAGCCGGTCGTGCAGCATGAGATTCTTTCCGTCCACGCGCCGCTCCCAGGTGATCCCGATGGACTCCTTGGGCACGAGCTGGCCACCCGGCGAGTGCATGTCGGGATTTGTCAGCTCGATCCGCATCATGTGGTCACGCGCGGCGGTGGCTACCAGCTCACCAGGGCGGGCGTTTCCCACCGATATCTCGTAGCCGTCGAGGAACCGGCAGTCGTGGTAGTAGAGGCCGAGCCCGTGCGTGCCGTCCATCGGCACGCGACCGTCGCGCTCGCAGAGAAAGAACAGATCGCTGTTCTTCGCCACGAGCGCGGACGAGATCGACGGTGTTATGGACGACGTGCCGTGGGTCAGGACGCGCCGCTCGCGCTCCTGCCGCTCACCATGGGTCCGCGGTGGATGGGCGATGTCGGAAGGGGGAGTGGCTGCGGTGGTCTTGCCTGTGCTGGCTTTCGTGCTCTCGCCCCCCACTTCCTTCTTCGCCATCGCGTACCCTCCTCATCGTCGTTTGCGGCCGAGCTACGAAGCCGCAATCAGCGAGCCAGCGACGCGAGGCGCATGGGCTCACCCGGGCCGCGCGGCTCAGCCGTGCACGAGGATCACCGCGTCGCTGTTGCGCATCCAGAGGTCGGTGATGGGCCTGGTGGTTCCGTCCGGCTCGACACGGAGCCACGGCCCTCCTTCGGGGAGCGGCACCTTCACCTTCGTCTCGTTGGTCATCACCGTGTCCGCCCAGTACGTCACCGGTCGGATCAGCACTATCGCGTGATCGAAATCGCGGCGGTACACGCGCGCGCGCTGCCCGAGCGGGTCGCGCTCGTTCAGGACCACGCTCCGTTCCCCGAGTGGATGCCCCACGTCGTATTCCATGACGCGCATCGCCACGCTATCGGGGACGAAGCCGCGCACATTCTCTATCTGCACGCCGAGGCGCTGCGGATCGCTCGGCACCACCATGTAGTACGATGCGAGCTGCACCATCTTCCCGCGCAGAGGAGGCGAAGCGTAGTCGCCGCCCGGGTAGCGGTTCGCCATGCTGGGGCGCGCCAGGTCGCTCCACGTTTCCAGGCCCACGAAGTCGGTATACACGTCGTGATCCACGTACCAGTCCACCACGTCCCACGCTGACGGCAGCTCCTGCGTTGCCCGATTGAGCGTCTCCAGGTGTACCGAGCCCGCGGCGGCGCCAAGTGCCTTCTCCCAGTCGCGGCCCGAGTACCCCGCCGCGTTGATCTGCAGCATCTTCGGAGCGATCGCCTTCCTGATGTCGGCGATCAGCGACACGAGCGCGTTCTGCCAGACCGTGGAGTCCGCACCCTGGAACTCGCGCGAGCTCCGATAGGCTTTCGCCGCGGTGCCGCGATCTATCTCGTCCAGGAAGATCCCGCCCACCTCGCCTTCCTTCGCTATCCACTTCATTCGGTCGATGCTGTAAGCGCGCCATCCCGGGTCGGTGGGATTGCCGACGAAGCGATTGCTGGTCCAGATGTGGGGATTGAGCCGGCTCGTCGAATCCGCGGGCCCATCGCTCACCTTGTGAAGGAAGGCATCCTCGATCCTGAATTCCCGGTGCCTCGCGTACCAGCGCCTCATGTCATCGAGGAACTTTCCGTTCACGCTCGGCTTGTCCTTGTTCGCTTCGTCGAGCGTGGAGACGAGCAGCGCGTAGCGCAGCGTGACTGCCTTCGGATTGAGCTCCCTCCACGCGCCGAGGTTGCCGGACATGATCAGGTCGAAATGCTGCGCCGACCAGTTGCGCGAATCGCGCGACTGGTCCCAGCAGTAACAGAAGTCGGTGAAGGTCCGGCGGATGAAGTCGAAGTGAGGACTCTCGGCGCGCGGCTCCACGAGCCGCCCGCCGCTGGCCAGTACCGTCGCCGCCCCCTTGCTCCGCGCGGCGCTGACCATGGGAGAGCTGCCCGAGAGCGATGCCCGCGTGCTGTCGGCCGGCTTTGCGGCTCTGCCCTGCTGAGCGCAGGCCGGACCGCTGGCGACGGCAAGGAGCGCGAATAGAGGAATTGTCGAGCGCAATTGCATTGAGCTGCTCCCGGGCATTCGAATGTGAGTGCTTCAGTCAGATGGCCACCAGTGCGTGCGTCCAATCTGGGCTGCCGGACGTCGCGACCACCATGATCCCTACACCTGAGCGGCGGTACCGATCCGGCCGGCTGCGCCGCCACCCGTACGCTGCGCCCCGATCGCCACGGAGACGCTCGCGTCTATATTTGTACCATACTCCACCTGAGCGGATTCGCCACCCATGGCCACACAGCCGGACCTTCGCGAAACGTTCGAGCAGCTGGATGAGCTCCGCCGACACGAGCGCCGTGTGGCGATGGCCACTCTGGTATCCACCAAAGGGACCACACCCCGCAGGGAAGGGGCCAAGATGTGGGTGGGAGAGGGCGGACGTATCCTCGGCTCGGTGACCATTGGCGGGTGCGTGGACGCGCGGGTGCTCGAGGAATCGGACAAGGTGCTGAGCGACTCGGCGCCGCGGCTCCTCACCATGTCACTCGGCGATGCGGACGCCTGGGAGATCGGCCTGACGTGTGGTGGAACGGTGGAGGTGCTCATCGAGCCAGTGGAGCTGGATGGCGTACCGCACCCCATCGCCGCCGCGTACGACGTGGTGCGCGCCGAGGCGGTCGCGGGCCGCAGATCGGTTCTCGTGGCGCCGCTGCACGGTGACGGGTCGAACGGAACGAGCGAGTGCGCGCGGCTGGTAGTGCGCGAGAACGGCGAGTCGTCGGGAACGCTCGGCGATCCAGCGCTCGACCGCGCAGCGGTGGAACGCGCTCTCGACGTCATGCTTCGTGCGACATCGCGTACCGAGGTCGTGGATGCGAGCGGCACGCGGGAGCGGCTCTTCTTCGAGCTCCACGGGCCAGCCACCACCCTTCTGATCTTCGGCGCCGGCCAGGTTGCCATTCCACTCGTGCGCCTCGCGAAAGTGCTGGGATGGCACACGGTCGTGGTGGACGGGCGTGAGCGCTTCGCGACGCGCGAGCGCTTCCCGGATGCCGACGATATCAGAGTAGGCCTCCTCGCCGATATCGCGGCGGAGCTGAAGTACGACGCTTCCACCTTCGTGATACTCGTCGCGCACGACTACAAGTTCGAGGTACCGGTGCTGCGCGTGGTGCTCGAGCGCGACCCGGCGTACATAGGGCTGCTTGGCAACCGCTCGCGCGGTGCGGCCGTGCTCCGATTCCTCGCCGAGGAGGGGATCGGCGCGGAGCAGCTCGCGCGCGTGCACGTTCCTATAGGGCTCGACATCGGTGCGCGCACTCCCCCGGAGATTGCCCTGAGCGTCCTCGCCGAGGCGCTGGCGGTTCGGAACGGGAGACCGGGGACGCCCATGAAGGAGAGGAAGGCGCGATGAAGGCACACGTTGTGAGGCGATCCGAAGCCGCTCCTCGCGATCTCGTCGGGATGACGCTCACGCGCGACGTGCGCGGGCCGTCGGGCGAGCGCGCGTTCGGGAAGGGGCACGTCGTGCGCGCCGACGAAGTGGACGCGCTCCTTGCGCTTGACTGGGGAAAGCTCAGCGTCGTGGAGCGCGAGCCGGGGGAGATCCAGGAGGGCGAGGCGGGCCACCGCCTGGCAAACGCGGCTGCCGGTATCGGCACTCCGTTGGAAGAGGGAAGCTCCGGCGGAACCGCGGTGGGCGATGTCACAGGCGGGCACTGGCCGATCACGGCGACGCGGCGCGGTCTCTTGCGCGTGGACGTGGAGCGCCTCGAGCGCGCGAATCGCGTGGAGGGGATCTGCATCTATACTCTCTACGACGGACAGATAGTGGACGCCGGTGAGACGGTGGCGCGCGCCAAGATCACGCCCTTCGTGATAGACGAGCACAATGTGGAGGAGGCCGAGCGCATCGCGCACGAGGGCGGTGCTCTCGTGCGTGTCCTCGCCTTCCGTCCCCTCAAGGTGGCCGCCGTGGTTCAGGAGACGCTCGGCGAGCGCGCGCTTGGCCGTTTTCGCGAGACGCTCTCCGAGAAGGTTGCATGGTTCGGCGCGCAACTCCTGGAGCCCGCGTTCGTGGAGGCATCCGACAGTGCGCTCGCCGACGCCGTACGGCGTGCGGTGAACGAAGGCGCGGAAGTCGTGATCATCGCCGGCGCCAAGGCAATGGATCCGCTCGATCCCGCGTTCGGCGCGCTTCGGAATCTCGGTGTGCGTCTCGATCGCTTCGGGATCCCCGCGCATCCGGGGAGTCTCTTCTGGACGGCGCGACTGGGCGACGTGCCGGTTCTCGGGATGCCGAGCTGCGGACTCTTCTCGCGCGCGACGTCCTTCGACCTCGTTCTGCCGCGAGTGCTCGCCGGCGCGGGCACGGGCCCGGTGGAGCTGGCTGCGTTCGCCCATGGTGGCCTGATCACGAAGGATACCTCCTTCCGCTTCCCGCGCTATCGCGACGCGACGGCGCGCGGCGAGATGGAAGCCAGGTAGCGCTACGGCAGGTGATCACCGCTATAGTGCTCGCCGCCGGAGCGTCGCGCCGCTTCGGGTCGCAGAAGCTCCTCGCCGAGCTGCGTGGGAAGCCGGTGGTGCGCTGGTCGGTGGAGAACCTGTTGGAGGCGCAACCCGATGAGGTGATCGTGGTGGTCGGGCGCGATGGGCGAGGAGTTCGAGCCGCTCTGGACGGGCTCGCGGTGCGCGTGGTCGCGAACGAGTCATGGGCCGAGGGAATCGGGAGCTCGCTTCGCGCCGGGGTCGCTGCGGTCGGTATGGACGCTGACGCGGCGATGATCGCGCTCGGCGACCAACCGGGCGTGGAGGCGAGGGTGATCGCCAGCCTGCTGAACGCTCACGCAGAGGGCGATAAGGCGATCGTGGTTCCGAGCTACCGAGGGGAGCGCGGACACCCGGTGATCTTCGCCGCTTCCGTCTTCCCGGAGTTGCTGGCGCTACGCGGTGATCGCGGCGCTCGCGATGTGATCGCGTGCGATCGCGGCAGAGTGACGGTCGTGGAATTCGACGCTCCGCTACCGCTGGATGTGGATACCGAGGAGGAATTGCGCTCGCTCGGCGCCTGAATGCCGGGTGAAGGCAGTGGCTGGCGCTGCTCTTGCAGAACAAGAGCTGTTTGTGTCTTGCATTTCGATGGACTCGCGGGAGACTGGATGTCCAGTGAGTTGGAAGCACGCCTGGGTGAGAGCTCTCAGGAGCCGCGGATCGGGGGAGCTATCAGCCCCAGAGCGGATGAGCCTGCAAGAGCATCCGGCTCGTACGAGGCTCCCGCGGTGATGGGCCAGACGACGCCCGATCGTCGGGATACGGTCGAGAGTCTGCACGACGTCACCGACGCTGTGAAGACCGAGCAGCTGTTGACCGAACAGACGCGCCTGCTCGAGATGATCGCCGCGGGCCGGCCGCTGCGCGACTGCCTCTCGGCTCTCTGCGCCGTCGTCCCACGACTGAAGCCGCGAACGCGGGCCTCAGTACTGCTCGCGGACGAGGCACGCACCAGATTCGAGCGCCCCGTCGCTCCCGGCATGCCGCCTTCCTTTGGCGACCTGCTCGAAGGGACACAGATCGGTGAGGCGGCAACCGGCAGCTGTGCCGTCGCCGTTTACTGTGGAGAGCCAGTCACCTGCAAAGACGTGGTGCATGACGGGCACTGGTCGGCGGGTTGGCGAGAGCTGTGTCTCGCTCATGGCGTGCGCGCCTGCCACAGTGCCCCTGCGGTCGATGCGCTCGGAGTCCCTCGAGCGTCGTTCATGCTCTGCTTCGACGAGCCTCGCGAGCTCACGAGCTGGGAGTACCGGCTGGCTGATTTCGGCGCCCATATCACGAGCATCGCGCTCATTCGCGAGCGTGCCGAGCGGTCGCTGCGCGAGAGCAGGGCGGAGCTCGCCGCCGATCTGGCCGATGCCAAGCTGCTTCAACGAATCAGCGCGCAGCTCGTTCACCAGGAAGACATCGAAGCGCTGTACCGCGCGATCGTCGACGCGGCGCTGACCATCATGCGCTCCGACTACGCGAGCATGCAGGTGCTGCATCCCGAGCGTGGCGAGGAGGGCGAGCTTCACCTGCTGGCGCACCGTGAATTCCCTCGCGAGGCGGCTGCATTCTGGGAGTGGGTGCGGCCGGACTCTCGCAGCACGTGTGGCATCGCGCTGCGCACCAGGAAGCGGGTGGTGGTGCCGAACGTCGATGAATCCGAAGCGATGGCCGGGTCCGACGACCTCGCGATGTGCCGGAAGGCCGGCGTTCGGGCCGCCCAGAGCACTCCGTTGATCGCTCGCGGAGGGCAGCTCCTCGGCATGATCTCGACGCACTGGCGCGCGCCGCACGAACCCTCGGAGCGCGATTTCCGCCTCCTCGACATCCTCGTGCGCCAGGCAGCGGACCTGGTGGACAGGAAGCGTGCGGAGTTGGCTCTGGAGCAGGCGCGCAAGAATGCGGAGGCGCAGCGGGCGCGGCTGGCCGAGCTGGTCACGACGGCGGAGCGCGCTCGTGATGAGGCGGAGAGCGCACGGCTGGAGGCACAGAAGGCCAATCAGGCGAAGAGCGACTTCCTCGCGGCAATGAGCCACGAGTTCCGCACGCCGCTCAACGCGATAGCCGGCTATCTGCAGCTCATCGAGATGGGAATACACGGCCCGATCACCGAGGAGCAGCGCTACGCGCTGGCCAGGGCGCGAAAGAGTCAGCAGCACCTGCTCTCGCTGATCAACGACGTCTTGAACTTCGCCAAGCTCGAAGCGGGACGCGTGGAATATTCGATCGAGGAGCTGCCTCTCAGAGACGTGGTCTTCGATGTCACCACCATGATCGAGCCTCAGCTGGCGGCCAAGAACATCGCCTTCGTGGTGAGCGTGGATGCGGGCGAGACGGTGCGGGCCGACCGGGAGAAGCTCCAGCAGATACTTCTGAATCTCCTGTCGAACGCGGCCAAGTTCACCGATGCCGGAGGCTGGGTGCGCGTGAGCGCGGCCGGGTGCAGCGATCACCCCTCGGAGATCGTCTGCCTCAGCGTAGCCGACAACGGTTGCGGCATACCGGCCGACAAGCTCGAGTCGATCTTCGACGCGTTCGTGCAGGTGAACCGGCGGCTCACTCAGACTCCGGAAGGAACAGGCCTGGGTCTGGCGATCAGCCGCGATCTGGCTCGCGCCATGGGCGGTGACCTTCGCGTACGGAGCGCCGAGGGGGCGGGCGCCACCTTCACCGTCGTTCTCCCGCGCGCCGGTACCACCTCTGCCGAACCCGTGGTCGAAACTTCCTCCACACCCTTCGCGTAGTGCCGGTGTAAGCCTACGACAGTCAGCCACGGGGTGCCGACCATGTTCACACTTCTGAAAGTTCTCTTCGCCCTCGCCGTCATCGTTCCGGTCGTTCTGCTTGCGGCCCTCCTGGGCGGCGTGATGCTCGCGGTCGTGATCGGCATCGCCGGAGCGATCATCGGGATCGCGTTCTTCCTCGTGAAGGTGGCGCTCTTCCTGGTCTTGCCCGTGCTCGCCGTGATCTGGCTCTTCTCGAAGCTCTTCGGTCACCGAAGCTACGGCCATCGGAGCGAGTACGACATCAACGAGTGGGCGTAAGGGCGTAGTTGAGAGCAGAGAGCAGAAAGCAGAAAGCAGTGAACGGCTCGCAATACTACGTCATCCCCGCGGAAGCGGGGATCCATGTTCGGTCTCGCTAACATGGATCCCCGCTTCCGCGGGGATGACGGTTGAATGGTCCCCGCAAGTCGCGGGGATGACGGTGCTGGTACGCCCTAGAGCTTTGCCCGTCGCAGAAGCTGCGCGTTTATCGCGACAATGACCGTGCTGAGCGACATCAGCACGGCTCCCACGGCTGGCGAGAGAACTATCCCCCACGGCGCGAGAATCCCGGCAGCTAAGGGGATCGCTACGATGTTGTAGCCGGCGGCCCACCAGAGATTCTGCACCATCTTCCGGTAGCTCGCGCGAGAGAGCGAGATGATGCGGGGCACGTCTCGCGGATCGCTCCTCACGAGCACGATGTCGCCGGCCTCCACCGCAACGTCGGTGCCGGCACCAATCGCTATTCCCACGTCTGCGGTCACGAGCGCCGGGGCATCGTTCACTCCGTCGCCCACCATCGCGACCCGCTTCCCCTCGCGCTGCAGTCGCTGGACGTTCTCCGCCTTCTCCTCGGGCAACACCTGGGCGAACACCGTGTCGATGCCCAGTTCGCGCGCCACCGCGTCCGCCACGGCGCGCGAATCGCCGGTCATCATCACGACTTCGATGCCATCCTCGTGCAGCCGCCGCACCGCTTCCACCGACTCGGCGCGCACCGCATCGGCCACCGCGAATGCCGCGATTGCGCGGCCCTGCTCCACGAGAAAGACCACTCCTTCTCCCCGGCCCGCCGCCTCCTCGGCGAATCGCGCCAGCGATGGAGGTGCCGCGATCCCCAGCCCATCCAGCAGGTTCGGTCCGCCCGCCGCGAGCTTCCGACTCTCCACGGTCGCCTGGACCCCACGTCCCGGCAGCGCCTGAAATTCCGCCGCCGCCGGCACGGCGAGTTGACGCTCCGCCGCGCTCTCGACGATGGCGCGCGCTATCGGGTGCTCCGAGTCGCGCTCCACGGCGGCGGCCAGCCGAAGCGCCTCTTCCTCGGAAAGAGCACCATCTGTGCGCACTCCCACCACACGGTGCTTACCCAGCGTGAGCGTCCCGGTCTTGTCGAACACCACGCTCGTGAGATTCCGCGCCTCCTCGAGTCCGCGTCGGTCGCGCACCAGGAGGCCCGAGCGCGCGCCGAGCGTGGTGGAGATCGCGAGCACGAGTGGGATCGCCAGTCCGAGCGCGTGTGGGCACGCGATCACCAGCACCGTGACGAGCCGCTCGATCGCGGTCGCGGCGCTCGCTCCGATCGCGAGCCACGCTGCCAGCGTGACCACACCGGCCACCAGAGCGATCACCGTGAGCCACAACGCTGCGCGATCGGCCAGCGTCTGAGCGCGTGACTTCGAGCTCTGCGCCTGCTCCACGAGTCGCATTATCCCGGCGAGCGCGGTGCGCTCTCCGGTGCCTGTCACCTCCACGCGCAGCGAGCCGGAACCATTGACGGTCCCGGCAATCACCTTCTCGCCCTCGTGCTTCTCCACGAGCGCGGACTCGCCCGTGATCATCGCTTCGTTCACGGAGCTTTCCCCCGAGCGCACCACGCCATCCGCCGGTACGCTCGCCCCGGGCCGCACGAGCACGATGTCGCCGTCGCGAAGCTCGTCGATTGCAACCTCTTGCACGCGCTCGCCCGCGCCCTCTCCAGTCACACGAATCGCGCTGTTCGGGAGGAGCTTCGCCAGCTCGCCGAGCGCGCCCTGCGCCTGCGAGATGGAGCGCATCTCGAGCCAGTGGCCGAGGAGCATGATGGTCACGAGCGTCGCCAGCTCCTCCCAGAGCGGCATACCCGGGAAGCCGAGTGTTACCGCGGCGCTGAACACGAAGGCGACAGAGATCGCGAGCGCGATGAGCGTCATCATCCCCGGCAGACGATCGCGAAGCTCGCGCACGGCACCCTGGAGGAAAGGCGTCCCGCCGTAGACGAACACCGCCGTTCCGAAGACCGCCGGGATCCACGTCGAGCCGGGGAAGGCGGGCGCCGCGTAGCCGAGCGCTCCCTGGAGCATGTGGCCCCAGATGAGCGTGGGGATCGTCAGGAGAAGGGAGATCCAGAACTTGTCGCGGAACATCGCGACGCTGTGCCCGGCATGCTTGTCGTGCGCGGCATGAGCGTCGTGATCTTCGTGCGCGCCATGGGCGGTGTGGACATCTCCGGTCGGGTTCGCGGCGGTCGCACCGTGCACGGCATGGCCCCCCTGCTCGGGGTGCTCGGGGTAGCCGGGCTCGGCGGGAGCAGACGACTCGCTCCCGCTCTCCGCCACGGCGCCGGTATGGTGGCTGTGCGAGGCGGCGCTCTCTGGTCTGCGGTGTACGTGTGAGTCGGCCATGGCGTAATGCTCCGCACGGAGTTAACGGGCGTGTGGGTTACAAAACCTGCATCCGGATGGCATCTACGAAACGCCACACCGCCGTGAATCGTGCCACGGCAACCGCCCATCTGGCAAACATTCCGCCGGCGGCTCGTCGGTGTTCCGAGTGCCCGCGGAGCGCGAGCGTGAGGGCAGCGATCAGATTCGACGGCACGCGCTGTTCCCGCCGAGAGGGCCCACGCTCCGTTGACAGCGGTCGGTCCGCGCGGCAAATCCTCCTGTTATGGCCGAGATGGGAGCTCCAGGCGCTGAAGAGCAAGATCACGGCGTGACAGCCACGCAGCCGGCGAAAGAGGCGCCCCTTCGCGGGAGCGAGCCCCTGCTCCGACCGACGTGCGAGGCCGCGCAGCCAGGCATCTGGGAGTTGGACCTGACCACCGGACGCGTCTGGCGCTCGCTCAGGCACGACCAGATCTTCGGCTATTCCGCGCCGTTACCCGTCTGGAACTACGAGATCTTCCGGGCGCACGTCGTGCCCGACGACCGAGCGCGCGTGGATGCCGAGTTCCAGCGGGTGCTCGCGGCCGGCGTGCCCTGGGAGCTGGAGTACCGCATCGTCAGAGCGGATGGTGTGGAACGGTGGCTCCGCGAGAGCGGCGAATCCGTTGGTCCTCCGGATGCGGAGCCGGGTTCTCGCCCGCTTCGGACGTTTGGCGTCGTCGAGGACATTACCGATCACCTGGACGCGGAGCGCGCAAGGGTCGAGCGGACCCGCGAGCTCGCGCTCTCGGCGGCTGTCGCCAGAGCGGTTACCGCGGAGGGCTCGCTCCGCCCGATGCTTCGGCGCTGCACGGAGGCGGTGGTCGAGCACCTCGAAGCGGCTTTCGCGCGCGTGTGGACTCTGAACGAGTCGGAGCAGATGCTGGAGCTCCAGGCGAGCGCGGGGATGTATACGCATATCGATGGCGCGCACGGCCGTGTACCGCTCGGATCCTACAAGATCGGCCACGTAGCGAGGGACCGGGTACCACATGTAACGAACGGCGTCATCGGCGATCCCCTCATCCCCGACCAGGAGTGGGCGCGGCGTGAGGGAATGATCGCCTTTGCCGGCTTCCCGCTCGTGGTGGAGGGGCGCCTCGTCGGAGTCCTGGCGATGTTCGCTCGCCGTGAGCTCTCCGACGCCAATTTCCATGCGCTGGGCGCCGTGGCGGATGGAATAGCGCTCGCCATCGCGCACACGCAGGCGGTGGACGCCCTACGCGCGAGCGAGGCGGCGATGCGGGAGGAGACCCGCGTCATCGAGATGCTGCAACACGTGGGCGCATCTCTGACGAAGGATCTGAACCTGGAGCGGATTGTCCAGGCGGTTACCGATGCAGCCACCGCGCTCACTGGTGCGGACTTCGGCTCGTTCATGTACAACGTAGCGAATGAGGCGGGCGAGTCGTATCGGCTCTACGCACTCTCCGGTGTGCCGCGGCAGGCATTCTCGAAGTTCCCGATGCCGCGAAACACAAAGGTCTTCGGCCCCACCTTTCACGGCACCAGCGTGATGCGCAGTGCCGACATCACCACTGATCCGCGCTACGGGCGAAATCCCCCGTACCACGGACAGCCGGAGGGTCACCCGCCAGTCGTGAGCTACCTGGCGGTACCGGTCATCTCGCACACGGGCGAGGTGCTCGGTGGTCTCTTCTTCGGCCATGGACAGCCGGGTGTGTTCACGGAGCGGCACGAGCGCATCGCCGTGGGGATCGCGAGCTGGGCGGCGGTAGCCATGGACAACGCCAGGTTGTATGAGGCCGAGCGCCGGGCGCGCACCGAGGCGCAGGCGGCGAATCGCGCGAAGAGCGAGTTCCTGGCAGCCATGAGCCACGAGCTGCGCACGCCATTGAACGCTATCGCGGGACACGTGCAGCTCGTCGAGCTCGGGATCCACGGACCGGTGACGGACGAGCAACGCGAGGCGCTTCGCCGCGTACAGAACAGCCAGCATCGCCTGCTCGCGCTGATCAACGATGTGCTCAACTTCGCCAAGCTCGAGGCTGGACGCGTCGAGTACGACATCGTCGACGTGCCGCTGGCGGCGGCGCTCGAAGATGTGACGCCCATGGTGGAGCCCTTGCTCGCCGCGAAGGCGCTGACCTACATGGTGAAGATCCCGCCCACGGCCGTGGTACGCGCGGATCGGGACAAGCTGCAGCAGATTCTCCTGAATCTCCTGTCGAACGCGATCAAATTCACGGACCGTGGCGGCAGCGTCACCGTGGACGCTCGCGCGATCGATCTTCACGGCGCCGATGCGGCGGACGCCATGATGGCGCTGCGCGTGATCGATACCGGCTGCGGCATCCCGCCGGAGCAGCATCACGATATCTTCGATCCCTTCGTCCAGGTGCCGGCGCAACGTACGCGGACGCAGGAGGGAACCGGACTGGGTCTCTCCATCAGTCGCGACCTGGCGCGCGCGATGAACGGCGACATCTCGGTGGAAAGCAGCGTCGGTAAGGGCGCCACCTTCACCCTGACGCTCCCGCTCGCGCCGACGACGGGGTCAGGTCCGGAATCGTGAATTGATACAGATGAGAGGCGGTTTCAGACCTGACCCCGTCGTCCCTAGCGGTCGTGGAAGCGGAAGATCATCTCCCCCATCTCGATGATGTCGCCGTCGTAGAGCCAGCGCGCGCCCTCGGTGACCATCAGCTCCTCTCCATTCACCAACGTGGGGTTGGTGCGCGAGAGGTTGGTGATCTTCCAGCGGCCGTTCTCGAACTGGAGCCGCGCGTGGCGCCGGCTCACCGATTCCGCCGGCACCTTCACGGTGGCACCCGAGGGGCCATCGTCGCGTCCGAGGATGACGACACCATCACCCTGCCGGCGCGCCGGGAAGCGGATCTCCTCGCCCGGGCGGGGCCCCGTGCTCCCAGCGGCCTGGACTTCGAGCCGCCCCGGAAGAAAGGCGGTCGCTACCGGCCCCTGGTAGCGTGGCACGCGTGTGGTGGTGTCGCTGGCGCTCGAACGCTGTCCGTTCCCGTTGCCATCGCCGCCGGAAGTGCCGCCGGTTGCGCCGCTCTGCACACCAGACGGAGGCGCCGACGACTGAGATGCGGGCGGCGGCGGCCCCATCGGCCAGGCTGGCGGGTAATAGGGCGGGGTCGTGGGCTCTGGCCGCTCCTCCTGCGCGCGGTACGCCGCTCGGTTACCGAAAGCGGCAGGCCGCATCCCAGGTGGCGCGCTCACCCTGTCATGCACCGCGAAGATCAGCGGCGGAAGGTCGTCGCGATACAGCTCGACCCGCCGGCGCCGCGTCAGCCAGAGGACGAAGAGCAACAATATCGCAGCCGCGGCGATCAGAACGGTCGTCAGTGTAGACAGATTGGTAACTGTTTCGAGGATTCGGGTCATAGAGCCTGCTGCCGCGGCGGCATGGTGGCAAGGTCCGTTCCCCAGTTACGCCTCTGTAATACACCTTGACGGCTTTTAAGGGTCATCCTCTAGCATCCATATTGCCGAGTCGCCAACGATCTCGGCTGCGTCCCCAAGCGTTTCGCCACCCTCCGGAATGACACCCACTCGCCCAGCTCTCCTCGTCGTCGGAGCCATCGTCTACCTCCTCGCGCCGCGCACACCGTTGCGTGTTCTACGCGCGTCACCGACGGATGCGGCCGACCGGAGCGCGCGGATAGTGGTGACCTTCGACCGGCCGGTGGCTGGCTCGCTCGATCGCACGGTGAATCCGAATCAGGTGCTGAGCGTGGAACCAGCCATCGACGGTTCGGTGGAGTGGCGCGATCCGGTGACGGTCATGATCACGCCTCGCAGTCTCCTCGAGCCGAACGCGCGATACACGGTGACGGTCACCAACGACTTCGAGGCGATGGACGGCTCGCGCCTCGCGCGTCCGTTCTCGTTCTCCTTCCGTGTGAGAGGGCCACAGCTGATTGCCGGCTCGCCGGCCGACGGGCGGGAACGCGCGCGCTTCCTGACGCCGACCACGCGCTTCGAGCTCGTCTACAGCTCGCCGGTGGATCTCGCGCTCCTCTCCGCCACCGCCAACCTGCGGCTCGGCGCCGAATGCTCGGGCGAGCGCACCGTACGATTGAAAGCCGAGAGCCAGCGCCACGTCACGAACGGCGATCCGTACAGCTACCGCACCGGTCGCGATGCGGTCGACTCGCTGCGGCGAGTGGTGCGACTGGTGCCCGAGCGCCAGCTGCCGCTCGCCTGCTCCGGTGACCTGAGAGCGCCGAAGGAATTGGCCGAGGGACGCAGCGCTGTGGTCGCGTGGCAGTTCTTCACTTACGGACCGCTGCACGTAGACAGCCTTACCTGCGCCGCGGGGAAATTCTGTCCCACAGGTCCACTCGTGGCTCACTTCAGCACCCCGGTGACGGGCGCCGAGGTCGCGAGAAGCATTCGCATCTTCCCCAGCGTGCGCTTCACCGTGCGCGATACGATTACCGAGTCCGCGCGATGGGTATTGCAGGCGACGCTCGCACCGCACACCACGTACGCGGTGGTTGCCGATACCTCGATCCGCGATGTTTTCGCTCAGCGCATAGCCGGGAATCCCGCGGCTGGTTTCCGCACCACCGGCTACGAGCCGTCCGTCGGGTACGAGTACGGCCGCATCACGGTGGAGAAGAGCGGCTTCGGCACACTCGCAGTTCGCCACGTGAACGTCGACACGCTGGTGGTGACGGTGGCGCCGGTCCCGGATTCGCTCGAAGGTCTCTTTCTCCGCCGCTCGCAGTGGAATCTTGGCGATCTCTGGAAGCAGGTTCGCTCCGGTGCGAAGGTCAGCAGGATCGCCGTGCGCGCAGGCGCCGACGTGCCGGCCGTCACCGGAATCAGGCTGCCGGCGCTCACGACCGGCTCACCCCGTCACCCGGCGCTCCTGGCCGTGAAGATCGAGCGCGCTCGCCCCGACAGCGCCGAACAGGCGGCCGCCACGATCGCAGTGGTGCAGGTGACCGACCTTGGCGTGCACGCGAAGATCGGCGCTGAGTCGGGCGTGGTATGGGTGACGGGGATGGAAGACGGCGCGCCGCGTCCCGGCGCACGCGTGCGACTGCTCGACTTCTCCGGCCGTGAGGTCGCGAAGGCCGTCACCGACGAACGCGGGATCGCGACCTTCCCGAATTTCGAAGCGAAGCTCCCCTCCGCGGGAGAGGAGCCGTACTACAGCGGCTTCGAGGGGTACGTGATCGCGACGCTCGGCGATGATCGCGCGCTCACCGGTGTGAGCGAGTACGACCCCGATCTCAGCCCCTGGAACTTCAACGTGCAGCCCGCGTGGGGGTCGTCGCGGATCCCCGTAGCGGGCGCGGTGTTCACCGAGCGCGGGATCTACCGCCCCGGCGAGCAACTCTACGCCAAGGCGATCGTGCGCACCGGGTCGCTCGGCGCGCTCGCGGTTCCGGCGAAGGGCGACTCGCTCCGCTGGCTCTTCAGCGATCGCGATCAGGGAATGCTGTCCGATACGACGGTGGCACTCTCCTCGTTCGGCACCGCCGAGCAACGGATGAGCATCCCCGACGGCGCACCGCTCGGGACTTATCAGGTGGAGCTCGAGGTGAAGCGCGGCGGGAGATGGTTCGACATAGCGCGCACCGACTACCGCGTGGCGGAGTACCGGCCGCCGGAGTTTCTGGTGGACATGAGCGCGGACAGCGCTCCGCGTTTCCCCGGTGATTCCATGCGCGCGCACGTGCAGGCGAGATATCTCTTTGGCGCGCCCATGGCGCGCGCGTCGTTCACCTGGCAGGCGAGAGCCGCCACGGTGTCTACATCGTCGCTCGAGATCCCCAACACCGACGGCTACTTCATCGGCGAGAGCGGCTGGTGGTGGGAAGACGATGAGAGCGGCGGCGTGCGCATGGTGGCGAGCGGTGTGGACACCCTCGACGCGCGCGGTGAGGCGGCGCTCGCGGTGAGGCTTCCGGAACCGGTGAAGGGACGCGCCGCGCGCGTGACGATCTCCGCCGCGGTCCAGGATGTGAATCGACAGGTGGCGGGCGCGCAGTCTTCGGTGACGGTACACCCCGCGTCGTTCTACGTGGCGGCCAAACCGCTCGGCGAGAGCTTCTTCTGGACCGAAGGGGAGAAGCGCGAGGTCGGCGTGATGACCGTGCGCCCCGGCGGAGAGCGAGTGAGCGGCGTGAAGGTGAGCGGAACCGTGGCGCGACGCGAGTGGCACCAGGTCCACCGCGAGCGAGACGGCGTGGCTGAGACCGTGGGCGAGTGGGTGATAGATACGGTGGCACGATGCTCGGTCACTACCGGCACCGAGCCGGCCGCGTGTGCGGTGACGCCTCCGGCGGGCGGAATGTATGTGCTGACATTCCGCGCTCGCGACGAGAAGGGACGCGAGACCGTCACCGAGTTCTATCGCTGGGCCACGGGGAAGGAATGGGTTCCATGGAACGACGAGAGCCGATTCAAAGTGGACGTGATCCCCGATCGGAACAGCTATTCGGTGGGGGACACTGCGACGGTGCTCTTTGCATCCCCCTTCACGGACTCCGAGGCATGGATAACCGTGGAGCGCGAGGGGCTCATCGAGCAGCGGCGCATGAAGCTCGAGTCAGGATCAACGACGCTCCGATTCCCGATAACCGAGAAGTACGCGCCGAACGCGTTCGTCTCGGTGTTCATTGTGCGCGGTCGGTCCGCGCCGCCCGGCCGGCTCGATGACGTGGGGCGCCCCACGATCCGGGTGGGCTACGCCGAGTTGCGCGTGACGCCGGAGGTGAAGCGTCTCACGGTGAACGTCGATCCTCTGCGAAGCGAGTATCGCCCGGGCGACACGGCACGCGTACGGCTCGAGGTGCACGACGTTTCCGGAACCGGCAGGCGCGCCGAGGTGACGCTCTGGGCGGTCGACCAGGGGGTGCTCGCGCTCACCGGCTACACTACGCCCGATCCGATAGACCTGCTCTACCAGCCGCGCGGACTCGGGCTGCGGCTCGCCAGCAACATGGCCAACGTGGCGCCGCAGATCCCGGAGGGAGAGAAGGGAAGGCGCTCGCCGGGCGGCGGAGGAGGAGCGGATCGCTCGGACATACTTCGTTCGCGCTTCAGGCCCACGGCGTTCTTCCTCGGCTCCGTGGTGACCGACTCCACTGGTCGCGCGACGGCGTCTGCAAAGCTCCCCGACAATCTCACCACCTTCCGCGTGATGGCAGTGGCGGTGACGGCCGGCGATCGGTACGGGAATGGCGAGTCGCAGCTGCTCGTCACGCGCCCCCTGGTCGCTCGCCCGGCACTTCCGCGTTTCACGCGTCCCGGAGATTCGTTCGACGCGGGTGTGGTGGTCAACGAGCGCGCGGGCGGCACGCCGCGCGTCCAGGTGCGCGCATCGGCGAAGGGAGTACAGCTGCGCGGCGATGACGAGCAGAGCGTGATGCTCGAGGCGGGGCGGGGGCGCGAGGTGCGCTTTCCGTTCCGTACCACGCCCGGCGACTCGGCCTCCTTCCGCTTCGACGCGTCCATGGACGGTGCATCGGATGCGGTGCGCATCGGCATCCCGATCCGGCCCGACTATCACCCACGCGCCTTCACGGTGAGCGGAGTGCTCAGCGATACCGGGAGTGCGGAGCTGGCGCTTCCCGCCGGAATCGACCCGGTCCGCTCGCGCGTGACGTTCACGCTCGGCGCTTCCCCCTTCGCGCTCCTGCGCGGCGTGTACGACCGCTTCCACGTCTATCCGTACTACTGCACCGAGCAGGTGGTGAGCGTGGCGGCGCCCTTGCTGGCGCTCTACACGGCGCGTGACGCGCTCGGAGACAGCTCGGTGGGGGCGAATACGCGCGCGGAGCTGGAGCGCGCGGTGCAGATCGTGTCGGGACGGCAGCTCACCGGCGGCGGGATCGGCTATTGGAGCCCCGACGACTGGACATCGCCCTGGCTCTCCGCCTACGCGGGGAACTTCCTCCTCGGTGCCCGCGCGGCCGGCATCACGGTGAGTGATTCGGTGCTTGCACGGCTCGGTGACTACCTGGTGCGCGAGCTGCGCCAACCACTCGACACGCTGGGCGTGAGTACGCCGCTGGCGGGCTGGTACAGGGATGTGGGCGTGCGGCTGAGCGAGCGCGTGGCTGCCGCCGACTTCCTCAGTCGCGCCGGTCGTGCGCATGTAGCGGTGGAGAATCAGCTCCTCGCGCGCGTGGCGCAGCTCCGCTGGGAGGACCGTGCTCTTCTTGCCGAGCTGTTCGCGCGCCGCGGTGACGAGCGCGATGCCCTCCGGCTCCTCGAGCCACTCTGGCGCGACGTGCGTGTGGAGGGGAATCGAGCGGTGCTCCCCGTGAACACCGGTGCTGGCTTCTACTTCACATCCCGCGTTCGCCCGGTGGCGCGGCTCATCACGGCGACGCTTGCCACGAGGCCATCACATCCGCTGCTCGGCCCGCTCGTGCAGACTCTCGTGCAGGAGGGGCGCGGCGGCCAGTGGGTCTGGAACACCCAGGATGCCGGCTCCCTCGCCGAGGCACTCGTGGCCTTCGACGCGGGCCAGAAGCGCGCCGCGCGACGTGGCATACGTGTGCGTGGCAGGGACGGCCGCGTACTCTTCACCACCGCGGCCGGCGGTGTGGTGGGTGACACGAGTCTCTCTCTCGAGGGATTGCTCAGCAACCTTCCCGGCGACGAGGAAGGGCGCAGGCTCCTGCGCGTTTCGCTGGATACGCGCGGTGCCGCCACCTCGGACACCGCGTCCTTCACGGCATACTACTTCATCACGGTGCGCGAGGTGCCGCGCGAGCCACCGGTGACCCCGTTCGAGCAGGGGATTCAGGTGGAGCGCTGGTACGAGAGCTACGAAGCCCGAAAGCCGCTGGTGAGCGTGGCCGAGGGTCAGCTCGTGCGGGTGCGCGTGCGCGTGACGGTGAAGGAGGAGCGGCACTTCGTGGTGCTGGATGATGCGCTCCCCGCGGGCCTCGAGGCGGTGGATCTGAGTCTTCGCACCACGGCGGCGCTCCCGGGGCCGGGCGCTTCCGTGCCGGGCGGGATGGACGCGGCGGAGTTCGGAGATGCCGGTGCGGAGGGAGGTCCGCACTGGGGTTACGGGAGCTGGGATGCCGGGTGGTGGACGCCCTGGGATCATCGCGAGCTGCGCGATGACCGCGTGGTGTACGCGGCCACGGTGCTCTGGCCCGGAAGCTACATGGCCACGTACATCGCGCGCGCCACGACGCCGGGAGTCTTCGTCCGTCCGCCCGCGCACGCGGAGGAGATGTACAACCCCGCGGTGAACGGCCGCAGCGACGGCGGCGTCTTCACGGTGACGAAGTGAACGATGGGATCAGGTCTCTAATGGTGAGCGGACGCAACCGTTGGCAACGCCAACGGTTGCGTCCGCTCACCATTAGAGACCTGATCCCGGCCGTCCTCGGCGTTGCGATGTGCGCGACGCTGGCGCTCGCGGCGTGGGTTGCAGTGCCGATCCCCGCCGAGATGCTCGCACCCACCGAGGCGCCGAGCGTCACGATTACCGATCGGCACGGCGTAGTACTCCGCACCACCCGCGCGGCCGATGGGAGTCGCGCGCGCTGGATGCCGATTGGTGAGATCGATCCGCAGATCATCACTGCCTTCATTGCGGTAGAGGACCGCCGCTTCCTCGAGCGCTCGGCTCGTGGCGCGCCCGGCGCGATCGACGCGCGTGCACTCGCGCGTGCGGTGCGCGACAACCTGCGCGCGCGCCGCATCGTGTCCGGTGCCTCTACGATCACCATGCAGACCGCACGGCTCATCCGGCCATCCAGCAGGGGCTGGGGCGGCAAGCTGGTGCAGGCGCTCTGGGCGTTCCGCCTCGCCGCGCACCTCTCGAGCGACGAGATTCTCGAGCAGTACCTCAATCGGGTGCAGCTGGGGCAGGGTGCCGTCGGCGTGCCGTCGGCGGCGGCGCTCTACGCCGGTGCTTCGGCGCAATCGGTGAGTCTCGCGCAGGCCGCGCTGCTCGCGGGGATCGCGCATGCACCCTCGAGCGACAACCCACTCGTTTCGCCGCATCGCGCTCGCACCGACCGCTCTCTCGCGCTCTCGAGGATGCTCCGCGCGGGCTACGCCTCTTCGGATGCGGTCGAGCGCGCCGAGCGCGAGCCCGTCCTCACGGCCGGTGACGCCACCCCCTTCCTCGCGCCGCACTTCACCACCCGGGTGCTCGGCTGGTTCGACCGGGATGCCGGCTACGGCGGCGTACTGCGCACCTCGCTCGACATCGCACTGCAGCACGAGATCGAGGCGGAGGTTCGACGTACCGTGGAAGATCTCCGCGCCGAGGGTGCGCGCCAGGCCGCAGCCGTGGTGCTCGACAACCATACCGGTGAGATACTCGCGTGGGTCGGATCGCCCGACTTCTGGGCGGACACGGGCGGGCAGACGGACATGGTCGTCTCGCCGCGCCAGCCCGGCTCGGCTCTGAAGCCCTTTCTCTACGGGCTCGCGTTCGACCGCGGTCTCACGCCGGCCACGATCCTTGCCGACATCCCCCACGAGTACCGCACTTCCACCGGACCGTATCGCCCACGCAACTACGACCATCGCTACCATGGGCCCGTGCGAGCACGCGAAGCGCTGGCCAGCTCGTTCAACGTTCCGGCAGTGGCGTTGGCGGACAGGATGAGCGCCGCGAGTCTCCTCGGTACGCTGCATCGCGCGGGATTCGCATCGCTCACGCGGAGCGCCGACTACTACGGTCTGGGGCTCGCGCTAGGCAACGGCGACGTGACGCTTCTCGAGCTGGCCAACGCGTACCGCTCGCTGGCCAACGGCGGTGTGTGGCGGCCGTACAGCTGGGAAACCGTGGAGGCGGGCGACGCGCGCTCCGGCGCGATACCGGTCGTCGCGACAGACTCGGTGGGGCGAAGGGTGATGAGCCCTCTCTCCGCCGCTCTGGTGCTGGACATACTGAGCGATGCAGACGCGCGCATCCCGGGCTTCGGGCTTCAGACGCCGCTCGAGTTTCCCTTCCGCGCGGCGGCGAAGACCGGTACCAGCCGCCATTTCACCGACAACTGGGCGGTCGCGACCACCGCGGGCTTCACCGTGGCCGTGTGGGTGGGAAATTTCAGTGGGCGCCCGATGGAAGGTGTGAGCGGCGTGAGCGGCGCCGGTCCGCTCCTGCATCGTGCTACCCTCCTCACAGCGCGCCGCTATGCGCCCGGCGTGCTCCCCACTCCCGCGAGCGCCGGCGCGCGGCCCGTGGAGATCTGCCGCCTCTCCGGCCTGCGCGCGATCGCCGGCTGTCCGCACATGACCGAGTGGTTCGCTCCCGGCACCGAGCCCACCGATACATGCGACTGGCATCACTCCGACGGCTCGGTCGTGCTGCCGCACGAATACGCAGCGTGGCTCGAGAGTCGCGCGAGAGATGGCGGCGGCGAGAGCGCAGCCGTCGGATCGCGCGCGGTTGGCGGGGTGAGCATCGGCTTTCGAATCACCTCGCCGCTGGATGGCGACCGCTATCAGGTCCCACCCGGCGTGGACCCGCACTACGCCACCGTCGCGCTCAGCTCGGCCGGTGCCCGCGATCCAGCTGCCGTTCGCTGGTTCGTGGACGGTACCGCGTGGCATCGCGGGCGCCTCCCGCTCACTCCCGGCGAGCACCTGATACGCGCCTTCACTCCAAAGGGCGACAGCGCGGAGGTTCGCATAGTGGTGGAGTGAAGTCGTGCCTTCGCACTACCCCATCGCTCACTATATTGCGAGAGATCATGCATCGAGCGTGATCGTGGAGGGATATGACGGGTCCAGGCATCATGAGGGGACCGGGGATCCACGTCGGCGGACATGGTGGCCGACGCGCTGTCTCCGGAGCGAATGCGACACGCGAGCCGAAGCGGAAGCCGAACATGGCCAACGCCTGGCAGGAGGCGCGCGGTCTCATCTGGCGCGACCGCAACCGACTGGCGCTCGGTCTCCTGCTGATGCTGGTCAGCCGTCTCTCCGGTCTGGTGCTCCCCGCCAGCACGAAGACGCTAATAGACGAGGTGATCGGGAAGCATCGCTCGGATCTCCTCGGTCCCATGGCGATCGCGATCGGGATAGCGACGATCGTCCAGGCTGGCAGCAGCTTCGCGCTCTCCCAGGTGATGAGCGTGGCCGCCCAACGGGCGATCGCCGAGATGCGCAAGCGGGTGAACGAGCATGTATTGCGACTCCCCGTCTCGTTCTTCGACACCACGCAGACCGGCATCCTCATCTCGCGCATCCTCAACGACGCCGACGGGATCAGGAATCTCGTGGGCACGGGGCTCGTGCAGCTTACCGGCGGCCTCGTGACCGCCGTCATCGCTCTGGCGGTTCTCTTCTACCTCAACTGGCAGCTCACCGCGTTCATGCTCGTCATTCTGCTCGTCTTCGGCGGCGGGATGGCGTTCGCGTTCAACAAGCTCCGGCCGATCTTCCGCGAGCGAAGCGTGATCACCGCCGAGGTGACGGGGCGGCTCTCGCAGGAACTGAGCGGGATCCGCGTGGTGAAGACCTACACCGCGGAGCGGCGGGAGCAGCTCACCTTCGCACGCGGCGTGCACCGACTGCTGCGCAACATTGCCCGCTCGATCACCGGCGTCTCGGCCGTCACCGCGTTCTCCACCGTCATCGTAGGCGGCGTGGGCGTGCTGATCTTCCTCATAGGTGGCCGCGCGGTGGTCGCGGGCACGATGACGCTCGGCGATTTCGTGATGTACGGCATCTTCGTGGGGCTCGTGGTGCAGCCGCTGGTGCAGATAGCGTCCATCGGCACGCAGATAAGCGAGGCCTTCGCGGGACTCGACCGCATCCGCGAGATCCGGATGATGCCCACCGAGGACGAGGAAGATCTCCGCCGCCAGCCGGTGGGTGAGCTGCGCGGCGACGTGACCTTCGAGGATGTGAGCTTCGAGTACACGCCAGGAGTCCCTGTTCTGCGCGGCGTCTCGTTCCACGCGCCCGCCGGGACCACCACCGCGCTCGTGGGATCGAGCGGCTCGGGAAAGAGCACCATGATAAGTCTCATCATGGCCTTCAACCGTCCCACCATCGGGCGGATCCTGGTGGACGGGCGTGATCTGGCCGATCTCCACCTGCGCGGCTACCGCTCGCACCTGGGAGTCGTGCTGCAGGAGAACTTCCTCTTCGACGGCACGGTGGCCGAGAACATCGCCTTCTCGCGGCCGAGCGCATCGATGGATGAGATCCGCGAGGCCGCGCGGCTCGCGCACTGCGACGAGTTCATCGTGGAGTTCGAGGACGGCTACGATACCATAGTGGGGGAGCGCGGTGTGCGGCTCTCGGGCGGACAGCGGCAGCGCGTCGCGATAGCGCGGGCGATCCTCGCGGATCCGCAGATCCTCATCCTCGACGAGGCCACGTCGAGCCTCGACTCGGAGAGCGAGGCGCTCATCCGCGACGGACTCCGCTCTCTGAGGCGCGGGCGTACTACGTTCGTGATAGCGCACCGCCTCTCGACCATCGCGAGCGCCGACCAGATCCTGGTGCTCGAGGAGGGGCGGATCGTGGAGCGTGGCACGCAGGAGCAGCTGCTGGCGATGCACGGCCGCTACCGCCAGCTCTACGAGAAGCAGTACGGGATAGAGAGCGACAAGTTCATCAACCCCGGCGAGGACTTCACCCCCGAGCCGTCGCTGGCGGGCGAGATCAAGGTGCGAACGCCGAGCAACGACGCGCTCTGATCCGGATGTACATTGCCTCGCACGACGCGAGCGCAGCATGGGGGGAGCGGCTGCCCGCTCACACGTATTTCATCACCACCTGACGAGAGATGCCGACAGCGAGCCAGTCATACTTCGAGATCCGTTCATCGCCCATCCAGGGACGCGGCGCGTTCGCCACGCGTCGCATCAGGAAGGGGACGCGTCTGATCGAGTACGTGGGCGAGCGCATCTCGCACGCGGAGGCCGACCGCCGTTACGATGACGACGGGATGAAGCGCCACCACACATTCCTCTTCACGCTCAACAACAGGACCGTGATAGACGCGGGCGTGGGCGGGAACGAGGCGCGCTTCATCAACCACTCGTGCTCCCCCAACTGCGAGGCCGTGATCGACAGCGGTCACATCTACATCGAGTCGATCAAGACGATCCCGCCTGGGACTGAGCTCGTGTACGATTACCAGTACGAGCGCGCACCCGACGCTGACGAGAGCGACGAGGCGCGCTATCCCTGTCGCTGCGGCTCGCCCGACTGCCGCGGCACCATCCTGGCGCCGCCGAAGCGGAAGCGCGCCGCGGCATCGGCGAAACGGGGGCGGGGGGCATCGAAGCGGAAGAAGTCGCCGGCGAAGCGCAAGCAGACGGTTTCGAAGCGCAAGACCACGGCATCGAAGCGCGGTGGTAAGACAGCAAAGCGCACGAAGGCAGCCGCCAGAAAGCGCGGCAAGACGACTACCGGGGGTGCCATGACGAAGCGCGCGAGGAAATCACCCGCGCGCTCGAAGTCCGCTCCCGACAAGCTGAAGGCCGCCGCGCGGCGTCGCAGATCAGCCTGAGCTTCCCCGGAAGCTGACGACCGCGCGCTCGTTCGTGCGGCCGTTGATAAGCTCGTACGTGTAGCCGTCCTGGCCTATGTGCTGGCCGAGGGGCGCCTTCTTCACTATGAGGAAGTCGCCCTCCTTCCATCCCACCGTGCTGGTGCGATCGGGAAGGTACACCTCCCACACCGTGCCGTCGCGCAGCTCGATCAGCGTCCCGCCCTCATCCATGCGCGCGATCCGCTCGCCCGGCACGACGGACCATCTGCGTCCTCCGTCATCGTAGCCACCAGGAGCGCGCATGCGCCCATCGTCGCTGCTCTGCTGCGCGTGCAGCGCGCCGGCGCCAACCAGCAGCATCGCTATCGTAGCCACCGCCGCGGCCAGCGAGCCAACCCTCATCGATCTCATAACTCGAGCCCTCCCAAGCACGAGTAGGACAGCCGCGGCCCGCTCCGGCCGGAGCGGAACCGCCCACGGCGCAACCGCTGCGCCGCGATAACCCTGCGATCCCGGGTGACCTGCGTCGCACAACAAGTGCCGCTCGGGTAGTGTAAGCGCAAGCTGTGTAACATTTTCTAGCAGGCGCGGGCGTTTTGTGACTTTTGCCTCTTGTTTTTTTTACGGTTGGGAGTTCTCTTGGTAACCCATTTAGCGGCCGAGCCTGCCGGGGCGCCCTCCCCGCGCTCGGCCACGCAAGGATGCGAACCAGGAGCGACGCCGCTCCGCTCACCACCGTTCTCGCCCGGGGCAGGGTAAATCTCCATGCGGTATCAACGCCATCTCGCTGCCGTGCTGACAGCGGCACTCATCGGAGTCGTACCACTCACGGGTGTGGCGGCGCAGGATTGCTCGTGCCCGAACAGAGACTCCAACGCCAACGGGCGCATAGCCGGCGCGCTCGGCGGTGGTCTCTTCGCGGGACTCATTGCAGCCGTTCTCGGAATCAAGCACGCATCCGAATCGTCGGCGCAGCCGATGATGGGACCCGCAGGTGGCCTGGGCCCCGGCGCCGCTCCCACTCTCACGGTGTCTACCGGCTCGCTGGGTACCGTTCCCGATTCTCTCGCTGACAGCTCCGCGACGCCCGCCGCTGCCGCGGCTCCGCTCCCCGCAACAGTTGCCGAAGCGAGAGATCCGGGAGGCCAGCGCTCCATCGGCGACCCGGCGCACAACGTAGCGTACATGCCTCCGATGTCGGCGCGCGACGCGCGCGAGGAAGGCCTCGTTCCCGCGAAAACGGCATCGCTCCTGCCAGCGCTCGCGATGATGGGAGCGGGCGCGCTGCTCCTCGGGCTCCTCCTGCTGCGAGAGAAGTCGCGCGGGCGGAGAATCGCCCGCCGGCGGCGGTAGCCCGTAGTCCTCCCACAAAAGCACCCTCGGTCCGGGGCTATCGCTCGATGCGATAGCCTCTGGTAGTCGTGATCCTGATTCGAGCGCGTGGCACGCGTGTCGCACAAGGATCGACCTTCCAGTGACAGCTGTCGGCCTGCGCGCCATCGGGTATGGCGCGCGGCCGGCAGCACGTATGGGAGGGCGTGTATTGTGATGCAACGCGGACGCTGATCGACGTGGAATCGATCCGGATCCGGCCCGAGATAGTCTACGCCTGGCACGGCCAGTCGTTTCTCCTCACGAACAATCGTGGCGAGTGCGCGAGCGACCAGCCGCTCTCCGGCTTCTACTTCCGTGAGACCCGCTACCTGCGGACGCTGTGCCTCACGATCAATGACGAGCACCCCTGGCTTTGCGACGTAGCCACGCCTTCGCCAGACGTGCTGGATCTGACGTTCATCTACCCGGAGGTATTCGAGTACGGTGGCGGGGGGAGCGGATCATCTCTTGGCGAGCTGCCCACGAACGCGCGCGGCATCCCGAGCAGGTCGGTCGACATCGGGCTCCGCTACCGAGTGGGCATTGCCTCGCTCGATGTCTCCCTTCGCCTAGCGAACCGCTCGCCCGCGCACGTCGATCTGGATGTCACGTGGGCGCTCGGTGCCGATTACGCGGGGCTCTCGGAGGCCAACTCGAGCAAGCGCCAGCAGGAGGCGCCGGTCGATGGGAACTCCAACGCGCACGAGGTAAGCTACTTCTATACTCACCCCGAGCTCCCGTACCGGACGCGTCTCGCCGGTGCCGGGCCGGGCGAGTGGCACGCCGCGCCCGACCGCATCGGTGCGCGGCTGCGACTCGCGCCACGCGAGGACGCGGAGCTGAAGCTGCGTGTAGATCCTGTCGACTACGAGCCCCAGCCCGATGCCGAGGGCATCGCGTGACGCGAGCAACGGCTCCGCGATTGGGTCTCCGGCTTCGCCCGAGTCGAAGTGCCTCCCAATCGCGTGGCCGAGCGCATCATCGGCCGAGCGGTTGGTGATCTCGCATCTTTCCCTCTGCTCGATGGCGAAGAAGGCGAGTGGTTGGCGATGCAGGCAGGGATGCCACTCTATCCGGCTCTCTTCGGCCGCGATTCCACGACTACTACCTGGCAGGCGGCGATGCTCGACCGCGGCGAAGCGCTCGACCACGTTCTCACCCGGCTCGGCCGGCTGCAGGGAGCGCGCGTCGACGACTGGAGCGACGAGCAGCCAGGCCGGATTGTTCACTCGCTGCGCCGTGAGCCGGTTTCCCGCCTCGGCAAGAACCCATTCTCGCGCTACTACGGCGACTACGCGAGCCCGTTGATGTACGTCATCTCGATCGCTCAGCTCTACGCATGGACGGGTGAGAAGCAGCGCATCGCCAAGCACCGCGACACCGCGCGCCGCGTGCTCGACTGGGCACGCGAGTACGGCGACGCCGACGGTGATGGCTACCTGGAATACCGGTCGCGCTCGACGGACGGCGCGAAGAACCAGGGGTGGAAGGACAGCGGGAACGGGATAGTCTACGAGGACGGCCGCATCGTCCAGGATCCGATCGCGACGTGCGAGCTGCAGGGCTACTGGTTCGCGGCGCAGCAGCTCTGGGCGGTACTGAGTTGGGTGCTGGGCGAACACGAGGATGCGAAAGCCCTCTGGCGTTCCGCCATGGATCTCAAAGCGCGCTTCAACCGCGACTGGTGGATGCCCGCCGAACGCTTCTTCGCCCTGGCACTCGACCCCGAGAAGCACCCTGCCGGGAGCATCACCTCCAACGTGGGGCAGTGCATCACGACGGGAATTATCGACCACGAGCACCTGCCGCCCGTGGTGGGCCGGCTGTTCGCGCCCGATATGTTCAGTGGATGGGGGATTCGCACTCTCTCCACCGAGCACGTCTCGTACAACCCTCTGAAATACCACCTCGGCACCGTCTGGCCGGTGGAGAACGCGACCATCGCCTTCGGCCTCAGGCGCTACGGTTTCGACCAGCGCGCGCTGGAGATCGCCGAGGGAATGTTCGACCTCGCGCGGATCTACGAGGACCATCGGGTGCCCGAGTGTGTCGGAGGCCACCGTCGCCGGGAGCGCTCGTACCCGGGCACGTACCCGCAGGCGAACTCGCCGCAGGCGTGGAACCAGAGTGGCATCGTGCTGCTCGTCCAGACTCTACTCGGCTTGCAGCCCGTCGCCGCGCTCGATCTGCTCGTGGTCGACCCCGTACTCCCCGACTGGATGCCCGAAGTGATCGTCCGCGACCTGCGCGTTGGAGGCGCCACGGCCACCATCCGCTTTCATCGCGGTGACGACGGTCAGTCGCACGCGGATGTGCTGGAGAAGCGGGGAACACTCCGCGTCATCCGGCAGCCACCGCCGGAATCACTGGATACCTCGATCAGGGACCGGTTCACGGCGCTGGTGGATGGAATCCTGCCACACTGAGTCGGTCCCCGGCCAGCGGACGGGCAATGGGTGCCGCAAGCGAAGGGAAGGTCTGACGGAGCGTGGTGCATGGATATTCGACTGAAGCCGATCGGCGAACAGGTGCTCGTGATCACCGGAGCATCGAGCGGTATAGGACTCGTGACCGCGAAGCGGGCCGCCGAGCGAGGCGCGAAGGTGGTGCTCGCGGCGCGCAGCGAGTGCGAACTCGCCGAAGCGGTGCAGAAGATTCGCGACGAGGGCGGACGGGCCATCTACCAGGTGGCCGACGTCGCCAGCCCCGAGCAGGTCGAGGAGATAGCCAATGCGGCAGTGCGCGAGTTCGGCCGCATCGACACCTGGGTGAACGACGCGGGCGTGGCGCGCTACGGCCGGTCGATGGACGTCTCGCTCGACGACATGCGTCGGCAGTTCGACGTGCTCTACTGGGGCGAGGTGTACGGAATGCGAACGGCAGCGTCGCATCTCGCGCGGCAGGGCGGCGCCATCATCAACGTGGCGACCGCGCTCTCGGATCGCGCCGTCCCGCTGCCGGCGAACTACTGCGCTGCCAGGCACGCGCTCGCGGCGTTCACGGACACATTGCGTATGGAGCTCGAGGAGGAAGGAGCACCGATCTCCGTCACGCTCATCAAACCGGCATCGATCGACACGCCGTTCTTCGACAAGGCGAAGTCATACCTCGGCGTGGAGCCGCGTCCGATCCCGCCGGTGTACGCACCTGAGGTCGTGGCCGAGGCGATCCTCGAGGCCGCGCAGCGTCCCATTCGTAGGCGCTCGAGCCTCTACACCAACGCGGTGCTACACCCGAAACGAGCGGCTTTGGCCGCCGCCGGCCTGGGCATCGCCGCAGTCGCCGGAGCACGGGCACTGCGGCGCCGCGCAGCGCATGGGCAGCTGCCGGTACATGCCGATCAACGGCTGGCACCACAGGGCAGCCATGCGCTCAGCGCGCGAAGTGCCGTGGACTAGGAGAGCGAGCTCGGCGCGTCCACGTTGGCGTTGTCGTAGACGCCGACGCCGAGCCTGTCGACCAGCTCGCCCCCGAGCCAGCTAGTAACCAGCGCGAGCAGGAGCCCGACCAGGCCGAGCACGAAGGCGAGCGTCGAAGGGTCCGCCGGATCGCCGCGGCGGAGCCACCAGCTGATGGCGAAGAGCACCACTATGGTCACGTTTCCAATCGCGTGCCATACGCCAATCCGCTTCGCGCGCGTGCCCGAGGGGATGGCCAGCCAGTCGATGAATCCGAACACCGCCGCCAGTAATCCCGTGATTACGCCGGCCGCGATCATGTGGTAGGACGAGGACGCCAAGCCCGTCGCGCCGAAGATGAGACGGATGATGTCGAAGATCACCGCCATCCCCAGCAGCCCGAGCGGGAAGACGATAAGCATCTGGTGGACTGGGTGCCCCAACAGCCTGGCTCGGCTCTCCATGTGCTCGCTCCGCAATGATGGGTGTGCATCCGGGAAGGTGGCGTGCTGTGTCGTGTCTGCACTCCGTGCGCGGCGTGCGCCCGCTCCGCGGCTCGGGCCGGTCCGGCATCGACTAGTGTACGTGCGCCCTCCTCGCTCGGGAAGAGCCGCGGGTCAGCGCCGGGGCGATGAGAATGAATTTCAGGTAGCGCTTGACAGAAGCCATCCCGCCGCAAAACTTCGCGGCAGTTAATTACGAGTCATTTTATCGGAATTCTGTTACTCTCTAGAACTATCTGCATGCGATTTCCAGGCATCGGTATTCTGCGCACCACCAGGCGCCTTACCCAGTTCGTCGGCGTGCTCACCTTCACTCTCCCATGCGGGCTCCTCGCCCAGCGTGCCACCGGCACGATCCGGGGCGTGGTCAGGCGCGGCGGCGAAAGCCCTGCTGACGCCGTGGTCGGCACACCAGTGGCGCTCGACGGCACCGCATTTCGCACCTCCACAGACAGCTCCGGAAGCTTCGTGCTCACCCGAGTCCCGGTCGCCAGCTACACGCTCGTAGTGACGCTGTCCGATGGGGCGGTTCGGCGGGGAGTGACTGTTTCGGAGGGGCAGGTGACGGATGTCGTGATCGTGCTCGATTCAGCCGGCACCGCCAGAGCGCAGCAGCTCGCGCCCGTCGTCGTGAACGCCGCCACGCCGCTTCACGTGATCGGCCACCTCCCCGATGTGGATGACAATGTCATCTACAGCGGAAAGAAAACCGAGATGATCGTCATGGACAGCCTGCGCGCCAATACCGCGCAGGATATCGAGCGCCAGATCCTCGGCCGGGTCCCCGGCGCCCACTTCTCGGAAACCGAAGCCGCTGGATTTCCTTCCAACGGTGTAGGGTTCCGCGGGCTCGATCCCACTCAGTCGATGGAGATGAACACGCGGCAGAACGGCGTGAACATCGCCGCCGATCTGTACGGATATCCGGAGACTTACTACACGCCTCCCGCCGAGGCGCTGGAGCGGATCGAGGTAGTGCGCGGAGCCGGCTCGCTCGCCTTCGGTCCCCAGTTCGGAGGTGTAATCAATTACGTGGTCCGCCGCGGCGCGTTCGGCATGGCGCCGAAGCTCACTACGGGGCAGACCGGCGGCAGCTTCGGGCTCGTCAATTCGTTCAACGCGCTTGCCGGAGGATCATCCCGGTTGAGCTATTACGCCTTCCTGCATTTCCGGCGCGAGGATGGCTGGCGTCCCAACTCCGATTTCCGCCAGGTCACGGGATACGGGAGCGCGACCTACCGCGCGTCCGATCGGCTCACGCTCGGGCTCGAGTACACGCTCCTTCGCAACCGTATCCACATGCCGGGCGGTCTCTCGGACGAGCAGTTCGAGGCCGACCCGGAGCAGTCGTTCCGCGCCCGCAACTGGCTCGCGAGCCCGTGGAACGTCACGGCGCTCCGGGCCGACTATCGTCTCGGGCCCAACGCGCGGCTGGAGAGCGTCGTCTCGTATCTCGCGAGCGACCGACACCTCGTGTGGCGCAACGAGGATGGGGGCCCGGCGGCACCGGATGCAATCGATCCGGCGACGGGTACCTTCGTGCCGCGCGAGGTGGAGCGCGAGACTTTTCACGACTGGACCATGGAGTCGCGCCTGAGAGTGGATCACTCGCTGTTCGGCCGCGACGCGACGCTGGCGACCGGGATCCGCGCCGGATACAACCGAATGGAGCGCTTCGAGGGTGGGACGGGATCCACGGGCTCCGACTTCGACATGCGCCTCGTGGACGGCACGTGGGAGCGCGCGCTGCGCTTCGGCACCACCAACCTAGCCTTCTTCGCCGAAGAGCTGCTCCGCGCGAGCGACCGTCTCTCGCTTACTGCGGGGGTGCGCCAGGAGTACCTGCGCTCCACCGCGAGCGGCTACACCGATGTCGATTCGAGCTTCGTACCGCGAACGTTCTCCTACCCGTTGTTCGGAATCGGCGCCGAGTACTCCACCACCGCTACCACCGAGCTCTATGCAAACGCCAGCGAGGCGTATCGCCCGGTGCCGTATTCCGCGCTGACACCGTTCGGAAGTATCACGCGCATAGACCCCGATCTGGGCGCATCGCGCGGCTACAACGCCGACCTTGGCTGGCGCGGCACCCTCGGGAACGTGCTCAAGTTCGATGTGGGTGCGTTCTACCTCTGGTATGGCGACCGCGTAGGAGCTCGAACGGAGTCCGACGGCTCGGACGGGACGTTCACCGAAACGACCAATATCGGCAACAGCGTGCACAAGGGAATCGAGAGCTACATCGAGTTCGACCCGCTAGTCGCGCTCGGAGTGTCGCGCTCGCTCGGGAGTATCGACATCTTCAACTCGTTCGCGTACGTCGATGCGCGCTACGTCTCGGGCGAGTTCCGCGACAACCGGGTCGAGCAGGCACCTCGAGTGCTCGAGCGCGTGGGGCTCACTTACGCTCTGGGGCCGGCCTCTTCGACGCTGCAGGTGAGTCATACATCGGACTCGTACGGCGATGCCAACAACAGCATCGAGCCCACGGATGACGCGGCGGCCGGATTCGTCCCCGGGTACACGGTGCTGGACTGGTCGGGCCAGCTGCGCATCGGGTCGGGCTACGTGCTCCACCTGGGTGTCAACAATCTCACCGATGCGCACTATTTCACCAAACGCACGGGCGAGTACCCGGGGCCGGGGATCCTTCCGGGGATCGGGCGGAGCTTCTACGCGGGTATCGAGGCTGCGTTCTGAGAGCATCGTGGAGCGCCGGCTGGAGCGTGGCATCCAGGGCGACTGGCGAGCCGCGTGATCAGCGTTTCAGCCGGCAGCTCATCGCGCCTGGTCGCGCTCCCCGCGCGTGGCCGAAGCGTCCACCGTGACCTGCGACTCCTCGAACGGCTCCATGTGCACGAGAACCGACTCCACTTGCGGGACGGCCGCGCGGATCGCGCTCTTGACCCTGCCGGCGAGGATGTGCGCGTCGTGCAAGGAGAGCGACGGGTCGGCCTGCACGTGGATGGTCACGAGGTAGGTCAGGCCAGCCTTCCTCACTCCGAGCTTCTCCGTCGCGAGCACTCCGGAGACACTCTGTACGGCCTGCTGCACTGGTCCGACGATGTCCTCGCCAGGCATTCGGTCCATCAGATCGTTCAGCGCCGGCTGCAGCATCACGATCCCGTTGAAGGCGATCACGGCCGACGCGAACAGCGCCGCCCAGTCGTCGGCCGAAGCCCAACCGCTGCCGCCGGCTACCCGGCTTCCGATGAGCGAGACGCTGATGCCAACGAAAGCGGCCGCCGAGGTCATCGCGTCGCTCATGTGGTGCCATGCGTCGGCCCTCACCGCTGTGCTTCCGATCTCGGCACCTACGGCACTGACACGGCGCGACAACACCCACTTGACCACCATGACCCCGGCCAGCACGCCGAGCGTCCACGGCGCGGGTGTCTTGTGAGGTGTGAGGATCTCGCGCACGGCCTGAAGAGCGATGCCGATTGCCGCGCCGATGAGCATGAACGACACGCCCACCGCGGCCACGGATTCGGCCTTCCCGTGTCCGTAAGGGTGGTCAGCATCCGCCGGTCGTGCGGCTATGGCAAGGCCGGCCCACACGATGAACGACGAGAAGATGTCGAGGGTCGATTCGACGGCGTCGGCCACGAGTGCGTACGTGTTGCCCACGAGCCCCGCGACCAGCTTGGTGATCGCGAGGACCGCGTTGACGAGCATGCCGAGTTTCGCGGAGCGGATTCCTTGTTGGGTCGCGTTGGTCACGAGATCGATCAGCCGGCGGATGAGATAGTAACTTTAACCCGTCGCATGTTGCGTCGCTTCCCGCCCTCCCCGGTCCAGAGGCGGGACGCCGGCTGGATTACCGTGGGGAGGCCGTCAGAAGGCGCGCTCCCCGTGCCGGGCCCGCGCTCAATGAAAGTCGTGCCCCCTCTCCCCCTCCGCTCCCACCTCCGCGTGCAGCTCGCGGAAGACGTCTCCTCTCAGATTCACCACCGTCTGCTCCACCGTCAGCGTCCCGCGCACGAGGATGAGTCGCGCGGTGGAGATGAGCTCCGTCTGCCGCTCGTAACGCTTCGGCGGGACGATCACGTTCACCAGCCCCGTCTCGTCCTCGAGGGTGAGAAAGACGAAACCCTTGGCGGTGGGCGGGCGCTGGCGGCAGATCACTATCCCCGCCACCGCCACATCGCGAGTACCGTCGGCGAGTGAGTGCACTTCGCGCGCGGTGCGCACGCCGTTGGGAGCGAGCAGGCGGCGCAGGTGGAGCATGGGGTGGCCGTTGAGCGATACGCCGGTGAGCCGATAGTCGGCGGCGGTGATCTCGCGCGCCGAGAGCGCGGGGACGCTGGGCGGGATGTGCATGTCGGGACGCGACGGCGCGAGCGGCCCCGCCTCGCCGCGGAACTCTTCGAGCATCCGCCACACCGCGGCGCGCCGTCTGCGGCGGACGGGCTCGTCGATCACGAAGGAGTCGAGCGCGCCCGCATCGGCCAGCGCGCGCAGCGCACGGCGGTCGAGTCCCGATCGCCCGATGAGATCACCGATGGAGCGGAAGCTCCCGTCCTCGCCGATCGCCCGCTCGAGCTTTTCTTTCGCCCGAGCGCCTAGCCCCTTCACCATGCGGAGCCCGAGGCGGACCATCGGTGCTCCGGGCGGGCGACGCTCGGTTTGGCGAGCCCGGACGTCGCGCTCCCGGCCTCCTCGCCCTCTCGCACTCGTCTCTTCCTCCGCTCGCGCCTCGAGCGTGCAATCGTACAGCGATCGCGTCACGTCCACGGGAAGGATCGTCACCCCATGCCGGCGCGCATCCTCTATCAGCGTGCCGGGCGAATAGAATCCCATCGGCTGCGCGTTGAGGATCGCCGCGGTGAACTCGGGCGTGTAGTAGTGCTTGAGGTACGCGCTCGCGTACACCAGCAGCGCGAAGCTCGCCGCGTGCGACTCGGGGAATCCGTAGTCGGCGAAGGCGTTGATCTGGCTGTAGATCCTGCGCGCGGTATCCTCGGGGATGCCGTTGCGTTTCATGCCAGCGATCAGCTTCTCGCAGATAGCCGCCATCCGC
>DATCXR010000168.1:0-9222 GCA_036565685.1 Gemmatimonadaceae bacterium
AAACGGGCGCCGAAGCGGCGACCGAGACTGCCATGAGTGCGATGACCGACGCCGCTACTGACGCGGTCCACGATCCGGCGGAAGCTGCGACTACCGATCCGGATACCTGACACCACCCCTCACTTTCACCACGGATTCACCCGAATGACGAACTGGACTCTCACCTGCTCGGCGTGCGATCACACCGAGCGGGGAGATGCACTTGCGACGGTGTGCCCCGACTGCGGCCAGCCATATCTCGTGCACCTTTCCGAACTGCCGACATCGCGCGACTCGCTCCTCGACCGCTGGGACATGTGGCGATATTCGGCGCTCCTCCCACTATGCTCCGGCGAGACGCCGGTGTCGCTCGGCGAGGGCGCCACGCCGCTCCTGGAGCAGCCGAAGCTCGCGCGCGAGATTGGTGTGCGGCGTCTATGGGTGAAGGATGAAGGTCTCAACCCTACTGGCTCCTTCAAGGCGCGCGGGATGAGCGCCGCGGTCACGCGTGCACGCGCAGCGGGAGTGCCCGGGCTGGTCGTGCCTACGGCGGGGAATGCAGGCGCCGCGCTCACTGCGTACGGAGCCGCGGCCGGGATTCCGGTGAAAGTGTTCGCGCCTGCTACCACTCCAGCCGGGATACTCGGAACCATCCGCGCGCTCGGCGCCGATCTCGTCACCGTGCCCGGTCACATCGGCGACGCGGGACGCGAGGCGAAATCGTTCGCGAAGGAGAGCGGCTACTTCGACGTCTCGACGCTGCGCGAGCCGTATCGCATCGAAGGCAAGAAGACGATGGGGCTGGAGCTCGCCGAACAGCTCGGGTGGCGGCTCCCCGATGCGATCGTGTATCCCACCGGCGGCGGCACCGGGTTGATCGGAATGTGGAAGGGCTTCGCGGAGCTGCGCGACATTGGCTGGCTCGACGCGAGCGCGCCGCTCCCCCGCATGGTGAGCGCGCAGGCCGAAGGTTGCGCTCCGATCGTGCGCGCCTTCGACGCGCACGCTGCGAGCGCCGAGGCGTGGAAGAATCCGGAGACGCACGCGAGCGGCTTACGCGTGCCGGGCCCGCTCGGCGATCGGCTCATCCTGCGCGCGCTCTACGAGAGCGATGGACTTGCCGGCGCCGCGAGCGAGGGGGCGATCCGCGCTGCTACCGCGCAGCTCTCGCACGAAAGCGGAATCGACACTTCGCCGGAGGGTGGTTGCGCCTTCGCGGTGTGCAGGCAGCTCGTCGCCGCCGGACGCATCGACCACGATTCCGAGGTGGTGATCTTCAACACCGGCAGCGGCGCCGGGTATCGTAGCTGACCTGAACGGGTGCGGCGCGGCTCATACGCACACGCCGCACCCCGATGCGAGCAGCGATCCGCTCGAGAGCGATCGCGCCGCGGGCTCCCTCGAAGCCCGCGGCAGGTGGCCGCGAGCAGCCCGGTCACGGCACGCTGAAATCCGTCGACATCCCGTGCACGTCGTGCGGCTGATCATCGCCGGCATCGCGTACGCGGCACACCACGCTGTAGTTCCCGGGTACCAGGTCCACGGGGATCACCACGGTTCGCCCCGGCTCGATGTCAGTGATTCCTCCGTACGGCGTCACGGGCGGCGGTCCGTTCTGCGTGTTCATCCAGGTGACGAAGTCGCGCGAGGTCTTGCCGGCGCGGAGCAAAGACAGGATCAACTCGTGCCGCTGTGATCCGGCGTTGGTGACCGCGATGAGGTGCTTCCCGCGCGTAGGTGGCTTCGAGAACTCGAAGCTGTAGTCGCGCAGCGTGATCGTGATGTCCGGTGCCGGAAATGCAGCCGGCCGCGTGGACGAAGCCATGACGGTAATGCTCTTCAGCATTCCCTTCATGAAGTGAATCCTGCCGTCGGGGCTCTTCACGTGACAGAAGGCCACGTAGTTGCCTGGCACCAGCGTCATGGTAGCTATCGACGCTCCTCCGTTCGGGACGGCGTTCGGTCCACCCGAGGCGTGCATCCACTCGGGATGAGCGCCGCCGGCTTCGAGCGCGGCGAACACATCGCGGATGGTCTTCCCCGAATCGAGTCGATAGAGCATCAGGTGGTGCGGCTCCTTCCCCTCGTTACGCAAGCGGAAGGTGGTCGCGCCGGATGGGATGGTGTCGGGCATCTGGAAGGCGAAATCGCGTGTCACTACGTCCACCGTGTTGACATCAGCGAGCGGGGAGGCGTGCGACGAGTCAGCGGCCGAGGCGGTGTCGCGAGCGGACTGGGGCATGGCGTCATACCCGCAGCCGGTGCGAGCAACGACGAGCACCGTGGCGGTGAGCGGGACCACCGCGGCCAGGTGGCGAGAGGCAGAGAGCAGGGAAGCCATCCGAACCTCCTCGGGTTTTGCGCGACAGCTCCGATCGGACGATCGGTACCGAGCGACACGATTCTACCTTCCGACCGGCACAGTTGCAATCGCGAGCCATCGGCGCGTGATGGGGCTGGGCGCACTAGCATCTCGCATCCTCGCGGCGCTAGTTTTTCCGGCTATGCCGATCGCCATACTGGATCCTTTCAGCGGAATAGCCGGTGACATGACGCTGGGTGCGCTCGTGGATGTCGGACTCGACGCCGACTGGCTACGCGCGCTCCCCGGCCGGCTGGGTCTGGATGGCGTCGAGGTGCGCATCGAGAGTGTGAAGCGTGCGGGCCTCGCGTGCACCAAGGTGGACTTCGACATCCCGCCGCAACCCCATTCGCGCGGTATCCGCGAGATCCGCAAGCTGATCTCGGCGGCTGGAATTCCGGACGAAGTGCGCTCGCGCGCCGACTCCGCCTTCCGCGCCATCGCGGAGGCGGAGGGCGCGATCCACGGAGTAGCGCCGGAGGAAGTCCACCTGCACGAAGTGGGAGCGGTGGATGCGATTCTCGACATCACTGGCTCGGTGTGGGGGTTCGCGCTGCTCGATGTTACCCGCGTGTACTGCGGTCCGCTCACGGTCGGTGAAGGGACGGTCACTGCGGCGCACGGGGTGCTCCCGGTGCCGGCCCCGGCCACGCTGAAGCTGCTCGAGGGACAGCAGGTGCGACCGGGCCCGGAGGGGTCGGGCGAGCTCGTGACACCCACAGGTGCGGCGCTCGTACGCACGCTCTCTTCCGGACCGCCGCCTGCGTCGTATACTCCGCTGAGGAGCGGATTCGGCGCGGGAACGAAGAACCCTCGCGGGCGCGCCAACGCGCTGCGCATCATCCTCGCTGAACAGCATGCGCGCGACGGCGTGGAGATCGATGATCTCGTGCAGCTCGCGACCGACATAGACGACATGGACGGCGAGCAGCTGGCGGCGGTGGCCGACCTGCTGCGCGAGAGCGGCGCGCTCGACGTCGTGCTCACGCCGACGATCATGAAGAAGGGACGGCCCGGTACGAGGATCGAGGTTTTGTGCCGCCCAGCTGCCGCCGATGAGATGGAGCGGGCCCTTTTTGTGCACAGCAGCTCGATCGGCGTTCGGCGATCCCGCGTGGCGCGCAGCGCGCTGCCGCGCGAGGAGCGAACGATACGTGTGCTGGATCACGATGTTCGCGTGAAGCTGGTCACGCTGCCATCGGGCGCACGACGAGCGAAGCCCGGACACGATGATCTCGCCACGGTCGCAGCCGCCACTGGACGCGCGCTTCGCGAGATTGCGGCAATCGCGCATGCAGAAGCGGAACGGCTACTTGCTCGGTAGTGTATTTCCGATTGCGAGCCCGGTTGGCTCGTCACACGCATCCTTACCAGGAGACCGTAGATGAACGTATGGGGCAGGGCGGCCACGTGGGCACTCGCCCTCGGTGCGCTCACCGCGACCGCGGCGCAGGCGCAGGATAAGAAAGAGGGCGGCGACGCGTGCAGCATGGAGTCGGTCAAGTCCGGCGACGTGCGCGACGCCTACAACACCGTCACCGTGCTGCAGCTCGGAAAGAGCAAGCCGGAAGACGCGAAGAAGAAGCTTGCGGATGCCGTCGAAGATCTGACCAAGAAGGACGATTACGGCAACGACCAGATGCAGCGCAACCTGGTGCTCGGCTCCGCGCTCGTGATGTGGTACGAGCAGCCCGGCCAGGCGCCCGTGGCACCGGGCGCATCCCTCGGCTTCAAGACCGGCGGCGATCAGAACGTCGACCTGCTGAAGAAGGCCGACAGCCTCTTCACCGTCGTCGAGAGCGCGAGCCCCGCGTGCAAGGACCAGACGGAGTTTTACCGTCAGAAGCCGTGGGCGACGATGATCAACGAGGTAGGCCCGCTCATCAATGCGAACAAGCTCGACTCGGCGCAGGCGCTTCTCGAGAAGTCGATGGTGATCTATCGCGGTTCTCCCTTCTCGTACTACTTCCAGGGGCAGATCGCGCAGCAGAAGCAGGACTGGAAGACCGCGCAGGAGGCCTTCGACAAGGCCGTCCAGCTCTCCGACACGGCGTCGGTGGCAAAGGACTCGAACGTGGCGAACGTGAAGGAGTTCAGCGAGTTCGCCCGTGCCTTCGCCTCCTTCCGCGCCGCGCAGGGTCTCTCCGGCGACCAGCAGAAGGCAGCCATGAAGAGCGCCGCCGATCTCTATCGCCAGTACCTCAAGGACTTCCCCAACGGTCCCAACGCGCAGCCCGCACAGGCGGGTCTGACCGCAGCGCTGCAGACCGCGGGTGACACGGAGTCGCTCACCGCCGTCTGGTCCGACATGGCGTCGAATCCCACGAACTACAGGCCCGAGCAGCTCTACGACGCCGGCGTGCAGGCGTACGCCGCGGAGAAGTACGACCAGGCGGTGAAGCTTATGGAGCTGGGCGAGCAGGGGAACCCCTACCTCCGGCCCGGGCTCTTCAACCTCGCCAACGCCTACTGGAAGAACAACCAGTTCGACAAGATGGTGCCGGTGGCGCGGAAGCTCACCGAGATCGACCCTGACAACCCCGACAACTACCAGCTCGTGGCGATCGGCTATCAGGGACTGGCGAAGGCCGCTACCGATCCGAAGGCCAGGAAGTCGTTGTCCGACTCCGTCTCGAAGTACGTGGTCGCCTCCGACAAGCTGCCGGTGAAGGTCACCTTCTCGACCTTCACGAACGACAGCGCCAAGAGCACGATCGAGGGCAAGGTCGAGAACCTCGGCGCCAAGCCCAAGGATGTCTCGCTCGCGATTCAGTTCCTCGACAAGAGCGGCAACGTGGTTGCCACCCAGACCGCCTCGCTCTCGCTCAAGCCGAACGGCAGCGCCCCGTTCACCGTCACCGCCACTGGCGCAGGAATCGTGGCTTACCGGTATGAGCCGGTGAAGTAGAGGAAGCAGGAAACAGGAAAGGCAAGGAGACAGGAAACAGGAAACAGGTAACCGCCTCGCGGGTGAGAGCCTTCTCCCCAGGAGCTCTTACCTGTCTCCCGTTTCCTGTTGCCTGTTCCCTACTTTCTGCCCTTTGCAGTCTCTCATCACTCCTCCCCCAAGTCCGTCTAAATACTTGCTTTCGCCCCCCTCATCTCCTAGGTTACTTCATGCCTGCGCGCCCTTGGGGGCGGGGGGCGTGAGCGCGCTGACGGTGGGGGAAGACCGGATCGTGAGGTCTTCCCCCACCGCGCACAGAACCCGGGAGTTGCAGGAGCCATGATTCGCGTCAGCCGGGTGCTTCCGGCGAGCATTGCCGAAGAGATCGGGATCGTTCCGCTCACCGAGCTCCACACGGTGAATGGACGCGAGCTCGGCGACTTCCTCGACTGGGAATTCCTCACCGCCGACGACGAGCTCGTCATCGAGGCGCGCCTGCCGGACGGCGAGGATGTCGTTTACGAGATCGAGCGCCCGGAAGGCGAATCGCTCGGAGTGGAGCTCGAGCAGCCGCGGGTCCGACGCTGCGCCAACCGCTGCGAGTTCTGTTTCATCGAGGGACTGCCCACGGGACTGCGCAAGAACCTCTACGTGCGCGACGACGATTACCGTCTCTCCTTCGCCTACGGCAACTTCGCCACCCTCTCGAACGTGAAGGAGAGAGACATACAGCGCATCATCGAGTATCGGCTCTCTCCGCTCTACGTCTCCGTGCACGCCACGCCGTGGGAGGCGCGCAAGGTGCTCCTCAACAACCCGCGCGTGCCCGACATCGTCGCGCAGCTCACTCGCCTCGCCGAGGCAGGAATCCAGTTCCACGGGCAGATGGTCGTGGTGCCGGGGCTCAACGACGGCGACGTGCTCGAACAGTCGCTCACCGATCTATGGAACTTCGGCGATGCGGTGATCTCCGTCGCGGTGGTTCCGGTGGGGCTCACGCAGTTCTCGCATCTCTACACCGGTAAGTCGATGGACGTCGAGACGGCCGGCCGCCTTCTGGCGCACGTGGAGCGGTGGGAGGAGCGCGCCCTTCGCGAGCGCGGCGACCGCTGGGTCTACGGCTCCGATGAACTCTATCTCCTCTCGCGGTGCGAGCTCCCCGATGCGGAGCACTACGGCGACTTCCCGCAGATCGAGAACGGCGTCGGCGCGGTGGCGCACTTGCGGAGCCGCGTGGCCGGAGCGCTCGGCTCCTTCCCACGGCTCGACGGGCGCCGCATCGGTGTGGTGACCGGGGCATCCATGGGTGGGGGGATAATGCAGCGACTCCTGCGCGACATCACCGAGGTCACCGGTGCGAGCTTCGAGCTCATAGTGCGGGAGAACTCACTCTTCGGTCCCACCACTACCACGGCGGGTCTGCTAGTGGGCGCCGACATCCGCGCCGCGCTCGCCGATCGCCACGACCTGGATATCGCGCTCATCCCAGCGGAGTCGATCAACGAGGACGGGGTCTTCCTCGACGACGCGGAGTTCGTCGCGCTCAGGGAGGAGCTCCCGATGCCGGTCTATCCCTCGTACGACTTCATCGACGTGCTGGAGTCGGAAGGTGCGCCATCGATGGTAGCCCCGCGATGAACATTCCGGTAGTCGCGCTCATCGGCCGTCCGAACGTAGGAAAGTCGGCGCTCTTCAATCGTCTCGCTGGAGGCGACGCTGCGATCGTCACATCGCAGGCCGGTACCACGCGCGATCGCAACTTCGCGCGCGCCGACTGGAACGGCCGCGCCTTCTGGCTGGTGGACACGGGCGGACTCACCGACGATCCCAACGTCCCCATGGACGCCGAGATCCGCCGCCAGGTGATGCAGGCCATCGCCGAAGCCGACGTGCTCATGTTCGTCGTGGACGCGCAGGCGGGGATTCACCCCCAGGATCAGAGGGTGCTCGAGATCCTGCGCGAGGCGGGGAAGCCGTGGCTCGTCGCGGCCAACAAGGTGGACGATCCCCGCACCGCCGACTACTTCGAGTTCTACAACCTCGGCGCGAGCGACGTGCATCCCGTTTCGGCAAAGAACGGCAAGGGGTCCGGAGATCTGCTGGATGCGCTGGTGGAGCGCTTCCCCGAGGGGGCGCCAGAGGAGAGCGACGCGCTCCGCGTGGCGGTCGTGGGGCGCCCGAACGTCGGGAAGTCGTCGATCGTGAACCGGCTCCTCGGCGAGGAGCGGCTCGTGGTGTCGGCCACCGCCGGCACCACGCGCGATGCGATAGACACGCCGATGCAGTACCACGGACGCACGCTGATCTTCATAGACACGGCCGGTCTCCGGCGCCAGTCGAAGGTGGACGAAGGGATCGAGTTCTACTCCACGCTGCGGACACGTCGCGCCATCGAGCGCGCCGATGTGTGCGTGCTGGTGATCGACGCCACCGAAGGGCTCGAGAACCAGGATTTGAAGATTGCCTCGATGGCGTGGGACCGCGGCGCGGGGCTGATACTCGTCATCAACAAGTGGGATCTGGTGGAGAAGGGCGACAAGACGGCCGACGAGTTTCGGAAGAAGGCCGGCGAGAAGGCACCCTTCCTCCGCTACGTTCCGTTCCTCTTCACCTCCGCTCTCACTGGCCAGCGAGTTACGAAGCTGCTCGATGCGATCATCGCCGTGCAGGGAGAGCGCGAGAGGCGGATCGCCACCGCGCGCGTGAACGAGCGACTCGGTGAGCTCGTGGCGCGCCTGCAGCCGCCGCAGGCTGCCGGCCACGAGGTGAAGCTCAACTACGCCGCGCAGGTGGAGATAGAGCCGCCCACCTTCGCGATCTTCGGCAATCATCCCGAGCTGCTCGCCGAGCACTATCTCCGCTACCTGCAGAACGGCTTTCGCGAATCGTGGGGCTTCATCGGCAGCCCGCTGCGCATAGTGCTCAGACGCAAGGCCGCCTGAATGCCGCCCGTGGTCGGCATTGTCATCGCGTATCTCCTGGGCGGGATTCCTGCCGCGTACCTCACCGGACGTTTGCTGCGAGGGATCGATCTACGCGAGCACGGCTCGGGGAACCTCGGCGCCACGAATGTCTACCGCGTGCTCGGAGCGAAGGCCGCCATCCCGGTCTTCGCGTTCGATATCGCGAAGGGTGCGGCGGCGGTGTCGGTCTTACCGCTGTTCACACACTCATCCAACGCCGCCACGTGGGCGCTGGCATACGGGCTCGCGGCCATCGCCGGCCACATGCGTTCGCCATACCTGCGCTGGAGCTCTGGCGGGAAGGGCGTGGCAACCGCGCTGGGCGTGTTCGTCGCTCTCGTTCCATGGGCTACGCTGACGGCGCTGGCGGCGTGGATAGCGGTGTTCGCGCTTTCACGCTTCGTCTCGCTCGCGTCGCTCGCTTCCGCCGTGGTGCTTCCCACCGCGATCGCGATCTTCGATGGCGTGCGCTCGCCGGTCTTCATCCTGAGCGTGGTCGTGAGTCTCGCGGTGGTCTGGACGCACCGCGCCAATATCGACCGCCTTCTTCGCGGCCAGGAGCAGCGCGTGGGCCACGGGAGGACCGCCGCCTGATGCGCTGCGCCGTAATCGGCGCGGGCGCCTGGGGTACCGCGCTCGCCGACCTCCTCGCGCGCAACGAGCACGACGTGCGGCTCTGGGCGTACGAGCCCGACGTGGCGGAGGCCATCAACACGCGTCATTCCAATCCGCGTTTCCTCCCCGGTGCCGTCCTGGCGCGCTCGCTCACCGGCACCACTTCGCTCGAGCACGCGCTCGATGGCGCGGAGCTGGTGACTTACGTGACTCCGTCACACGTTCTGCGCGCCATCGCCCGTCAGTCGGTACCGCACATCGGCGAGGATGCTACGCAGGTGGTGGCGAGCAAGGGGATCGAGCGTGACACGCTGAGCATGATGAGCGACGTGGTGCGCGAGGAGACGGGAGTGGCCGCGGTGGTGGCTCTCTCGGGCCCGAGCTTCGCCGCCGAGGTGGCTCAGCGGCAGCCGACC
>DATCXR010000220.1:0-33778 GCA_036565685.1 Gemmatimonadaceae bacterium
GCCGGTGCCGCCCCGTCCGCTCCGGAGCCGAGCCAGGCTGCGCGCAGCGCGGCGGGTGCCGCTTCGCTACGCAGGGGGATCCGCTCGCGCGGCGGACGCCCGAGCGGCCGGCCCACCGAAGTTCCTCCGGAGCTCCTGTCGATCGGGGTCGTGGAGTCGCCCGCCTTTGCCAAGGCATCCGCATCCGCGGCTTCCGAAAGCGCGCCGAGCGCCCCATCTGCATCTCAGAGTTCGGTGGAGAGTGCGGAGACGGATACCCCCGCGCCGCGCAAGCGTGCGGGCCGCGGGACCTCGAAGAAGGCGACGAAGACCACCGCGAAGAAGGCGACGAAGAAGGCCGCGAAGACCGCGACCAGGACGACTTCGCGCGGGCGGAAGGCTGCAGCTTCTTCCGCGGCGGCGGAGCGCGAGAGTGCTCCGGCCGCGGAAGCCACATCGCAGCGTGCTGCCACGCCCACACGGGAGGGCGCTCCGGCTCCCACACCCAGCGAGGCCGCCGTGCAGAGCAAGCCGTCGGCAAGTACCGAGGGCCAACCGGCAGCGAAGCCGCGTCGGAAGCGCGGCGCTCGTAAGAGCACTGCGTCGACCGCTACCACCGCTTCCACCGCTGGCAGCCCGGCCGCCGAGGGAGGAGAGGGTCCCCAGGGGTGAGCACGCGGGCCGCGCGCACCGCGCGGCGCTCGCGCGATGGCGATCCAATCCCACGTTCGTTCTACGACCGTGAAACCGAGCAGGTCGCGCGCGACCTGCTCGGTGCCATCCTGCGCGTGGACACAAGCGACGGACGAGCTAGCGGGCGGATCGTGGAGACCGAGGCTTACCTCGGCGAGCACGATGCCGCCTGCCACGCCGCGGCGGGACGCACGGAGCGCACGCACTGGTTGTACGGCCCGCCGGGCACGGCGTACGTCTACTTCATCTACGGGATGTACTGGTGCTTCAACGCCGTCACGCGCGAGGTGCACCTGCCGAGCGCGGTGCTGGTGCGCGCAATCGAGCCGCTGGAGGGAGTGGAGCTCATGCGCGAGCGGCGCGGACACCCGCGCCGCGAGCAGGATCTCACCAACGGGCCGGGGAAGCTCTGCCTCGCGCTCGGCATCACAGGTGAGATGAACGGTTTCCAGCTGTACGACTCGCCCCTCGAGATTCTTCGGGGCGAGCCAGTGCCCGACGACCAGGTGGAAGTGACGCCGCGCATCGGGATCACCAGGGCCGCGTCGTGGCCGCTCCGCTGGTTCGTGCGCGGGAACCAGTACGTCTCGAAGGCGCCTGCCGCGCGTCACCGCTCGCACCGCCGATAGCCGTGCGTGCTACCCTATCACGTTCCCATGCCCGACCAGATCTCCGAGCGCGCGTCGCGCGTCTATCGCGACGCGATCGTCATAGACACCCACAACGACATGTTCACGCGCGTGCTCGACGAGGGGTTCGATCCCGACGTCCGCCACAGCGCGCGGGAGGGCCACACCGACATCCCGCGGCTGGTGGAGTCGGGGATCACCGCGCAGTTCATGGCCGCGTGGGTGGATGCGCCGTACGCGCTCACTCGCCCTGACGAGTCCTTCGCGCGCGCCATCCGCTACATCGACGCCATCCACGCGACGATCGAGCGGAATCCCGACACGCTCATCCTCGCGACCGATGCCGAGGGGATCATGCGCGCGAAGAGGGAAGGGAAGGTCGCGATCCTGATAGGTGTGGAAGGAGGCCACGCGATCGAGGACTCGCTCGAGAAGCTCCGCGAGCTACACCGCCGCGGTGCGTGCTATCTCACGCTCACCTGGAACAACGGCAACAGCTGGGCGGGATCGTCGATAGGCGAGCACGAGACCCGCACCGGCGGCCTGACTCCCTTCGGTGAGGAAGTGATCCGCGAGCTCGACCGCCTCGGCATGCTCGTGGACCTTTCGCACGTATCGGAGGAGACCTTCTACGACGCGCTCGCCGTGAGCACGCGCAGCGTGATCACCTCGCACTCCTGCGCGCGTTCACTATCCGACCACCCGCGCAACCTCACCGACGACCAGCTCCGCGCCATCGCTCGAAACGGCGGCGTCGCCCAGCTAAACTTCTTCCCTCTCTTCCTCGACACCGCCTACCGCGAGGCGTACGAGAAAGTCGAAGCCGGAATCGCAGGGCGCCGCGCCGCCAGCGGCGCCGATCCATCCGCGCCTCTTTCCGACGATCTGCGCTCCCTCCGCACCTCTCTGATCGCGTGCATCCCCGCAGTCCCACTGGCCGTCGTACTCGATCACATCGACCACATGGTGCGCGTCGCCGGAATAGACCATGTCGGCGCACTCGGCAGCGACTTCGACGGCATCAGCTCCACACCATCGGGACTCGAGGATGTAACCCGCATCCCTGTGCTCGCCCAGGCCCTCCTCGATCGCGGCTACTCCGACGCCGACGTGATGAAGCTGCTGGGGGGAAACGTGATGCGGGTGATGGGGGAGGGGAGAGAGGGGACAGGAGACAGGAAACAGAAAACAGGAAACAGGTAACCGCCCTTGGGGAGAGAGCCCTCTACCCCGGAGCAGTTACCTGTTTCCTGTTTCCTGTTTCCTTGCAGTTCCTGCTTCCTGCTTCCTGCTCTCTGCTTCCTTCCTATCGGTCCAACCTCTCTTTCGACGAGCCGAAGTTGTACCGGATGCCCGCTTCCAGGATATAGGTGGAGCGGCCGTTGAGGAGGAAGCCGGACTTGGCGGGCATGTAGGTCACCTGGCCGAAGAGGGAGACGCGTTGGTACTGTCCCTGGATGCCGGCCATGGTGATGAACGAGGTGCGGTCTTTCTGGTGATCGACCTGCGCCGCCACGTCCATGATGGAGGTGTCGGTGGAGGGCATGTCGATGAGCGCGGTGCGCTGGATGTTGTTCAGTGAGAAGCCGACACCGCCGTAGGGCCGAACGGTTCCCCAGGTCCAGGGGAAGGCCAGCGCGGCTGCAGTGTAGCGGCGCATGTCACGGATCGCGACGCGGTACTCCTGACCGAAGCGGTCGTTCACCGACGAAGTCGCCTTGAAGAACGACTGCTCACCTGAGATATAGAGCGCGCCGTGCGTGCGCGTGATCAGCCACTCCACGCCCACGAGCGGAGCCGCGGTATTACCGTCGGCCTCTGTGGAGAAGGACATCACACCGCCCTTGGCACCCCAGAACCAGGAGTTCTCGAAGAGACGCGACGACGACTGCTGTGCCGCGCCGAGCGACGGCACGAGCGCCGCGAGGGCGAGCCCTGACGTCAGCCACCGGACCGTGCGCATTGTGGAAATCCTCATTCGGATGGATGGAATAGGGGTGCAGTTTGCCTCGTTTCATGTCTCAGACGATGCGGTAGGGGAGGGGGTAACGGCGAGGGCTCAGCAACTGAAGGGTTCAGGGTTCAGGAACTACCTCGGGGAAGGGATCTCTACTTCGAGGAAGTACCCGACCCCTGAACCCTGCCTCCTGAGCCCTGCAAATCTTGACCTCTCCCCACTCCGGTCGCACCTTGCCAGTAAGGGGATGGACGCGGTTGGCCCGTGTCAGGAGAGTCATCAATGACAGCAGGAAGCTCGGTGCCGCCCGATGTGGATGAGTTCCGGAGCGCAGTCTACGGAACCGTCTTCGGCCAGAGAATGAGTGTGGTCCACCGCCTCCAGGCGGGCGACCGACTGATCCTGGTGCCCGATCCGCCAGGTACCGACAACCCCGCCGTCTGGGTGCACGCCAGCGGCGGGGATGTCGTAGGGCACCTGCCCTTCACGGTTTCACATTGGCTGGTGCCGTGGATGCTCGATGGCGGCCGCTGCGGCGCCAATGTAGAGAAGGTAGGAACCGACGACGTCGCCAGCTGGCGGCGGCTGGTGATCAGGGTGAAGCTGGCGGCGTGAGAACTACCAGGGTTCAGCAACTAAAGGCTTCAGAGTTCAGGTACCACGCAGTATTCGAGATCTCGACCGCGAGGTAGTTCCTGAACCCTGAACCCTGCCTCCTGAACCCTGCTTTATATCATCCCCAACTCGCGTCCCACATCCTTGAACACGGTCACGGCCTGATCGAGATCTTCGCGGGTGTGGGCGGCGGAGAGCTGGCAGCGGATGCGGGCGTGGCCCTGCGGGACGACGGGGTAGCCGAAGCCGGTGACGAAGACGCCGTGCTCGAGCATCTTCTCGCTCATCGAGATCGCCAGAGCGGTCTCGCCTACGATTATGGGGACGACAGGGGTGTCGCCCGCCAGCGGCTTGAAGCCGGCTTCGGTGATGGCGTTGCGGAAGTAGGCGGTGTTCTCGCGCAGCTTGGCGACGCGCTCGGGGTGCTGCTCCACGAAGCGGACGGCCGCGAGAGCGCTACCTGCAACCGTGGGTGGCAACGCGTTCGAGAAGAGCTGCGGGCGCGAGCGCTGCGTGAGGTAGTCGGCGAGTGCAGTGGAGCCCGCAGTGAAGCCACCTGCGGCGCCGCCGAGCGCTTTGCCGAGCGTCGACGTGATGATGTCCACCTCTCCCAACACGCCGTGATACTCGGCGGTGCCGCGACCGCGCTCGCCGAGTACGCCGGTACCGTGCGAGTCGTCCACCGCCACGATCGCGTCGTGCTCGCGGGCGAGCTGCAGGATGTCGGGGAGCTTCGCGATGTCGCCTTCCATGGAGAAAACGCCGTCGGTCCAGATGAGCCGGCGCCGTGCGCCGCGCGCAGCCTCCAGCCTGGCCTTAAGGTCGTCCATGTCCGAGTGCTTGTAGACCGCGGTCGCGCACTTGGTGATGGCCTTCGCGAGGCGCATCGAGTCGATGATCGACGCGTGGTTGAGCGCGTCGGAGATCACCACGTCGCCCTCTTCCACCACCGTTGCCGTCAACCCCTCGTTGGCGTTCCATGCCGAGACGTAGGTGAGCGACGACTCGGTTCCCACGAAGCCGGCGAGCGCCTTCTCGATCTCACGGTGGATGGTGAACGTTCCGCAGATGAAGCGCACGCTCCCCGTGCCCGCGCCGTACTTGTCGAGCGCGTCCTTGCCTCCCTGGATCACGCTCGGCTCGTCGCAGAGGCCGAGGTAGTTGTTCGACGACATGACGAGCACCTCGCCGCGTCCCTCCATGCGCACCCGCGCCGCCTGTGGCGACTCGAGATAGTTGAGGCGCTTGTAGACGCCCTCCGTTCGGAACTGGTCGAGGGCGGAATCGAGGGAAGCGACGAAATTCTTGTTCATTGAATCGTAGAGGTTCGAGGGATGGCTCGCGCTGACGCCGGCGTCGGAACGTCGGCGCGTCAGGCGATCTCGAAGATGACTTTCCCCGCCTCGCCCGACTTGATCGCGCGGATCGCGTCGTCGAAGCACTCGAGCGGGAAGCGGTGGGTGATCACCGGCGTCGGGTCGAACTCGCGCGAGCGGAGGAAGCGCGTCATCTGCAGCCAGGTGTCGTACATCCTGCGGCCGGTGACGCCGTACACTGTGACTCCCTTGAATACGAGCTCCGTAGCGAAGTTGAACTCGAGCGGCTTCGCGGGGACGCCGAGCATCTGGATGCGACCGGCCGGACGCACCAGTGCGAACGCCTGGTGGATGGCCGAGGGATGTCCTGACATCTCGAGCACCACATCCGCACCGAGTCCTTCGGTGGCGCCCTTGACGATCGCTTCCACCTGATCCGGGTGCACCGCGTCGTGCGCGCCCATCTTCCGGGCGAGATCGAGGCGAATATCGTTGACGTCGGAGGCTATGATGCGAGAGGCGCCTGCCGCGCGGCAGACGCCTATAGCAAAGATCCCGATCGGTCCGCATCCGGTCACCAGCACGGTGGAACCCGGAATGTCGGCAGTGAGCGCGGTGTGGAAGGCATTACCCATGGGGTCGTGAATTCCGCCCACGTCGTACGAGATGTCGTCGTCGAGGTGCCAGACGTTGGTGGCGGGCATCGCTATATAGTCGGCGAAGCAGCCGTCGCGGTCCACGCCGATCACCTGCGCGTAGGGGCAGGCGTGTGAGTTCCCCGTGCGGCAGAGTAGGCAGCGGCCATCCACGATGTGCCCCTCGGCGGTCACCCTGTCGCCGACGTGCACATCGGTGACCAGCGCTCCGACCTGCGCGACGTCGCCCGCGAACTCGTGTCCCACGATGAATGGGGGCTTGCAACGCCCGCGCGCCCAGTCGTCCCATTCGTATATGTGTACGTCGGTCCCACAAACCCCGGCGCGCCGGACTCGTATGAGGACTTCATCGCCTCGGATGGTCGGCTCCGGGACCTCCGCCAGGACGAATCCCGGCGCCGAATTCTGCTTGACAAGTGCTCTCACGCCGCCAGGGGCTCCGCTGTCGTTGATGCTTGGGGTGGATTCCGGAGGGCTCGCTGGCTACTCGCTCGAAGGAGCCCTCCGCGCGTCGAAAGTTGATATGCGAGTTGCGGGGATTCCAGTGGCGTCCTCACCCTTTCCGCCGTCTCAGAACACCATCGTCCCATACCCGCCATCCACCGCGATCGCCGTTCCCGTCACGAAGCTCGCACGCTCGGATGCGAGAAATGCGACGACCGCCGCCAGCTCGGCGGGGTCGCCCATGCGGTGCATGGGGGTCTGCGCGTCGCGCGCACGCTCGATCTCTTCCACCGGCTTTCCCTCACGCTCGGCGCGTGTCTTCGCGAGTGAGATCGAGCGGTCGGTTGCGAAGTGGCCTGTGAGGATCACGTTCACGAGGACGTTGTACTCGGCGCAGTCGGTGGCGAGCGTCTTGGCGTAGCCCGCAAGACCGGAGCGCGCCGTGTTCGAGAGAATGAGCGAAGGGATCGGCTGCTTGGCCGCCACCGACGTCAGGTAGATCACGCGTCCCCGGCGACGCTCGCGCATTCCCGGAACGCACAACCGCGCGAGCCGGATCTGCGAGAGGAGACTGAGCTCCACGGCCGAGCGGAACTGATCCATCGTCGTGTCCATCACCGTCGTCGATGGAGGGCCGCCCGCGTTGCCGACGAGGATGTCGATCGGGCCGAGTACGTCCACCGCCTCGCGCACGGCCTCGGTGATCGCCTGCTCGTCGGTCACATCGGCGATGAGCGGGAGCACCCGACGCCGCGACTCGGCCGCGAGCTCGGCCGCAGCGCGCGTGGTCTCATCGCGCCGACGAGCAACGATGCCGACCGATGCGCCCTCCATCGCCAGCTCTCGCGCGACTGCCCGCCCCAGGCCGGTCGACGCACCGGTTACGAGCGCGACTTTCCCTTCGAGTCCGAGATCCATGGCTCTTTCTCTCTGCTTTAGCTGTCGGCGACGATCGATGACCCAGCACCACGAGGATTCTATCCAGCAGGCGCCGAATGACCAAGGTGCTCACTTTCCGTGCGGTCGTATTGCGCCGTCGCCAGTGTTGCCGCATAATCGATTGGGAGGGCGACGCCCGTTTCCCCAGCGAGCGCACTCTCTCAAGTGAGAAAGATGCCCGTAGTCGAGAATCCCAGTCGTCCGGCGATGACGCCGGAGGAGCGCAGCGATGATGCGCGGCCGTCTGGATGTAGTCGGGTCCCGCCGTTTCGCCGCAGCCGTGTTGCTGCTGGCGATTCCCCTTACCGCCTGCGGCGACTCCGGAACCGGTCCGCCGCCTGACACTGACATCCTCTGGAGTACCGCTGCCTCCGGACTCGGCGAACCCGCGGCCGATGCCGACGCTGTCTACTTCGGTACGTTGCAGAACGAGGTCGTAGCGCTCGATCGAGCTACGGGCGAGGTCCGCTGGCGAAGCAGCACGAACACGGGGCTGCCGCAGACCTTCGGCGGCACCAACGTCCTCATCGCGGGCGATCTGGTGGTCTTCGGCGACAGCTACGTCCACGCTTTTGACAGGAGCACCGGCAAGCGGCGCTGGACATTCACCGGCTTCGATACCGCTACATTCACCAGAGGGTCGCCAGGCTTCTTCCAACTCGCCAGCGACGGCTCGCGCATCTTCGCGGGGTCCATGAATGGTCGCGCCTACGCGCTGAACATCGCGGACGGGTCTTCCGCGTGGGAAGCGCAGGTGAGCAGTCAGTATGGCGATGCGGTGCGCGATGCCTACGTAAGTGGCGGGACTGTCTACTACACCATCCTGAGCGCTGCCCCTCCGTTCACTGGCGATGTAGTGGCTCTCGACGCTGCCACCGGAGATGTGAAGTGGCGCTACAGCACTGTCACTTCGAATACGGCGGAGCTATTCCCGGTCGGCCCCGTGGCAGTGCTCGGATCGACGGTTGCATTCGGCAACGCTGATGGAGTTGTACACGCGGTCGATGCGACGACGGGCGAGGCGCTCTGGGATGCACCGGCTGCGGCGGGCGAGGAGGGTCTGCGTCGCGGCAGGTGGCTAGTCGCGATGGGTGATGAGCTGCTCGCTATCGGCGGCGGTGGCGACATCACCGCGCTCGACCCGGTCACCGGCGTCGAGCGCTGGAGCAACCGGGCGAGCACCATCGGGGTCTTTGGACCAATCGGGAACGACGGCCAGACCATCTACCTGCTCTTCGCCGGAAATAAGAAGCTGGGTGCGTACGACGCGAGCACAGGGAAGGAGCTCTGGTTGATCTCGCCACCCGACGGAGCCCAACGCTTCGGCGGCCTTCCGCTCGCGGTGCCAGACACGGTCTTCGTTTCCACGACCAGCGCGTTGCTCGCGCTGAAGAAATAAAACACAATACCTGGTCGGCAGCGCTGCCGACCGGGTATTGTCTCGTACCACCTGACGCTCAGTCGTCCCCCGCCACCAGCTCCGCCGTGTCGCTCGCCACGTACTCCTCAGCCGGCGTGGCGAGCGATTCCTTCACCGCCTCCACGCGCACCGCGCTCACCTTGAACTCCGGGATCGCGGCGTACGGATCGAGCGCCTCTGCGTTCGTGAGAAGGTTGGCCGCCGCCTCGCGGTAGTGCATCGGGACGAACACCTGACCGTGCGCCACGCGAGGCGACACGCGAGCGTTGATGATGATCGACCCGCGCCTCGACGTGACCCGCACCGGGTCGCCATCCGCCACTCCCAATCGGCGAGCGTCGTCGGCCGAGATCTCTACCGTGGGCGTGGGCTCGCGCGAGTCGAGGCCCGTGGAGCGCCGCGTCATGGTGCCGGTGTGCCAGTGGTAGAGCTGACGACCGGTATTCATGAAGAACGGGTATTCGTCGTTCGGCAGCTCGTTGGGCGGGAGGAATTCCACCGGCACCAGCGTTGCCTTCCCATCCTCGGTGGGGAACCTGTCGGCGAAGAGGAAAGCCGTGCCCGGCGAGTCGGGGGTCGGCACTGGGTACTGCAGTCCTCCTCCCTGGAGGCGCGAGTACGACACGCCGCGCCAGGAGGGCGTTACGGTCGCGATCTCGTCCATCACATCGCTCGCGTCGCGGAACGGCGTCGGAAGCCCGATGCGATTCGAGAGCTCTATGAGAATGTCGATGTCGGCGCGTGATTCGCCCACCGGCTCGATTGCCTTGTGCGCGACCTGGATGCGCCGCTCGGTGTTCACGAAGCTCCCGGTCTTCTCGGCGAACGATGCGCCCGGTAGCACGACGTCAGCGTAGCGCGCCGTCTCGGTGAGGAAGAGATCCTGTACCACCAGGAAGTCGAGCTCGCGGAACCATCCCTCGGCATGCGCTACCTCGGGGTCGGAGAGCATCGGGTTCTCGCCCATGATGTACAGACCGTGAACCGGGCTGCCCTCCTGCACCACCTCAGTGGCCTTGAGCCCTTCCTTCAGCGGGATCCGCTCCTCGGGCACACCCCATGCTCGCGCGAACTCGGCACGCACCTTGGGGTCGGCGACCGGACGGTAGTCGGTGTAGCTCATCGGGACCGCGCCCATGTCGCCCGCGCCCTGTACGTTGTTCTGTCCGCGGATGGGCATCATGGGTGCGCCCCACCGGCCGATCATCCCGCAGGACAGGATCAGGTTGAGAAGCGAGGTGACGATGTCGGTGCCGGTGTGGTGCTGGGTGAGCCCCATTGCCCAGAGCGTGGCCGAGTTCGGGCCGCGTGCGTAACGCTCGGCGGCGGCGCGTATCAGGTCGGCGCTGACGCCGGTGATGGACTCCGCGCGCTCCGGTGTGTAAGGCGCCACGGCCTTCGCCACTTCGTCGAAGCCGTGGGTCCGCTTCCGGATGAACTCCTTGTTCTCGAGGCCCTGCGCCAGGATGTGGTTGAGCATCCCGTTCAGTAGCGCTACGTCGGAGCCGGGAAGCATCTGCAGGTGGATGTCGGCGCGCGCGGCGAGCTCGATCCGGCGCGGGTCGGCCACTATCAGGAACGTTCCGCGACGCTGAGCTCTCTTGAGCGCGGCGCCGAACACCGGATGCGATTCGGTGGTGTTCGCGCCCAGCAGGAACATCACGTCACTCTCGTGCTCCACCTCGCGCATGGAACCCGTGGCCGCGCTCGTGTTCATCGAGCGCTGCATGGCACTCACCGAGGAGGCGTGGCAGAGGCGCGTGCAGTGATCGATGTTGTTCGAGCCGATCCCCGCACGGAGAAGCCGCTGGATGAGGTAGTTCTCCTCGTTGGTGCACTTGGCCGAGGAGAAGACGGCCACGCTTTCGGGGCCGCGCTCATCGCGCATCTTGACCAACTGGGAGGCGGTAAGCTCGAGTGCCTCGTCCCAGGTGGCCTCGCGGAAGGGTTCGTACCACTCGGTCGGCGTGGCGACACGGTCGCGCGGATCGGCTAGTGGAGCATCGATGAGTGGCAGTGCCTTGAGTGGATTGAAGCGCGGGCGCCGTTTCTTGGTGCGCGCCTCGGTGGCGATCGGGCGCCACGGTCCGCCGCGCCGCCCCCACTCGGCCGTGGCCTCGGCGCTCGGCTCCCAGTGCCACTCGCCGTCGCGCTTCACCCAGCCGCGCCGGATCAGCGGTTTCGTGAGACGGTCGCGGTGCATGGCGAAGTCGAAGCCGAAGCGCCCCTTCACGCAGGTGGACCCGTAGTTCGGGGTATTCTCCTCCATCGTCGGGCTCACTACTCGCTGGATGTCGTTGCCTCGTACCTCGAGGTCGATCTGACATCCCACGGCGCAGTACGGGCACACGCTGCGCACCTTCTTCGCCGGCTCGGCGAGCGATGCCACTTTAATCTTGGCCAGCGGGATGATGTCGTGGATGGCGCCGGTGGGGCAGACGCGAACGCACTCGCCACACCAGGTGCACCCCGCGTGCTCGGGGTTGCCATCGGCGCCGACGATTATCTCTGCGTGCTCGCCTCGCATCGCCACATCCAGCACGCCGATCACCTGGAAGTCGGCGCACGCACGTACACAGCGTGTGCACAGGATGCAGGTGGACATGTCGTGCTGGATGAGCGGGTCGCCATCGCGCTCGTCGCCTTCGCGGAGCGGGAGCGACGAGAGCTTGGTAGTCGGCACATCGTAGCGCCGCACGACCTGCTCGAACTCGTTGCGCGCGCCGCCCTCGGGGATGTCGCCAACCGGGTAGCGCTCGAGAAGGAACCGGAGCACCGCCTTTCGGTTCTCGACGGCGGCGACCGATTCGGTCGTCACCACCTGGCCGTCCTCGGCCTTCGCGACGCAGGAAGGAACCAGCTTCGGGTTGCCATCTACTGAGACCAGGCAGATGCGGCAGTTCCCCGGCGCCGGAAGGTTGGGATACCAGCAGAAGGTGGGAATGTCGATTCCCATCTCGCGTGCCGCCTGGAGTATGGTGGCTCCGTCCGGCACGCTGGTCTCGCGTCCATTGATAGTCAGCGTAGGCATGACGCTTCGTGTGCGAGAGTGATAGACGGCGTGCTTGTCCCCTTTCGTACTATAGGGATGGATTCAGACGTTCGCTACGGGGCGAGAGTGTGCGGCGGCGCGCGGAACGCTAACGGGGTGGCGCGAGCTTGTTCTCCAGTAGAGCCGCGGCCTCGTTGCCGCTCGCCACCGCGCCCTCGATTAGCGGCACAGTGAGGTAGTCGCCGGCGAGCACGATCGGTGCCTCGAGCTCGGCGGCGAGAGCGCGGCCGTGCGCTCGCTCGGCGGCGAAGCCGGGGTGAGCCACCGGCGTGCCTTCTTCGAAGCGATAAACGCGCGCGCGCCTGACGTGCCCGCGTACCTCGGGCACCAGCGTCTCGATCTCAGGGAGCATCTCGGCAACCATCGTCGAAGACTCTTCCCCGTGCAGGTCGGCTATCGCATCGGGTGTGGGCCAGGCGAGTACCAGATCACGATCGGCGGGCGGAGTGGACATGCTTGCGCCGTGCACGGCGCACGCGCTCACGCGCCGAGCGTGAGGTGCGTCGTGGAAGACACCGAACGCATCTCGCCTCGCTGCCCGGTCGAGGGCGAGAGCGACGGTCCACGTGGAGCGAAGCGCCACCGACGACAGCCAGCGCGGGAGCGGATGGCCCGAGGCGAGGATGGGCGCGAGGAGAGTCGCGGCGGAGCGCGGGCCGGTGGCGACCACCAGCCCATCGGCGCTCCAGCTCTCGCCACCTTCCGTCCGGACCCTCACCTCGCCTTCGTCGATGACCGAGAGACCGACCACTCTGGTGGCGGAGTGGTAGTCGATTTCGTGTAGCACCGCACCGAGCGCGCGCGACCAGCCTCCGGACGGAGCGAGCATGTCGCCCTCGGTGACGTAGCGGCCGAGCATGAGATAGAAGGCGAGCGACACTTCGTCGCCGCGCACGCCGAAGAACCCGTTCAGCGGCGGCTCCACGAGGACGTCGGCCGCGCGCACGCCTACCTTCGTGCTCATGTACCCGCGCGCGCTGAGCGCATCGATCGCCGCCGGAATCCCGGATGCCCCCGCGTCGAGCGCGGCGTGATTGGCGGTGAGCATCGGGAGGAGGTGGGTGGCGAGTCTGAGCTTCTCGAGCGCGCTCAGACCGCCGAAGGAAAGGAGGCTCCGAACGGATCCGAACTGCAGGGAGAATCGCTCACCGCCCCGCAGATACGCATCGCGTCCTGGTACGCGGTGCAGCGCGTCGCTGTCGATACGCGTCGCCGCACCGGTGTCCTGCCCCACGAGGGACGCGCCTCGCGAGAGCAGCGCGATCGTGCGCGCGAACGAAGAAGAGATGAGCTGCGTTCCCGTGTCGACGGAGAAACCCGCCAGCTCGTCAGTCCGGGCGCGACCGCCGGGAGTCGCGCGGTCGTCGAGGAGCGTGACCGATGCACCTCGCATTCGCAGCGCGACCGCGGCTGCGACTCCGGAGAAACCGGCACCGATCACCAACACCCGAACGCCCTTCACATCGCTCCTCGTGTTTCAGCGAGCATCGAATCGGATCACGTTTGCACCTCACACTATTGCGTGCAATTTCCACCGTTCCTATATTCGCGCGAGGGAAATTAATGCGTGTACGTCATCCGAGGTCAGTGAGTGGCGCAGTCACGAAGAGAATTCCTCAAGACTACCTCAGCCGCCGCCGCGGCGCTCGGACTCACGGCATGCGGCGCCGCGCAGCGTCCCGTAGAAGAAGCTCCCTCTCCCGTCCCGTCTAGCAACAATCCCGCTGCCGGCTCCGGCGATCCGTCGTTTCGGGAGCTCGCTCTTCTCGCGCTCGATGCCGCGAAGGCGTCGGGCGCTTCTTACGCCGACGTTCGCATCAGCCGGAACCGCAACCAGCGGATTTTCACGCGCGAGCGGCGCGTGCAGGGAATCACTGACAGAGAGACTTTCGGTTTCGGCGTCAGGGTGCTCGTGGACGGGGCGTGGGGCTTCGCGGCGAGTCGCGATCTCACCCGCGACGAGGTTCCGCGCGTTGCGAAGCAGGCGGTGGCGCAGGCGCGCGCCAACCGGTCCGCGCTGGTGCGTCCGGTAGTGCTCGCGCCGGTGACGCCGGTTCCCAACGGCGTCTGGCGCAGTCCGGCGAAGACCGATCCATTCGATGTGGCGATCGAAGACAAGGTGGCGCTGCTGCTGGCGGCAAACGAGGCGGCGCTCGCGGTGAAGGGAGCGCGCTTCGTCAACTCGGCGATGTTCTTCCTGAAGGAGGAGAAGACACTCGCCACCACCGATGGCACCTACGCGGTTCAGACGATCTTCCGTTCCCAGCCATCGATGAACGTCACCGCCGTGGCCAGCGACTTCTCCGATTTCCAGTCGCGCTCGTCCACCGACGTTCAGCCGATGGGTCGCGGCTACGAGCACGTGGTCGATGCCGACCTGGTGGGTAACGCCACCCGCTGGGCGGAGGAGGCGGTCGAGAAGCTGAGCGCACGGCCGGTGGAGGTGGGACGTTACGATCTCGTGCTGCACCCCACGCACCTCTGGCTCACCATCCACGAATCCATCGCGCATCCCACCGAGCTCGATCGCGCCATGGGCTTCGAGGCCAACTACGCCGGAACGAGCTTCGTCGCACCGCCCGACAAGATGCTCGGCGCGTTCCGCTACGGTCCGGAGTTCATGAACATCCAGGGCGACCGCTCACAGGAGGGATCGCTCTCCGCGTGCGGATGGGATGACGAGGGCGTCGAGCCCGACGAGTTCCTCATCATCAGGAACGGCGTCGTGAACGACTACCAGACCACCCGGGAGCAGGCGCCCTGGCTGGCTTCATGGTACGAGAAGCAGGGGAAGGAAGCGAGGTCGCACGGCTGCTCGTACGCGCAGTCGTGGGCCGACGTCCAGTTCCAACGGATGCCCAACGTCTCGCTCCTTCCCGGTGAGAAGGATATCGGGTGGGAGGACATCATCGCCGATACCGAGAGGGGGATAGCCATCGTCGGTGAGGGCTCCTTCTCCATAGACCAGCAGCGCTACAACGCTCAGTTCGGCGGGCAGCTCTTCTACGAGATCAGGAGCGGGGAGATCGCCGGCATGCTGAAGGACGTGGCCTACCAGATGCGGACGCCCGACTTCTGGAATTCCATGGACATGATCGGCGGGAAGAAGAGCTACATGCTGGGCGGTGCCTTCAACGATGGAAAGGGGCAGCCGAGCCAGTCGAACGCCGTGAGTCATGGGTGCGTCCCGTCGCGCTTCCGCCAGGTGAACGTGATCAATACCGGGAGGAAGGCATGAGCCGGCGCGTTCGCAGTCTGCTCCCGGGCGCGACGCCGATCTCCCGCTCCGATGCCGAGGCCATCACGAAGCGCGCGCTCTCCTTTTCCGGCGCGGATGAGGCGCGCGTGACGATCAACGGCCAGGTGCGCGGTAACACGCGCTTCGCCGTCAACCAGGTTTCCACCGCCGGTGATGACAGCGACACCACCATCACGGTGGACAGCTCCTTCGGGAAGCGGAGCGCGAGTGCCACCACCAACAAGCTCGACGATGAAGGGCTACGCTGGGTGGTGCAGACGTCCGAGCGACTGGCGAAGCTCGCTCCCGAGGATCCTGAAGCGATGCCGGAGCTCGGGCCGCAGCAGTACCAGGAGACGAAGGGTTGGAGCGAGGCCACCGCGGCGCTCGACCCGGCTGGTCGCGTGTCCGCGGTGCGCAGCATCACCGACCCGGCGCGCGGCGCGGGGATGAACGCCACCGGCTACCTGGAGTCGAACGGTGAGGCGCGAGCGGTGGCGACGAGCAAAGGGCTCTTCGCGTACGGTCGCAGCACTGTGGTATCGATGACCACGACCGTACGTACCGACAGTGCTACCGGGAGCGGCTGGGCTGGTGCGGCGCACTCCGACTGGAGCAGGATTGCACCGGCGGAGCTCGGAGCGCGCGCGATCGAAAAGGCGCGCCTCTCGGAGAATCCAGCGGCGGTGGAACCGGGGCGCTACACCGTGATACTCGAGCCGACCGCGGTAGGGAATCTCGTCCAGCTCATAGCCTTCGCGCTCAATGCGCGCGGTGCGGACGAGGGACGCAGCTTCTTCACCCGGCCGGGTGGCGGGAACAAGATCGGGATGAAGGTGGTGGACGAGCGCGTGTCGCTCGTGTCGGACCCACTCGATCCCGATGCCGCCGCGTACACCTTCGCGGGCGACGGACTGCCGGTGAAGAGAACGGCATGGATCGAGAACGGCGTAGTGAAGAACCTGGCTTACGACCGCTACTGGGCCAAGAAGCAGGGGAAGGAGCCGACGCCGATGGTCGGCTCGCTGCGCATGTCGGGCGGCGCCCAGTCGGTGGATGAGATGATAGCATCGACCCGGCGCGGCATTCTCGTCACGCGCTTCTGGTACATCCGGCCGGTGGATCCGCGCACCATCCTCTATACTGGATTGACGCGCGATGGCACATTCCTCATCGAGAATGGTAAGATCACGCGTGCAGTCAAGAATCTGCGCTTCAACGAGTCGCCGATCTTCATGTTGAACAACCTCGAGGCGATGGGTGAGCCGGTGCGTGTCAGCGCGAGTGAGGATGGCAGTCCTGGCTTCGCCATCGTCGTGCCTCCCATCAAGACCCGCGACTTCACATTCACCAGTCTCAGCGACGCAATCTGATGACTGACCGTAGAGAATTTCTCAAGCGTAGTGCGACCACCGCGGCAGCGCTCGCGGCGGCCGCTGCGTGGAGCGCCACCGGCGGCGTAGCGATCGCCAGCGCCGTGCCCGCCCCGCTCACTGCCGCGCTTCCGGATGACGACTCCATCAAGGAGCTCATGATGGAGGCACTCGGCGCCGCGAAGTCTGCGGGCGCCGGGTACGCGGACGTGAGGATAGGACGCCAGCGGCAGAACTTCATTTTCACCCGCGAGCAACAGATCCAGAACGTGGTGGACACCGATTCCATCGGCTGTGGAGTCCGCGCGCTGGTGGACGGTACCTGGGGCTTTGCCGCCAGCCGCGACCTCACTCGCGACGGTGTGGCCGCCGCGGCCCGGGAGGCCGTCGCCATCGCCAAGGCGAACAGGATCGCGCGCGATGCGCCCGTAGTGCTCGCACCCACCGCGCCGTATCCGGATGCCACGTGGAAGAGCGCCTTCGCCACCGATCCCTTCACGATTTCGGTGGAGGAGAAGGCCGACCTCCTGCTGAAGGCGAACGCCGAGGCGCTCAAGGTGGCCGGTGTGAAGTACGTGTTCAGCGGCCTGTTCTTCGTGAAGGAGGAGCGCAACTTCGCTTCGAGCGAGGGCTCGGTCATCACGCAGACGGCGATCCGAAGCTGGCCGGTCATGCAGATCACGGCGATATCGCCCGACTTCTCCGATTTCCAGAACCGGGGGAACGTGGCGCAGCCGATGGGCCGCGGCTGGGAGTACGTGCTCGAGTCCGACCTGGTGGGGAACGCCGGCAAGTGGGGAGAGGAGGCCGCGCAGAAGCTGAAGGCGAAGCCCGTGGAAGTGGGGCGCTACGATCTCGTTCTACACCCGACGCATCTCTGGCTCACTATCCACGAGTCCATCGGGCATCCGACTGAGCTCGACCGCGCGATGGGATACGAAGCGAACTACGCGGGCACCAGCTTCGTTTCCCCACCCGACAAGATGCTCGGGAAGTTCCGCTACGGTCCGGAGTTCATGAACATTCAGGGCGACCGTTCGCAGGAGGGCGGCCTATCCACCATCGGCTACGACGATGAGGGCGTGAAGCCGGAGGACTTCCTCATCATCAAGAACGGCGTGGTGAACGACTACCAGACCACGCGCGAGCAGGCACTCTGGCTCGACTGGTGGTACAAACAGCAGGGGAAGGAAGCCAGGTCGCATGGCTGCTCGTACGCGCAGGGGTGGAACGCGGTGCAGTTCCAGCGCATGCCCAACGTCTCGTTGCTCCCCGGTGAGAAGGATATCGGGTGGGACGACATCATAGCCGGCACCGATCGGGGGATAGCGATCATCGGCGATGGCTCCTTCTCCATAGACCAGCAGCGCTACAACGCTCAGTTTGGCGGGCAGCTCTTCTACGAGATCAGGAACGGGAAGATCGCCGGGATGCTGAAGGATGTGGCCTATCAGATGCGTACGCCCGACTTCTGGAATTCCATGGAGATGATCGGTGGGAAGAAGAGCTACCAGCTCGGAGGGAGCTTCTTCGATGGGAAGGGACAGCCGGGACAGGTGAACGCGGTCAGCCATGGGTGCGTGCCTGCGCGCTTCCGTCAGGTGAACGTGATCAACACGGGGAGGAAGGCGTGAGCCGGCCGCGTCGTCTCATCCGCGCACCTGGTGGCGAGGGACCGCTCTCGCGCGAGGAGTCGCAGCGAATCATCAACCGGGTGACGGAGCTCTCCAGGGCCGACTCGGTGCAGGTGCAGCTCGGGAGCAATCACAGCTCCAACACGCGCTTCGCCGCGAACCAGATGTCGACAGCGGGAAGCATCCTCGATGTCACGCTCGCGGTGCAGAGCTCGTTCGGAAATAAGCACGCGGTGGTCGTGACCAACGACCTCTCCGATGAGTCCCTGCGACAGGTCGTGACGCAATCGGAAGCGCTCGCGAAGTTGGCGCCGGAAGATCCGGAAGCGATGCCTCCACTCGGTCCGCAGCAGTATGTGACCGTGCCGGCGTACTTCGAGACTACCGCATCGCTGAGCGCATCCGACATGGCGCAGGCAGCGATGACCGCACTCGGACCGGCGCGCGCGGCCAAGGATTTGCAGGTTGCTGGCTTCATCGTGACGGGCGCAGGTTCAAATGCGATCGGTAATGACAAGGGATTGTTCGCCTATCATCGCAACACCAGCGCGAATTACACGCTCACCGTACGCACCGCGGATGGAAGCGGGTCGGGATGGGCGGGGGCCGATCATCCCGACTGGTCTCGCATCGACTTCGAAGCGGTGAGCAAGCGCGCACTCGACAAGGCGCGCGCATCGCGCGGTCCGGTGGCGATCGAACCAGGTCGCTACACCGTCATACTCGAGCCGCAGGCGGTGGGTGATCTCGTGCAGCTCGTCGGCGGCTATGCCGATGCGCGCTCCGCGGACGAAGGTCGTAGCCCGTTCGCGAAGCAGGGAGGCGGTAACAAGATCGGGGAGAAGATCGTCGATGAGAGAGTCACGATCCTTTCCGATCCGTCTGATGCACAGTTGCTCTCGCAGCCGTTCGATGGAGAGGGCTTCCCGCTCGGCGAGCAGGTATGGATAGATCGTGGCGTGCTGAAGAAGCTCTTCTACTCGCGCTTCTGGGCGAAGAAGAAGAACGCGACGGCGACTGGCGCTCCGCAGTCGATCAAGTTGCAGGGTGGATCGTCGTCGCTCGATGACATGATAGCCGCCACCGAGCGTGGCGTTCTGGTGACGCGACTCTGGTATCTGCGCGAAGTGGATCCTCGAACGATCCTCTACACAGGCCTCACGCGCGACGGTACCTTCCTCGTCGAGAATGGAAAGATCACGAAGGCCATCAGGAATTTCCGCTTCAACGAATCGCCGCTGTTCATGTTGAACAACCTCGAGATGCTTGGCCGGCCCGAACGTCTGGCGGGTACGGAGGCGGGTGGTGATATCGTCATGCCGGCAATCAAGGTGCGCGACTTCAACTTCACGAGCCTCTCAGAGGCCGTGTAAGAAGTGCGGCGTGCTCCTCGGAGCGCGCCCACACCGCCGCCGGTCCACCGGGGGATCGGTCGGCAGCCACACTCCAGTACTGGAGAATTACAATGGCAACCAGAAAGAAGAGCACGAAGAAGGCGACCAAGAAGGCGACCAAGAAGTCTTCGGCGCGCAAGGGCGCGCGGAAGTCCGCTGGCGCGCGGAAGAAGACCTCCACGCGTAAGAAGAGCACCGCGAAGAAGTCCACGCGGAAGCGGGCGACCAAGAAGGCCTCGAGGAAGCGCGCTTAACTTCCGAACGCCTTCATAGATGTACGATGTACGGATTGCAAAAAGGCCGGCGAAATTTTCGCCGGCCTTTTTGCATCCTTCGTGCGCCGTCACCAACGACGGTCGCCGCTCTGACGACCCTCAGGCCGCCCGCGGTTCCACTCCAGCCCTGTCCTGCTCGGATGCGGGAGCGCCCCAGACGAACGCCGAGAACGCGGGAACCGGCTCGTCTCGCCTTCCACGCGAGATGATTATCCCGATCGGCTCCTCACTCACTCTATTGTCGTCGCGCGCATCGCGCTTGTCAGTCATCGCCATGGCAACCCCTTACTATAGAAGAAAGCCCCCGGAACGGTCGGGGGCCGCGCGCTCCTATATCACCTTGCGTGCCACACGGAAGCGGCGTGGCAAGTGCTTATGTAGCAAAGAGATACACAAAAGAAAGGCCGGCGGGATCTCCGCCGGCCGACTCAGAACGACACACAATCACGCCTCGTACGTGTCGAATAGCTACGCCACGTTCTTCCATGCCAGGAACGTTTCCTTTCCGTACACCCCGCTCTCGGTGGAGATGCGCCAGCCATCGTAGCTCGCACGAAGCTCCTCGAGCGCTAGGCGCTGACTCTCGTCGCCGCCGGTCTCGACGACGTGAAACCCCCCGGCCGTAGTGGCCGCCTGGAGTATCGCTATCGCGCGGTCGCGCTCCTCGGCCGAGAGCCCGCGAAAAGCCGCAGGCGCGCATACGACCGCGTTGAGCGGCATGTCGGGCGACCAGCTCGCGAGATCGGTGACGAGTCCGCGCACCCGCCCCGTGAGACCCACCGCCGCCGCCGCATCGAGCACTCGCTCCAGCACATCTTCGGTGACATCCACCGCGGTGACCGCGCAGCCGTTGGCGGCGAGGTAAAGCGCCGGTCCCTCTTCGGATGCGCCAGCCACCAGCACGTGCCCCTCGGACGCTTCCTGCGGAGTGCGCGCGATCGCGCAGTCGGCACGCATCCCCCAGCGCTCCGGACGGCAGAATTCCCTGAGCGACCGGAGCCGCCGCCTCCGCCACGCCGAGAACGACGGAATTCGCAGCCGCCCCCGGATGAGCCGATCGACTTCCGCGCAGAGCAGTATCTCGGTGAGCGCCAGCTGTGGCTGCGACGTCAGCGAGCGTACCGCCTCCTCGCCGATGCTCAGTATCACACCGCGAGGGATCGACTCCTTGTAGTTCTCTATCTCCCGATCGACGTACAGCTCGTACTCGTGCTTGAGAGAGCGTGGACGGTGTGACATTAGCGTCGCGGGGAAGTGGGTACAGCCGGTTGGTCGCGCCTGTAAAACCTACGGCCTACGGGCGAGGGCGCAAGGGTAGGGACGGGAGAGGAAGCAGAAAGCAGAGAGCAGTAACGGCTAGAGGGTTCAGGGTTCAGGGGGCAGGGTTCAGGAAGTGCCTCGGGGTCGAGGTCTTGACTCCGAGGTAGTACCTGAACCCTGAACCCTGCCCCCTGAACCCTGGGGTTTCACTGCTCTCTGCTCTCTACTTTCTCTCCCTCCCCGCTCCCACCTTCGCGCTGTCGGCGGCGGCGCTCACCAGCTTACGTATCGCGGGCGCCACCGAGATGCGAAGCAGGCCCACCGGGGTGTCGGCGCGCCTGAGGAGGCGCAGAGCGCTCGCGCTCCAGTCCGCGGACGGCGTGTCGCCGCGCGCGAGATACGAGATCGCTTCGTTCCCCACGGCACCGAGCCGCGCGATCAGTGCGGCGGCGCTGTCGGCCCCATCCACCAACGGCGTCCGCTTCGCGAGCGCGGCTACCGAGCGGGCCATGTCGGTCCACTCCGCGAACTGACGGCTCAGCGTGTCCGCCTGTGCGGCCGCGTTGGTGGAATCGGAGAGCAGAGCATCCACGCGCGCCGAAAGCTCTCGCGCCGCGGCCGGATCGGGGCGCGCGATGTCGCCGGGGCGGACGAGCGGGTAGGTGAGGAGCGGGCGGAATGCACGCACGTGCTGCCCGAGACTCAGCGGCTCCACCAGACCCATGAGCTGCAGCAGCGACTCGAGCTCCGCATCGTTGGCCGGACCGGCGATCCGTCGCAGCATCATCTCCGGACCCGATACATGGCGGAGCCCGAGCGCCTCGAGCCCCATGCTGGTATACGCTAGGCGGCGGTACATGTCATCCACATCGCGCACGCTCTGCGGCGACCAGAGACGTTCGGCAATCGCCGCGGTGCGCGGCCAGATGCGCGACTCGATGTTCTCGTCGGTGATGAGCTCCGCCCACATGCACGCTTCGCCACCGAGGATGCGAGCCGCCTCAGTGCTGTCGAGGTTACTGCTGGGCGGAATCGGATCGACGAGATAGATCTCGCCGGCTGTCTCCATGTGGTCGAGGTAGTAGCCGGCCGAGAGGATCCCCCGAAAGCCCTCGCGTGCTCCCTCGTCGAGCGACTCGTGTCCGCGCCACGACTGCACCACGACTGTCTTGGGCAGCTTGGGGTGCATGATCTCGTCCCAGCCGACCATGCGCTTGCCGTGCTTCTTCAGGATCGCCTGTAGGCGTCGGTTGAAGTACGCCTGCAGTGCGGCGTTGTCCGCGAAGCCGTGGCGCTTCATGAACCGCTTTATGCGGGGGCTCGAGCTCCACTGCTTGCCGTTGACTTCGTCGCCGCCGATGTGCCAATAGGCATCGGGGAAGAGCTTCGAGATCTCGCCGACGAAACTGTCTATGAAACGATAGACCGACTCTCGCGTTGGATCGAAGGTCGCCTCGTAGCCGCTCATCCGCCGCCCGATGGTGTATGGGCCCGGCGCGCTGGCATACTGCGGATATCCCACGAACCACGAGGTGGAGTGGCCGGGCATGTCGAACTCGGGGATTACCCGGATTCCCCGGTCGCGCGCGTACGCCACCACGTCGCGGATCTCGCTCTGCGTGTAGTAGCGGCCATCCGAGCCACGTCGCTGCAGCTCCGGGTGGAGACGACTCTCCACTCGGAAGCCCTGGTCGTCGCTCAGGTGCCAGTGCAGGACGTTGAGCTTGACCATGGACATCGCATCGAGGTTCCGCTTTATCTCCTCCACCGTCTGGAAGTGGCGCGATACGTCTATCAGCAGCCCGCGCCAGGGAAATCGCGGGTGGTCCTCGATGTGCGCGAGAGGAAAGTGGAAGCCTGCGGAGTCGCTCTCTACGAGCTGGAGGAGCGTCTCGAGCCCGCGCAGAGCACCCACCACCGTGTTTGCCTGCAGTGTGATGCGCGACGACGAGACGTCTATCGAATACGACTCGTCCTCGTTCACCGACTGAACTTTCTCTCCCGGTCCGGCAACGTCGATCATCACTGTCGCGCGCGATGTATCGGAGGAGATGGGCTGGATGTCCACCCCCGTGCGGCGCTCCAGTCGCAGCATCGCGCGCTGTACTCCGCGCTCGAGGCGTCCGTTCTCGTAGCGGCTGATCACGACGGTAAAGCTGCTGTCTATCGCGAGACGGCCTGGCTCGAAGGTGACCGATGCCGGTACGGGCATGAGCCGGCGCGTGGCCGTCGAGTCGGCGCGGGCGGCGTCCTGTGCGACGAGCCGCGGAGCTGCAGCGATCGTCGCGCTGCCTATCGCGAGCGCGACCTTGAGCGGGCGAAGCTTTCTCGAGCTCGCCGCCGCGCGACGGAGCCGGGTGGAGCAGTGCACTGGTTCCTCCTCTTGCTTGTGCGGCGGCAAAGAGGCCGCCACGTTTTCATTCAATGCGGATTGCCGATGGTCCGGCGTCGGTGACGAAGAACGACTCGTCGTCGCCGGAACCCGAGGACGGGAAGCGCTCGCGGTGCCGCTGCTCCCAGCGATGCAGGAAATCGTTGGCGGTGTCGCCGCGGACGAGCGCCCACACGCTCCCGCCGAAGCCGGCGCCGAAAGCAGATGCCGCCGCTGCGCCGAGCTCGCGCGCCGAGCGCGCCAGCTCCACCGTCTCGTCTATCTGATTCTCCAGCAGCCGCTCGGCGCGCGCCTGCGAGCGGTCCACTATGGCGCCGAACGCGGTAAGGTCTTCACGTGCGAGGGCGTCGGACGCGGCCGGGATCAGCTCCTCGCTCTCCACCACGAAGTGGTCGAGGCGCGTGAGCAGCTGCCGCGGAGTGAGTCCCGCTTCCGAGGTGTCGGCGGCGGCTATCACCGCGCGAAGCTCGTCGAGAGCCGATGGCGACGATGTTATCACCGCGGCCGCGGTCGCCTCGCTTCGACCGGTAGCGTGGCGCCAGATGTCGACGATCACGCTCATCGAGCGCGACGCGCGGTTGTAGCGTTCGCGGGCCGCGCCGGTTTTCTCCGCGCGCACGCCGCTCACGCCTATTGCGAAGGTGTATCCCGCCGGGACCGGCACCGCGCGCTCGAAGTGGACGGGCCGGAAGGTGTACTGCACCAGCTCGTGCGGTCGCGCGCAGAGGATGGCGGTGTGGTCCTCGCTCCCGCCGAGCGTACCCACGCCGGTATCGCCAGCGAGATGACCGTAGCTCCACCCGTTCTCGACCGCGCCCAGGTAGCCGGCGAGATGCTCGTTGTCGGTGATGTGCTCCGTGAACTCGGGGAGCGAAGACAGTCCGTTCGCGTCGGCGAGAGCGAGGAAGGTGGTCACCACCAAGGCGCTCGAGCTGCTCACACCCGCCGCGCGCGGGAGATCGGAAGCGAAGACGATGTCGGCGCCGCGCACCTTTCCCAGAGTGGGGAAGTCGCGCGCTATTCTGCGCGCCACGGTGATCGGATACGTGCTCCAGTGGCGCGCGGCCCCGCTCATCTCGGGCCCTATGTCGCACTCGATCAGCTCCATCAGTCGCGCATCCAGGATTCGCATATGCGCGTCGTTGCGCGGCGCGGCCACCATGGTGAATCCACGCTCCACGGCGCAGAGAAGACTTCGGCCGCCGGCGTAGTCGGTATGCTTGCCCAGCACCTCTATACGCCCCGGGACCCAGTAGCGCACCGCGCGATCGACCGCGGAAGCGCCGAGGTCGCGCAGCGATGCCAGCAGCGCCGCGAGCTGCGCCGCGCGCCTTGCGGCGGCGGACTGCGACATCCCCGCCGCACGCATCCGCTCTTCCGATTCGCTCGTCACGGCTCCGGCTCGATTGCGCTGAGCCGCTTCTTCACCTCGGCCACATCACCGCGGCGCGAGAGGTCCAGGACGCTCGCGTGCACGGGGAAGGTGAGGAATCGTGCGCCGTACGAGTCCATGGCGTGCTGCACCGCCAACGGAATCTCCAGCTCCCCGCGCGCCGATGGCTCCACTGTGCGGCACGTGGGGAAGATTGCGCTCGAGAAGCGCCAGCAGTTCATGCTGACGTAGGCATCCTCACCGAACTCGGCGAGCGTTCGCGCGTCGGGCTTCTCGACGATGCGCTGGAGATACCCGTCGGGCGCGATGTCGAGTAGCGCGTAGCCGGCGATTCGCTCGGGCGCGATCGCACCGTCGGCAAGGAGCGCCTTTCTCCCGAACGCCGGGAGCCCCGGCTCGCCGAGCGCCGCCAGCTTCGCCAGTACGGCCACGGGGTAGTAGTTGTCGGAGTTCAGAACGACGAAGGACTCGCCCGCGGTGAACGATTCAGCCGCGAGGAGCGCGTCGGCGGTACCGCGCGGCTCTTCCTGGATGGCGAAGGACACACGTGCACGCGTGTCGCCCTTCCCGTAGCGCTCGCGCACCTCGGAATGCTCCGGTCCGATCACGAGGCACACTTCCTCGAGCCCCGCGTCCACGAGCGCCGAGAGCAGGTAGTCCAGGAAGGGGCGGCCCACCGGGATCATCGCCTTCAATCCCGCCGAGGCAGCGCGCTCCTGTTCCGCGTCGAGCGTGGCAGCTTCATCGCTCGCGCGCATCCGGGTGCCGAGGCCGCGCGCGAGCACCACCGCTCTAGTCGTCTGCCTCGGCACCGATCCGAGCGAGAACGGGCGGCTCCGCCGCTTCATCCGACGAAGACCAGATGCGCGGGAGGAGCCGCACCAGGTACCAGGTGCTGATCACGAAGAGCACCAGCCACATCGCGCCCTGCGCCGTCTTCCCGTAGAGGAAGCTTCCCGCGCCGAAAAGCGCCGAGTAGACGAAGACGCACCCCGCGATCCAGCCGAGGAATGCCTGAGGAAGACTGTCGGGCGAGGGAGCGAGCCCGGTCTCCGCGCGGAGCTGGTTCCACCCCGGTCCTGCCGGGCGCACGAGACGGTAGAAGCGCACGAGCGTAGCGCGGTCGGTGGGCTTCGTGGCGTACGTGGTTCCCACCCAGACCACGGTGGTCACCGCGATCGTCACCAGGAGCGAGATGTGCGATGGGATCTCGGAGCCCATCTTCGCCGCGATGAAGAAGCCGACCGCGACGATGAAGGAGCTGGCCATCGCCGCGATCTCGCTCCACGCGTTGATGCGCCACCAGAACCAGCGGAGCAGGTAGATCAGGCCCGTTCCCGCACCCACCGACATGAGCAGCTCGAAGCTCTCGCGCGCGGAGTCGAGCGCGAAGGTGAGGAACGCCGCGAGCACCATGAGCAGCGCGGTCACGATGCGCCCCACGAGCACGTAGTGCTTCTCCGGTGCGTCGTGCTTTACGAAGCGCCGGTAGAAGTCGTGCACGAGGTACGAGGTGCCCCAGTTGAGGTGCGTGGAGAGCGTGGAGACGTACGCCGCCAGCAGCCCGGCGACCATGAGCCCCATCCAGCCGACCGGGAGGAACTTGAGCATTGCCGGATATGCCATGTCGTGCCCGATGAGCTTCGGGTCCACGTAGGGGAAGGTGCGAGCGATGTCGGAAAGGTTGGGGTAGACGAGGAGCGACGCGAGCGCCACGAGGATCCACGGCCAGGGGCGGAGCGCGTAGTGTGCCGCGTTGAAGAAGAGCGTTCCAGCCATGGCGTCCTTCTCGCTCTTGGACGCCAGCATGCGTTGCGCGATGTAGCTTCCGCCGCCCGGCTCGGCGCCCGGATACCACACCGACCACCACTGCACCGTCAGCGGAATTATCAGTACCGTGAGCGTGAGCGACCAGTTGCCGAAGTCGGGAAGGAGGTTGAGCTTCGCCGGGTCCACGCGCTCGATCAGTCCAGTGAGGCCGCCCACCTGCGGCTGCTTCAGCGCGAAGTACGCGGCGGCGAACGCTCCGGTCATCGCGATCCCGAACTGTATGAAGTCCGTGACGAGCACGCCCCACAATCCAGACGTCGCGGCGAAGGCGATGTTGATGACCGCGCAGATGGCCAGCGTCTTTCCCATCGGCCAGCCGAGCATCACGTTGGCGATCTTGACCGCGGCGAGGTTCACCGAAGCCATGATCACCAGGTTGAAGAAGAAGCCGAGGTAGATCGCGCGGAAGCCGCGCACGAAGGAGGCCGGCTTCCCCGAGTAGCGGATCTCGTAAAACTCGAGGTCGGTGAGCACGCGCGATCGGCGCCAGAGCCGCGCGTAGAAGAACACCGTCGCCATGCCGGTGAGCAGGAACGCCCACCACGCCCAGTTGTTCGCCACGCCGTTCTCGCGCACGAGGTTGGTGACGAGGTTGGGCGTATCGGTGCTGAAGGTGGTGGCCACCATCGAGACGCCCACGAGCCACCAGGGAGCAGCGCGACCGGAAGTGAAGAACTCGGCGGTGCTGGATCCCGCGCGTTTCGCGAGGAGGATTGCCGGCAGGAAGCAGACGACAATCGAGAGGGCGACGATCAGCCAGTCGAGAGTGGTGAGCTGCATGGAGGGATGTAAGGGAGCCCGGGTGAGCGGGGCGGAACGACGAGTGATGGCAGGATGATCCGACTGGCCCTCACAATACGATGCGCGCGCGGAGAGGGGAAGGGAGAACGGCTACTGAAAGGGCGCCCGTCGAGGACGTGCCCGTGCGCGCGAGTACCGCCACCACGAGACGCGGCTCCCTCGATCACTCCATGGCGCCGCGTATCGCGCGCGCGGCTGCCTCGGGGTCGCGAGCGCCGAAGATGGCGCTGATCACCGCGACGCCGTTCGCACCGGCGTCGATCGCCTCGCGTGCGTTGGACGCATCGATCCCTCCGATCGCCACCGCGGGGAGCGCGCAGAGAGCCGCCAGCCGCGCGAGCTCGGCTACCCCGATCTTCGCTCCGGCATCGGCCTTGGAAGCGGTGGCATACACGGGGCCGATCCCCACGTAGTCGGCACCACGCGAGCCGGAGACCTCCGCGTCGCTGCCGACCGACGCGCCTATCACGAATCCGGGCGGAGAGACCCGCCTCGCCGCCGCCACGGGCAGGTCGTCGGCGCCGAGGTGTACGCCTGCGGCTCCCGATGCCAGCGCCACGTCGAGGCGGTCGTTGATCACGAGCGGTACGGCGCGAGGGAGAATGGCGAGAAGCGCGCTCGCCACTTCCACGATCGTCCGCGGATTCTCATCTTTGAGGCGCAGCTGGACCATGGTGGCGCCTCCGCGCACCGCGGCCGCGACGCGTGCCAGCAGCGCGTCGCGGTCATCACGAGAATCGTCCGTGATGGCAATGAGCTTCAACGATCTGGGGTCGAACACGTTCCAGGATGGCTGAGCGGAAGATGCGCGCCGTGCGCGGCGCTACCACGGTCGAGAGAGACGACGCGGATCTGGTGGTATCGGCCACGAGAGAGTTGCTCACCGCGCTCGCCGAACGCAACGCGATCGTGCACGATCAGGTGATCAGCGCGATCTTCACGGTGACACCCGACATCACGAGCGAGTTCCCAGCGCGCGCCGCGCGCGAGCTCGGCTGGGTGGACGTGCCGCTCCTCTGCGCGATGGAGATCCCTACCACTCGCGGCCTCACGCACTGTATTCGGGTTCTGCTCCACATCGAGACGGAGCTTCCACGATCCGCGCTCCGCCACGTTTACCTCCGCGACGCAAAGGAGCTGCGCCCGGACCTGAGCGACGAAACCGCTGGCTGACGCAGCTCTGCGAACCGAAGACGGTGCGTCGGCATAGGCGCGCATCACCGTCCGCGCTCTCGCCTGATCCGCTCCTTCGCCTCGCGGTGTTCCTTGAAGGTGGTGCGGAACTCGTGATGTCCGTCGGAGTCGGCGACGAAGTAGAGGTACGGCACCGACGCCGGGTAGAGCGCTGCCTCGATGCTCGCCTTCCCCGGTGACGCTATCGGCCCGGGGGGGAGCCCGGTATGGCGGTAGGTGTTGTACGGCGAGTCGACCTCGAGGTCGCGGTAGAGCACGCGCTCGTGGTGCTCGCCGAGCGCGTACTGCACCGTGGGGTCGGCCTGCAGCGGCATCCCGATACGGAGCCGGTTGTGATACACCGCCGAGATGACCGGGCGCTCTTCGGGTAGCCGAGCTTCCTTCTCAATGATCGATGCGAGCGCGATGATGTCGTTGCGGCTCATCGAGATCTCGCGGAGCCGGTCGTTCCACTCGGGCTTCCAGACCTCCTCGAAGTGACGCACCATCTCCTTCACCGCGTCGCGCGCCTGCGTGCCGTAGGAGAAGATGTATGTGTCGGGGAAGAGGTAGCCCTCGAGCGTGGAAGTGGTGATCCCGAGCTCGTTTCGCAGGGCGGTGTCGCGCACCGCGGCGCGCACCGAGTCCTCGGGAACGCCAAGCTCGGTCGAGAGCTCGGGGACGATCTGCGCGAGCGACCATCCCTCGGGGATGGTGACGCGTCGCTCGATGCCCTGTCCCTTGCGGAGCGCATCCACCAGACGATTCCATGACAGGCCGTGCTGGAGCACGTAGGTGCCGGCGCGGATCTGTCGATCACGTCCGGTTACGCGCGCGTAGACACGGAAGAGCCAGGGCGACGAGACGAATCCTTCGGCGTGCAGCGAGTCGGCGGCGGTGCGGAAGGCGGCGCCCTGCGGGATCGTGACGCGACCGTAGCCCCCGCGATCGGAGGAGCCGCAGGCGGTGGTGGCAGCGAGAAGGAGCGCGCTCGCGACCGTCACGGAGCGCCGCGCGCGCTGGCTCGCTACGCCACCGAGCGCTCGCTCGCCCCGGTAGCACGGCGCCCGTGCGTCACCCTTCGAGTCGGAGTGCATGCTGCAGCAGGATGGTAGCGGCAAGCGCATCCACGTCTCCCTTTCGTCCACGCGTCGTCCCTCCCAGCTCGCGCACCGTCCGGAGGGCTGCCGCGGTGGTGTACCGCTCATCGACGAACGAGACCGGGTATCCGGTACGCCGTTCCAGCTCCGCTCCTATCCTGCGCACCTCTTCCGACCTCGGGGTCTCCTCGCCCCGATCGTCCAGCGGAAGCCCGAGCACGAACTCACGCGCCTCGTGCTCTTCCGCGCGTCGGATGATCTCGGCGATCGGGGGCCGCTTCCCCGCGCGCCGCGCAATGTACCCCGCCGGCGCAGCCACTGTCCTCGTCGGATCGCTCACCGCCAACCCTATCCGCTTCTCGCCGTAATCTACCGCGAGAACCCTGCCGCCCATCATCCCTGCGCCATGGTCGCGAAGAACTCCTTGTTGTTCTTCGTGCGTCCCATGCGCTGGAGGAGGAACTCGATCGCCTCGGCCGGGGGCATGTCCGCGAGAAAGTTGCGCAGGAGGTATACGCGGTTGAGCTCATCCTTCTCCAGGAGCAGCTCTTCCTTGCGAGTACCTGACCGCTGGATGTCGATCGCGGGGAAGACGCGCCGGTCGGCGATCTTCCGGTCGAGCACCAGCTCCATGTTGCCCGTGCCCTTGAACTCCTCGAAGATCACCTCGTCCATCCGGGAGCCGGTCTCCACGAGCGCCGTCGCGATGATCGTGAGCGAGCCGCCCTCGTCTATGTTTCGCGCGGCGCCGAAGAAGCGCTTCGGCTTGTGCAGTGCGTGTGCGTCGACACCGCCGGAGAGAATCTTCCCCGAGTGCGGGACGACGACGTTGTGCGCGCGCGCGAGGCGTGTGATCGAGTCGAGGAGTATGACTACGTCCTTGCCGTGCTCCACCAGACGCTTCGCCTTCTCGATGACCATGTCGGCCACCTGCACGTGGCGGTCGGCCGGCTCGTCGAAGGTGGAGCTGATGACCTCCGCGGCGACGTTCGCCTGCATGTCTGTCACCTCCTCCGGGCGCTCATCGATGAGAAGCACGATGAGCGTGACCTCGGGGTGATTCTCGAGGATGGCGTTGGCCATCTTCTGCATGAGGATCGTCTTCCCCGCGCGTGGCGGCGCCACGATCAGACCGCGCTGCCCCTTGCCGATGGGTGCGATGAGGTCGACGACGCGCATGCTGATGTCGCCGTTCGACGCTTCGAGGCGCAGTCGTCCGTCGGGGTAGCGCGGGCGGAGGTTGTCGAACGCTATCCGATGCTTTGCTTCCTCGGGCTCGGTGTTGTTGATCGACTCCACCTTGAGAAGAGCGAGGTAGCGCTCGCCGTCCTTTGGGGGGCGCACCTGTCCGGCTACGGTGTCGCCGGTGCGGAGATCGAAGCGCTTGATTTGCGACGGCGACACGTAGATGTCGTCGGGACCGTAGAGGTAGTTCCAGTCCTGACTGCGCAGGAAGCCGTACCCTTCCGGAAGTATTTCGAGGACACCCTCACCGCGCAGGACGATGTCCGAGTCGAGCAGATTCTGCTCGATGCGAAATATCAGGTCCTGCTTTCGGAGGCCCGAGAAGTTGGAGATATTGAGGTCCTCGGCCATGGTCTGCAGTTCGGCCACGGACTTTTGCTTCAGCTCGGTGATATCCACGGACGTGGGCTCCGGGAGCGGGGCGGGACGACGCCTGGAAGGGTCACTGCGGCGAGTGCATCGCACGCAACTACCGGCGTACCTCGCTCTTGTGCGGGAGCGGGGATCCGGAGTGGATAGAGGGAGTTGCGAAGCGGGGGGGTGTGCTGGTGTGCGAGAGAGGGTGGCAAGGTAACGCTCGCCAAAAAGGTGGTCAAGAGTGACCGAGCTCGTTGTCACGCAGTACTTTACGTATTGGCGCGCTATCGAGATTGGTGGCTCTCGGGTGGTCGAAGGGCTGGTGGCGCGGGAGCATGCGGCGCCCTCGCGAGCACTGGCGCGCAGGATTGCGGAATGGGATGGGTTTCACTACTGGCAGAGCTCACCGGAAGGCCGCTGGCTGGTTCTCGTTCAGGAGCACGAGCGCGCGCGCGAACGCTGGTGGCTGCACGCCCTTCTCTTTCTCCTTACTCTCATCACCGCCTCGCTTGGCGGTGCCGCGCTCGCCGGTATCACCGGCGTCTGGTACCACCCAACGCTCGCCGAACTTCGCGCTGGCCTCCCCTTCTCGCTCCCGCTCCTCGGCATCCTGCTGGCGCACGAATCGGGCCACTACGTGGCCGCGCGCCACTATAGAGTGAACGCGAGCCCGCCTTATTTCATCCCCTTCCCGGCGCAGTGGAACATACTCGGCACCATGGGCGCGTTCATCAGACTGCGCTCCGCTGTCTTCGACCGCCGCACCCTCTTCGACATAGGGATCGCGGGTCCCTTGGCGGGGATCGTCGTCGCGATTCCGGTTCTCATCGCAGGACTCGCGCTGAGCGCGACCGAGCCATCGGGCCCGGTGCTACCGCTCGCGCATCAGTACCTGGCCGCGGCGCCCGGAGGGGGAGGGATCTTCATCGGCGACTCGCTCCTTCTCATGGCCTGCCGTGAGCTGCTCGGCATCCACGGCGCGGTCCGATTGCATCCGGTAGCGATGGCGGGATGGGTGGGGCTTCTGGTGACCATGCTCAATCTGCTCCCGCTCACGCAGCTCGATGGCGGCCACATTGCCTACGCGATGTTCGGACGCGCTCAACCCTGGATCGCTCGCGTCTTCTGGATCTGCCTCATCCCGCTCGGCTTCTTCTGGTGGCCGGGGTGGTGGCTCTGGGCCGTGCTCGGACTCCTGCTCGGCCGGGGCCGGCTCGCACATCCGAGCGTCATCTCGCCCGAGCACGAGCTCGACACCACACGCCGGGTGTTGGGTTGGCTGGCGGTCGCGCTCTTCTTCGCCACGTTCATGCCGCGCCCCTGGATTTTCTGAGCGGGCGCACGACGCGGCGCCTGCGCGAAACGCGGCGCGTCACGACTTCTACTTCAGGGCTTCCCCTTCAGCGATGCCGGAGTCTCGATCTCGGGGTCGTCGTCGAGGCGGTCTTCGAGCAGCCGCAGTTGCCGGAGGATGGCGTCGTCGTACACCAGACGTCCGGCCGTGCCGCGCTCCTCGGTGAGCTGCGCGCGAAGCGTGTCGATGTCGCTTCGCACATCGGCTATGGCTCTCGAGAGCGCGCTGTCGTTGCCGAGGCGGCCGAGGGTGTTGTCGGATGAATCGAGAGCGTCCATCAACGCCCGGGCGCGGATCGAAACCCTGTCCAGGCGTCGCGCGAGAGTCGTGTCGCTGGAGAGGCGCGCTACGGTTCCACCGCCGGCGTCCATGCGCCGCGCGAGCAGCGCGAGACGATCGGCGATCACGCTGAGCCGCGTGGTGGAGTCACCAGCCGATCGGCCGAGTGCCCGGCGGAAGGTGTGTATCAGCCCGTCCGCATCATCCAGGAGCGCGGGGATCTGGCTCGCGGCCGACGAGAGCGCGGCGCGCACCGAGTCGGGATCTATCTGGACCGCACGCGGGATCGTGTCGTCTGCATCGAGTACCGGCTGGTCGGGAGAACCGATAGTGATCGAGACGATCGTGGCGCCGATCGGCGTGCTGCCGCTCCGGAACTCCGCGCGCGAGTCACCCCTGATGGCGAGCTTGTAGTCGTCGAGGACATCGAGCGCCACGGCGAGGCGTCCCAGCGAATCGTTCGTGACGGGACGGAACGAGATGTCGTGGACCGCGCCGATCTTCTGCCCCGCCAACCAGACTTCGGTCCCGCTGATGACGCCGCGCGCATCGTCGGAGAGCACGTAGAGCCGATAGGTGTCGCCGTGCAGCGCGCCCACCCGAGCGAAGACCAGCACCGCCAACGCCGCGAGGATGATCACCGCGAGGATCGCGAGGCCGGGAACGAGCTGTCGCCAGGCGAGAGGGCGGGGCATGTGCTCGAGGGTTCAGGAGGCAGGGTTCAAGGATCAGGAACTACCTCGGAGGCAAGGATCTCGCCATGCCGAGCAGTGACTGAACCCTGAACCCTGCCTCCTGAACCCTCGACCGAGTGCGCGAGGCGGGATTCGAACCCACGACCTTCGGCTCCGGAGGCCGACGCTCTATCCAGCTGAGCTACTCGCGCGAGAGTCCTAAGCTAGTCCCCGCGGGGCCCGCGGGGTAGGCCGGGCTGAAGGTTCGTGACGCGGGTCGCCCGGGGTCCCAACCATAAGGAGGCG
>DATCXR010000229.1:0-13690 GCA_036565685.1 Gemmatimonadaceae bacterium
CAGCCGGCAGCGCCCGTGGGGCGGTGCAACCTCGAGTTCTCGGCGCGCGAGCCATCGAGCCCGCCCCGGGTGACTTCAGTGAAGCAGCCGAGCGGACAGTTCAACAGCTGGATCGGCGGCGGGGTAGTCGCCCACTGTCCCGCGCAGAACATGACGATCTCCGCCGACAGCGGCGAGTATTTCGGCGACCGGCGCCTGCTGCACCTCATCGGCAACGTCCATTACGTGGAGCCGCGGCTCACCCTCGACTCCCAACTGGCCAACTACTTCATGGCCGAGGAGCGGCTCGAAGCGCAGGGGAACGTCCATGCGGTTCTCCCCAGCGGCACCACCATGGACGGTCCCCGCATGGAGTACTTCCGCGTGGCCCCGGGGATCCGCAACCAGAGCAGCATGATCGCGCCGGGGCGGCCCACGATCAAAGTGGTGCAGACCGATTCCACCGGCAAACCGACCGAGCCGGTTACAGTCATCGCCAACACCGTGACCATGCGCGGCGACAGCACCGTGTTCGCATCCGGGAAGGTGGAGATCACACGGCCGGACGTGCTCGCGAAGGGCGACTCCGCCTCGCTCGACAGTCAGAGCGAGTTCGCGCGGCTCATGAAGAAGCCGAGCATCACCGCGCGCGGCGACAGACCTTTCGTCCTCACCGGCACGGTCATCGATCTGTTCGGCAAGGCGCGTATGGTCGAGCGGGTGATCTCCAGGGGGAACGCGAAGAGCGTAAGCAACGACGCGACGCTCACGGCCGACACGCTCGACTTCAGGATGAACGACGGCCGGCTGCAGCGCGTGTACGGATGGGGCGAGTCGCGCTCGCGCGCCGCCAACCCCAACTACGACATCCTGGCCGACTCGCTCGACGTGCGCATGCCGGAGCAGCGCCTTCGTGAAGTGCACGCCGTGGGGAATGCCTTCGCACAGAGCGTCCCCGACACCACACGCATGCACACCACCGAGCACGATTGGCTCCGGGGCGACACGATCTTCGCGTACTTCGACAGCAGCGCGAAAGTGGTGAGCGACTCCGCCTCCCAGCCGTCCATAGAGATGCTTCTCGCCGTGGGGCACGCCCGATCGTTCTATCAGATCGCGCCGCGTGACACCGCGGCCATCGGACCGGCCATCAACTACGTGCGCGGCGAGCGGATCAGGGTGGCGTTCGCCAATCGCACGGTGGACAGCGTGACGATCGTCGGCCAGGCGGCCGGGGTGTACGCCGACCCCACGACGCCCAGAGCGGATTCCATAGCGCGTTCACAGCAGGAGCAGGGCGCGCGTCCCCAGCGGCCGCAGTCGCCGCCTCCCGGGCGCCCGAGCCCGACCGACACCACGACGTCGAAGCCGCACAGTGGCGAGAGGAGCAGACATGAGTGAGATCGAACAGCTGCCGCCGGAGGTAGAGCGCTTCATCGAGGAGAAGGCGCGCGGCGACCGATCCATCGCGCTCGCGCTCCACGCGCTCGTCTGCACCGCGCGCGACAGCGGCGACGCGGTGTTCAACGAGGTCGCCATCCGCTACCGCGACGACCACCTGAAGGTCGTGCGCGAGGAGGGCGGCGACGCTGACAGGGAAGCGGGACGTCTGGGCCTCGACGAGGTGCGCGATCATCTCGCCAAGGTGGTGCTCCCGCGCCTCGTGGAGGACGGCCTCATAATCCTCCCACCCGGCGGGCTCGACTCGCCGGAATCCACAATCCACATAGCGGAACGCTACTGGCAGGCGCTCGTCCCCTTCCGCGCCATGATGCGCCGGACTGCAGTCTCGAACGTCCTCCGGCACACCGGCGAGCACGCCGCGATCCGCCGGCAGACGGGCGAGTTCCGCTCGCAGACGGGCGTCTTCAGGGCCATCGCCGAGAGCGCGCCGCCGCCCCATGGGAGCGTGCTCGAGGCAGTAGGCCTCATGAAGACCTACCGCCGGCGAAAGGTCGTGAACGATGTGGCCCTGCGCTTGCAACAGGGGGAGATCGTCGGACTGCTGGGTCCGAACGGCGCCGGCAAGACGACGACCTTTTACATGATCGTCGGCCTGATCCAGCCGCAGGAAGGACGGATCATCCTCGACCACGAGGATATCACCGAGATGCCCATGTACAAGCGGGCGCGGCTCGGTATCGGTTATCTCTCGCAGGAACCATCGATATTCCGGAAACTCACGGTCGAAGAAAACATCCTGGCGATACTCGAGACCATGAAGCTCTCCTCGGACGAGCGGCACAGAAGACTCGAGGCGCTCCTGGATGAGCTCAGCATCAAACACCTCAGACACAACAAGGCGTACTCGCTCTCCGGCGGAGAGCGACGCCGCCTCGAGATCACCCGCGCGCTCGTCACGGAGCCGAAGTTCATGATGCTCGACGAGCCCTTCGCGGGCGTGGATCCGATCGCGGTCCACGATATCCAGTCCATCGTAGCCGGACTCAGGCACCGAGGGATCGGAGTGCTGATCAGCGACCACAACGTCGAACAGACCCTGGACATCGTGGACCGCGCCTACATCATGTTCGATGGCCAGGTGAAGGTCTCGGGCACGGTGCAGGAGCTCGTCTTCGACGATACGGTGGCCAGGATTTACCTTGGTCCGACACTCGCCGCCCGGCTGCGCGCGCGCTTCGCGGGCGCGGCTCGCGGCAGCGGCGCACGCGATGGCGCCCTGGAGCCCGTCGGTGGAGGGGCGGAGAAGAAATGAAAGCTGGAATCTCTCAGAGCACTCAGCTCAAGCAGGAGATCAAGATCAATCCTCGCCTCTACCAGGCGATGGATCTGCTGTACATGCCGCTGCTGGACCTGCAGCAGCACCTCAAGCAGGAGCTGCTCAACAACCCCTTCCTCGAGATGGTCGAGCCGGAGGAGGAGGACGAGGAGGAGACCACCACCGAGGCGGAGGCGGCAGAGGCAGCGGAGAAGGACGCGAACGACGAGATAGACTGGGAGGAGATCCTCCTCAACGGCTTCGATGCGGGCGGCCGCCCCGAGGAGCACGAGGAGAAGGAGTTCTTCGAGCCCGTCACGGTGGACACGCGCGATCTCAGCGACCACCTGCGCGATCAGGTGGCGCTGCTCGATCTCTCACCGCGGCAGATGATCCTGGCCGATGAATTTATCGGAAACATCGGCGAGGACGGATACCTCTCCTGCTCGCTCGAGGACATCCGCGTCGGCATCAACGACATGATCGAGAAGCACGCGGAAGAGACGGGCCGCGACCAGGAGGACCTCCCCTTCTACGGCGAGGGGGAGGTGGACGACATGCTCCGCACCGTCCAGAGCCTCGACCCGCCGGGGGTCGCCGCTCGCGACCTGCGCGAGTGCCTCCTTCTGCAGCTCCGCGAGGCGGGGCTCGAGCAGTCGGTGCCGTTTCGCCTGGTGCGCGACTGCTTCGATGAGCTGATCAACCACCGCTGGAGCGAGATCTCCAAGCGCTTCGGGATCAGCCCCGCCGACGTGCAGAAGGCGGCCGACGAGATAGCGAAGCTCGACCCCAAGCCGGGTCTGATCTTCAGCAGCTCGGGCGACAACTACATCATCCCCGATCTCGTCGTCGAGAAGATCGACGGCCAGTACCACATCTTCCTCAACGACACGAATCTCCCGCGCCTCAAGCTGAGCCGCGCATATCAGGAGATCGCGCGCGACAAGAAGAAGTTCGACGGGGAGAACAAGGAGTTCATCTCCAACAAGCTCAACTCGGCCAACTGGATGATCCAGGCGATCGAGCAGCGCCGGCAGACGATGCTCAAGGTGATGAACTTCATCGTGGATCGGCAGCGCGACTTCTTCGAGAAGGGCGTGCAGTTCCTCAAGCCGCTCACGCTCCGCGAGGTGGCCGAGGTGATCAACATGCACGAGTCCACGGTGAGCCGCGTGACGAACGAGAAGTACGTACAGACGCCGCGCGGCGTGCTCCCGCTCAAGTTCTTCTTCTCGTCGGGGCTCTCCACTACCGGCGGTGAGGACGTGTCGGCGCGCGGGATCAAGGCGCAGATCCAGAAGCTCGTGTCGGACGAAGACCCGCGGCATCCACTCACCGACCAGGCGATAGTGAACATCCTCAAGGAGGGTGGCGTTCAGATCGCGCGCCGCACCGTCGCCAAGTACCGCGACCAGCTCGGCGTCCTCTCCGCGCGGATGCGGAAGCGGGTGTGAGCGTGTCCGCGCTGCACGGTTCGGCGACGGCCGCGAGCGGTACCACGGCCGGCGACGGTGACGACATCCCTGGTCGCGATCCTCGAGACGCGGCAGCGGTTGCGCGCCTCGAGGCCGACGCGCTGGCGCGGCCGGAGAGCGATCGCGATGAAGTGGACGTCAGCGTCCTCGTCCCGGCAAAGGACGAGGCGGAGAACCTTCCGCTCTTCATGGAGCAGGCACGCGAGGCTTTCGCGGGCTCGCCGCTCCGCTACGAAGTGGTGGTGGTGGACGACGGCTCGGACGATGACACGTGGGCCGTCCTGCAGCAGCTCAGGGAACGCTATCCATTTCTCAGGCTCGCGCGGCACCGCAAGCGCCGCGGGATCGCCGACGCGCTGCGCACCGGGTATCTCGCGTCGCACGGACGGGTGCTCGTCTTCTATCCAGCGGATCTGCAGTACAAGCCGGAGGACATCCCGCGGCTCGTCGCGCCCATCGTAGCGGGCGAGTCGGACATGGTCACGGGGCACAAGCAGGGCGTCTACGAGAAGGCCTTCGTCTCGCGCATCTACAACCGGCTCAGTCGTACGCTCTTCGACGTCCCGGTGCGCGACCTCAACTCGGTGAAGGCGTACCGGAGGGAGGTCATGGACGTGCTCCCGGTACGCCCCGACTGGCACCGCTACATGATCGTGGTGGCTGCCGCGTCGGGTTTCAGCGTGTCGGAGATTCCGGTTCCGCTCTACCCGCGGCACGCTGGCAGGTCGAAGTTCGGGATCGGCCGCATCCCGGTGGGCGTGCTCGACATGCTCTCGGTATGGTTCGAGCTTCACTTCGGGAAGAAACCGCTCCTTCTGTTCGGCCTCCTCGGCTTCGCGTTGCTCGCCCTCGGCGCAATCGCGTTTCTCGTCGCGCTCGCGCGCCTGTGGGTGTCTGGCGTCGGCGTGCGGTGGGTGTGGACGATCATCCAGAGCTGTCTCATCCTCGGCAGCATCTTCTTCGTCGGCGGCCTGGTGGGTGAGATGATCGCCAGCCAGCGCTCCGAGCTTCGGGAGCTGCGACGACTCCTGGCGGAGCGCGACTCGACCTGGAGCGACCGGGAGCCGGGTTAGCACCTTGCCAAGCCTGCCGCGGGGCAGAGTGCTTCGCGTCGCCAAGATCGGCTTCGCGGTCGCGGTCACGATCTTCATCGCCGCGGTGCTCGTGTCCCAGTGGGGCGAGCTCAGCGAGGCCGCGGCCAACGCCCGTCCGAGGTGGGGCTACATCGCGCTCTCGTGCGCGCTGGTGCTCGCTAATTACGCCCTGCTCATACAGGCCTGGCGCATCCTGCTGGCGGGGTGGGGGAGCTCGCTCGGCTTCTGGGAGAGCGCCCGCGTGTGGACCATCTCCAACCTCGGTAAATACATCCCGGGGAAGGTGTGGGCCATAGGCACAATGGCGGTGATGGTGCAATCGCGGGGAGTTTCCGGGGCCGCGGCCGTCGGGGCCGCGCTCCTCGGGTCGCTGATCAACACCGTGGCGGGGTTCGTCGTTCTCGCTGCCACCGGCGCGGGCATCCTCGAGCTCCCCACCGCGGCGGTGGTCGCGATAGCGGTGCTCGGCGCCGCTATCCTCGTCGCTCCACCCTTTCTCCCCTGGCTCGGCCGATTGGCAGGGCGTCTCGCGCGCCGCGACATCACGATCCCGCGCATCCCGCATAGCGCGATCTGGATGACGGCGGCCATCTCGGCGATCTCGTGGATCCTCTACGGCATCGCCTTTCGAGTTCTGGCTGCCGGCGTCCTCTCGCGCGCACCTGGCGCGGCGGGCCTCTACACGGCGATCTACACCGGCTCGTATCTCGCAGGCTTCCTGGCGATCATCGCGCCCGGCGGGGTGGGTGTGCGCGAGGTAGTGATGGCCGGCGCGCTCAAGGGCGCCGGCTTCGGAACCGGCGAGGCCATTCTCCTCGTAGTGGCATCGAGAGTATGGACCACCGTTCTGGAAATCCTGCCGGCCGCGCTCTTCCTGGTGATCCGACCCCTCAAGCGCAAACCAGCCGACGCCCCGCCCGAGGTAGCCAGGGATGCGCGGTAATGCACGGCCAACGCACTTCATGATGCGATCTCTAAGGCGAGGGCGAGCCGCCACTTACGCCGCCGACCGGGATGCGTGATGCGATGCGGCCGCGTCTTGCACGCAGGCGGAAGCGGGATGATCTTACGCTCGCTTCGAACCGGCGGATCGGCGCGCCGCATAGCGGAGCGTACTACGTGCGGCGCGCGTCGCTCGCCGGCTCCGCGGCCGCCAGCGAACATCTCCGACCATTGAGCAACTGATTTGACCAGGACTCAGACGGCAGCGGCCACAAGGCCGATGACCCCTCGAGCGCGTACCGAGGCGAGCGCTGCGCCGCGCTTTGCGCTCGGCTGGGCCGCGCTCACTTACGTGCTCGCCACGCTGTCGCTCGCCTATCCCATCCTCGCGGGACGCTTCCTGGCCAGCTCGAACAGCGACCAGTACCTGGCGGGCTACGCGTTTCGCGAGTTCGGCGCCACGGCACTTAAGACGGTGGGGCACATCCCGCTCTGGAACCCGTACCTGATGGGTGGGGTGCCGTACGTGGCCGGGATGGCGGGCGACATTTTCTATCCGCCGTCGCTCCTCCTGCGGGCGATCGTTCCCGTGGACGTTGCCATGTCGCTCGCTTTCGCGCTGCACCTCTTCTTCGCCGGGCTCTTCGCCTATCTCTTCATGCGTGCGTGGCGGATGAGCTTCTACGCGGCGCTCATCGGCGGGCTCGCTTACATGCTGAGCGGCTTCGTGGCGTCGCTCGCTGGGGCGGGGCACGACGGGAAGCTCTACATAGCTGCCCTCTTGCCGCTCGTGCTCTGGGTCGTGACGCTCGGCGTGCGCGACGGCTTCCGCTGGGTGTGGGGCGTGCTCGCGCTGGCAATCGGCTTCGCGGTGCTCAGCCCGCATCCTCAGGTGCTGCAGTACATGCTCCTGACGTGCGGCGCGTTCGCGCTTTACCTGGCGATCAGTGAAGTGAAGGGCGGACGGATCGAGAGAAACACGGCCATCGGCCGGATCGCGCTAGCGGCGGGCGCCGTGGCCCTTGGTGGCCTGATGGGCGCGATCCAGTTCCTCCCGGTGATGGAGTACACGCCCTGGTCGCCGAGGGCGGGGGGGCAGGGGTACGCGTACGCGATCACGTACTCGTTCCCGCCCGAGGAGTTGATCAACACCTATCTGCCGCAATTCTCGGGGCTGCTCGACGCGTACTGGGGACGGAACTTCATCCACTTCCACAGCGAGTACATCGGCGTGGTAGTGCTGATGCTCGCCGGGGCGGGGCTTGGCGCGGTGAAGACGCGCGGCTTTGCGCGCTTCTGGCTGGCAGCGTTCATTGTGGGCCTCCTCTGGTCGCTCGGCGGATTCACGCCGTTCTACCACCTGGTGTACGCGCTGGTGCCCGGGAGCAAGTACTTCAGGGCGCCGAGCACATTTTTCTATATCGTTTCATTCTGCGTGGCAGTCTTCGCGTCGCTCGGCGTGGAGAGGATAGCGGCACGGGAGGTCGGGCCTCGCTATCTCGTCGGGTGGCTGATTGCGGGTGTATTGATCGCGGTCCTCGCCGCGTCTGGCGGCTTCACCAACGTTGGCGAGGCGATCGCCGACCCGTCGCGTGCCGCGGCGGTGGAGGCCAACGCTCCCGCGGTGACCCTCGGTGCGCTGCGCTCGCTTCTTTTCGTGGTGCTTGCGGTTGTGGTGCTCATGGCTTTCCTGCGCGGGAAGCTCGCACTGCCGGTAGCGGCGGTGGCGCTCCTCGTGCTTGCCGCGGTGGATCTCTGGACCATTGACCGGCATTACTGGGCTTCGTCGCCACCTGCGAAAGTGGTTTATGCACCCAACGAGATCACGGAGTACGTCGGCAGGGCCAACAAGGAGGAGCAGGGGCGAGTCTTCTCCATTCGTCGCCCACTTACGGCGAACGCGCAGCCCTCCGATCCGTATCTGGTGGGTGACGCGTTCATGGTGAACGACATCAGGCAGGTCACGGGTTACCACGGCAACGAATTGGGTCGCTATCAGGCGCTCTATGGTTTTGGCCAGGACATGCAAACCCAGCTGGGACTGGTCATCGGCAATCCAAACTTCGCCCGCCTGACGAACATGAAGTACGTCCTCACCGATCTCGATAGCCTTCCTGTACCGGGTTATCAGCGATTGGTGGGCCCCACGAAAGACGCCGTGGGGAGCACCCTCTACCTGTACGGTGTTCCCGGCCACAACCCACCTGCATGGGTGACTCCCGTGATCGCGAAGGCGCCCGACGCAGCCGTGTTCGCGACCGTCCTCGACACCCGCTTCGATCCCGCAACGGCCGCGCTCTTCGACACCTCCGCGAACGTGAACGCGGTGGAGGTGAAGCAGCTCCCGCCGCCGCTCGACATCCGTGCGAACGTGACCCGCTACGACCCGGGACACATCACGGTGCAACTCGATAAGCCCGCGCCGGCGGGCTCGGCGCTCATGGTCTCGGAGAACTACTACCCGGGATGGGAGGCTACCGCGGACGGGAAGCCGGCCGCGATTGGCCGGGCCGATTTCACGCTCATAGGCGTGGAGCTCCCGGCTGGCGCACGGAACGTGGACCTCACCTACGGCAGCGCGACCTACGAGCGCGGACGCCTGATCACCGTGGTGGCGCTCCTGCTTGCGGTCGTCGGGGTGGTCGCCGGGATCGTGCTGGAGCGGAGAAGGCAGGCCCGTGGCTGAGCGCGCGCTGGTAGTCGTCCCGACGTACAACGAGCGAGCGAACATCGAAAAGCTCATCGAGAGCGTCCTCTGCCAGGACCCGCGGCTCGACATTCTTGTGGTAGACGACGGCTCGCCCGACGGGACGGGCGCGATCGTGGATGAGATAGCTGCAGTCAACCCGCGTGTCCACGCGCTCCACCGGCCGCGCAAGATGGGGCTGGGCACCGCCTACCTGGCGGGCTTCAAGTGGGCCCTCGAGCGCGACTACGATTATGTGCTCGAGATGGACGCCGACTTCTCGCACGATCCTGCGCACCTCCCGCAGTTTCTAGACGCGATCCAGGACGCCGACCTCGTGCTCGGCTCGCGCTACCGGGGGGGAAAGGTGACGGTGGTGAACTGGCCCATGACGCGACTCCTCCTGAGCTATTTTGCCAACGGTTACGCGAGGCGCGTAACTGGTGTCCCACTTGACGATCTGACAGGTGGGTTCAAGTGCTTTCGCAGACGCGTTCTCGAAGCGATACCGCTCGACGAGGTTCGCTCCAACGGTTACGCGTTCCAGATAGAGATGAATTTCCGGGCCTGGAAGAAGCGGTTCCGGATAGTCGAGATTCCGATCGTTTTCGTGGATCGGACGGAGGGTGAGAGCAAGATGTCGAAGAAGATCGTTCGCGAAGCCGTCTGGATGGTCTGGCGGCTGCGCTGGTGGGCGCTGAGAGGGTGGGTCTGATGGCGACGCGAAAGTTTTACAAGATGAGCGGTTCCGGAAACGACTTCATCGTGTTCGACGCCCGCGAGCTCGGTGTCGGCGCGCTGGAGGACTCCGTGGTGATCCAGGCGCTCTGCGCGCGCGGCACCGGTGTGGGTGCCGACGGCGTGGTCTTCATGGAGGAGCCGGGCGAAGACGAGGAGGATGAGGGCGCGACTTTCCGCATGCGCTATTTCAACGCGGACGGCTCCGCTGGCGCCATGTGCGGCAACGCCGCGCTCTGCATGACGAGGCTGGCCGTCCACCTCGGCGCCTCCAAGCCCGAGGCTGTCCGCTTCCAGACCGATACTGGGATCCTGAGCGCCCGGATCGTCGGCGCGCTCCCGGAGGTGGATCTCCAGGCCGCGCAGGAGGTGAGGGCCGATATAGATCTCGATCGCCAGGCTGGCGAGCGACGGATCGGCTTCGTCCTCATGGGCGTACCGCACGTCGTGATTCTCTGCGACGAGGTGGGCTCGATTGACGTCATCGAGCGCGGGCGGAAGATCAGGATGGATCCCATCCTGCGGCCCGCCGGTGCCAACGTGAACTTCGTGGCCCCGATCGCCGACGGCGGGTGGGCCATCCGCACTTACGAGCGGGGAGTGGAGGGCGAGACGTTGGCCTGCGGGACCGGCGCGATCTCGTCGGCGATCCTCCTGAATACATGGGGGAGCTCGGGCGCCGAAACTACCTTCACGACGCGCTCCGACCGGCCCGTGACCGTGCGTCTGCGGCGCGACGGCGGCCTCTGGCGGCCGACGCTGAGGGGTCAGGGGAGGTTGGTGTTTACGGGAGAGCTCGCGGACCGTTAAACGACGGGGTGTGGAGGGCCGGGGGATCGGTTCTCCACATTCTTCCACTGGACATAGTTTACATAATATCTCTTATACGAAGTAACTGGCAAGCGAGGTCTGGGGCACGCGGGGGCGATCGCGGGCTACCGCTGGACGGATTCCCTGCGCTTTCCGGTGCTCTCTTCGAGCATGAGAGGCGTTGCGGCGCGCGCGGGTTGCGCGGCATCGCCGTGCACGCTCGCGAGCACGGTTCCGTCGGGAGCGATGCGCTCGGCGCGGACTGCGCGGCGCGTGGAGCGCCACGATGACATCTGGTCTGCCGTGGCCACGTACGGTTCCTGCCTCGCGATAGTCCGCGCCAGCCGCTCGTACGCCTCGGGCGCGCCTGGGTAGCCGAGTGCTGGCGTCAGGTTCGGATGCCAGAGTCCGACCCAGAGACCCTCGAGCGAACGGGCCACGTCGGCCAGAGCCAGCGCATCGTCCACCCAGGCGCCGGGGTCCTCGATCCCCCGGTACTTGCTCAGCGCGCGGTCCATCCAGACCAGCGGAATCTCATCGAGCCCCGTCGGGCGCTCGTCCTCCGCGTCCCAGGCCGGAACGACGTCCGCCACTCCCAGCCGGAAGCCGTTCCTGTCCGGGAATCCATAGGTCGAGTCGTACCGGAAGCCGGCAGCCACCATGGCGCGCTGCGTGGCTCCCGGCCGCATGCGCAGGAAATGCTGCCGCACCCCGGCCGCGTCACGCGCCACTATCGCCGCGAGCCGCTCACGCTGCGCGCGGAGCTCGATCGCGGATTCCATCGTCGCGAAACTGCCATGCAGACCGATCTCGTGACCGCCGGCGCCTATGTCGTGGAGAGCCGCTCGCGCGCGCCGCGACTCCGGCCGGTACGTGAGGTCTCCCGCGGCCACCGTGCGGCGTGTAGGCGTACCGCAGAGCACGAACCAGGTCGAATGTATCGACAGCGCGCGTTCCAGCCCCAGAAGCCAGCGCAGGCCCCCCAGAACCGGATCGCTCGCCACGGCGCGCACCGCCGCCCCGCCAGCGCGGAGCGCCTGGGACGCGGCTCCCTTCCGTGCCAGCTCCAGCGCGCGAGCCGCGGCGAAGACCGGCCACAACGCTACCACGTCCAGGTCGTGCGTGAACGCCGCGGCCCAGCGCCGGCCATCGGGCCACGGCTCCACGAGGCGAACCACCCGCCGCCCGGCCGCGCGTACTGCCGCCTCGCGAAGCGATCGCGCCGCCAGCGAGATCACGGGCTGACGCTCCACTCCCGCCGCCACGAGCGCGTTCTCCGTCGAGGGAACGCGGTCGTGCCGGTCGCGCGCCTCCGTGCGCTGCTCGGCCGCGGCGCCGGCCACCTCGGTGCACAGCTCGAGCGTGGTACGCTGGACGCGAACGACGCCGTCGCCCGGCTCGATCCCCCAGCCGCGGGCGGCGAGCGACCGGAGGTCGGCACCGCCCTCGGAGCCGTCCACCACTTCGATCGCCACGACGTCGGCCGTGGGATCCTGCATCGGCACCAGCCGCGCGAGGTCCACGAGCAGCTCGAGCCCGAATCGCTGGGCGGCGGTGAGCGCCGCAGCCGGCGCGGGCCAGCGGATCATGCTCGTGGCTCCATGGCGGATCCCGAGCGCGCGTCGGGCGACTGGTGGGTCGCCGCGAGCTCCGTCGTCGTCCGCGCCGCCGTTACCGCGCTTGCCACTCTGGCCGCTCGCTTCAGCGCCACGATGAATCGGGCGCGAGCTTGCGCACCGGCTTCGCGGGCTGGCCCGCGACGATCGTGAGCGGAGGGACATTCGCGGCCACGACGCTCCCCGCCCCCACCACCGCGCCGCGCCCGATGGTCACGCCCGGCAGAATCACCGCACACGCGCCGATCCAGGCATCGTCCTCGATCGTGATGTCGCCGCGAGCGGTGGGAGCGAAGGGGCGGATCCGCGATGCGTTGGGGTGCGACGAGAGCACCAGCATCACGCGCGGCGCCATGCTCACCCGGTCGCCTATGGTGAGCTTCTCCGGGCCGGCGAGCTCCTCGACGATGATCAGCCCGTCGGCGATGTACACGTCGCGCCCCACCTGGAAACCGCACGCGCGCAGGAGGCGGAGGCGCCACGCCGGAAAGAAGGCGTTGCGCGCCCAGCGCTTGAAGATCTTCTTGCGTGCGCGAGTGATGAGACTCACGGCGTCATCCCAGGTAGCGGTACAGTGCCGACCCCACGCGAGCGACCGGTGCCGGTAGCGCGGACCACACCCGCGCCGCGGCGCCGAGCGCGCCCTGGTCGCGGCGCGCCACGTTCAGGCCACCCACGCCCGGCCAGTAGTCGTACGCGAGCGGCACCGGCTCCCCGCCCCAGCGCCGCTTGAACTCCACCAGCCCTTCCTGCTCCGGCGCCGCACGCCCGAAATCGAAGACGACTCCAGCGGCCGCCGCGTCGCGGATCGCGCGCCACAGAAGCGCGTGGTTGGGACGGTACTCGAGCAGCTCGTCGCGCGACGCGCCGAAAGCATAGATCCAGTCGCGCGGTCCCTTCCACACCACGATCGTCGCGGCCACGCCGCGCTCGGGCACCTCGGCGACGTACAGCTCCGCGAGCCCGGCATGCTGAAGTGCCTTACACAGGACCAGAAAGAAACCGCGCGGCGGCGCGGGTACCCCGTGCCGGTGCGACGTGCGCTCCTGCAGCCGGGCCATCTCGAGCCAGTCGTCGCGCGACGTCCCCACTCTCACCTTCACTCCCGCCTTCTCCGCCTTGCGGATGCCGCGCTGCGTGCTGCTCTTGTGAAGGCGCTTGAGGATCTCGCTCTCCGGGCCCGAGGTGTCCAGCCGGTAGGCATGATAATGTACGTTGCGAACGAAGCCGCTCGCAGCATCCCACACCGGATTCGCCTGCTTTATCTCCAGCCGCCTGGCGCCGCGCGCACCAGCAACACGGGTGGATTCCTCGAGGAGCGCCCGAGCGGCATCGGGCGAGCGAGCGATGGGGCCCGCGGCGTAGCTGAAAGGCAGGCTCACGAGCCGCGTGGGTCCAAGGAGGCCCGGGACGCGAAGCAGCGGAAGTCCCGCGACGAGCGATCCCGCATCTGTAGCGGCGAGAAAGAGCGGCTCGAAACGGAACGATCGCGACAGACCCATGACCCAGCGATGGTCGTGGTAGAAGCTGCCGATCTCGCGGGCGAGGCGCTCCCACCCCGGCGGCGGCTCACGATGCGCGGATATTTCCACCACGCACCTTGTCGTAGAGATCGATGAATCGCGCCGCCG
>DATCXR010000471.1:0-6471 GCA_036565685.1 Gemmatimonadaceae bacterium
CGACGGGCGGCAGCGGGATCTCGTACACGAAGAAGGAGCGCGACGGATCCTCCCTGCGGAGGAGCGGGAGCGACACGTTGAAGACCGGCACGCCCCCGATGGTGTGTCCGCTCAACGTCCCCGAGTGCGCATGACCGTGAAATGCCACGGTGCAGCCGTAGCGGTCGAGCGGCTCCGCGAGGCGATCGGTGCCCAGGTACGGATGGATGATCTCGGGCTCGCCGACCACGGTCGAGAGCACGGGCGCATAATGCGTTACCACGATTCGAATAGGCGTGGCGAGCCGTCGGAGCGCGAGCTCGAGCGCCTGCACCTGAGTGAGGGTGGTGCCCACGAAAGCCTTCGTCTCCGGCTCGCCGAAGGCGGTGAGCGTGCCGCGACCGAAGCCTCCCATGTAGCCCTTCACACCAGCGAAGCCCACCTGTTCGAGGAGCTGGAAGCCGTCGCCATCGAGCAGGTGGATGCCGCGCGATGTGAGCTCCGCGGCCCCTTCGGCCACCTGGTTGGCCTCGTAGTCGTGGTTGCCCAGTACACCCACGATCGGGATCTTCACATCGGCCAGCTCGCCGGCCACCACCTTGAACTCGGCCAGCTCGCCGCGGCGCGTCATGTCGCCCGCCAGCACCAGAACGTCCGCCTTCACGTTCGCTTCGGCGAATGTGTCGCGGAAGAGTCCCACGTCGCCGATGCCGCAGTGGAAGTCACCCACGGCGGCCACGCGCAGCACGCCCGATGTGGGACGGCGGCGCTCGGGACCGCGCCAGGTAGCTGACTGCCCTCCACTCACGGCGCCGGTGGGCATCGTACGCTGCTCAGGCGACCCTTGCACGATACTCCGCCACCGCGCGCGAGCGCTCGTTCCAGACATCGCTCCCCGCGATCTCGCGCAGGATCGGGCGCTCTTCCACGTCCCGGATCTCCTCGGCGCGGATGTCGCGGAAGCCCCACTCGTGCACATCTATCGTGAAGCTGAAGCGCGATATGAGAGTCCCGCGCGTCACTCGCTCGCCGCTGCGCTCACGGCGCGCCTCCGTGTGCGCGCGCTCGATCAGGTCGTCCAGCAGCCAGCGCGGCACCCGGTCGCTCAGTTCCGGATACACGTAGAGGAAGACGAGGAGCTGGGAGAGGAGGAGCGGCCAGTGCTCCGCGGTCTTGGTCAGCAGCCGCCGCCAGTCGATGAGAGAGCCGACATTGGCGACGAGGTGAACGATGTCCGACATGTCCTGGCGATGACGCTCGTTGATGAAGAGCCGATGCCAGATTAGCTCTTCGACTGGCGCCACGCGGACCGGTGTAGCCGCGAGGATCGCCGGGGTGCTGTGCGCGTACCAGTCGCGATCTATCAGCGCCAGCCCGTTCCCCATGCCGAAGATCACGTCCACGAAGCGCCTCCCTCTGGTGGCCTTCGCGAGCCAGTGCGCCTGCTCGAGCCGCGCGGTCAATCCGATCTCGCGCAACGCGCGCATCGCGGGAACGACCTGCTCGGGCTCGACGAAGAGATCGAGATCCTTCGTCTCGCGGTAGATTCCAGTATGCGCGTGGATCGCATAGGCACCCGCCACGACGTACGGGACTCCCGCCGCGTTCAACGCGGTGAGCACCTGCTTGTATAGCTCGCGCTCCTCTTCGGGGATCCAGAACTCGCCGTGCGTTACAGATCTGGTCTCCTGTCGCGAGATGTCGGCCAGCCCTCGCGCGCGCATCACGTCCCTGTCGATCTGACCCATTGTTCCCCCAGCGGTCGAGTACGCGTCATTCGGCAAGTCGGAGGCCAGACTAGGCGTAGGCCTCGCGAATCATCGTCGCTATCTCGAGAGCGTTGGTGGTTCCGTAGTTGGAGTAGCAGTTGTTCATGATCACGTGCGTGTCGGCGGCCTTCTCCGCCACGCTCGTGATTCGCGGCACCCACTCTTCGAGCTCCGCGCGGTCGTACAGGTAGCGGAAGCGCTCCACCACCGGCACGCCCGGCCGTTCCCAGTCGCTGGTGCGTCGCCCGTGGAAGCGCACCATGGCGAGGCGTGGCGAAGTGACCGCGGCCACCGGAGGTACGCTGCTCCTGAACCCCTGCGGTTCATCCACCATCACGAAGGGGATCTCGTTGCGCTCGAGGAAATCGAGCGTACGCTCCGCGTTCCGCTCGTTGAACCAGCTCGCGTTGCGGAACTCCACCGCCGAACCGAGATCGCCGAGCCGCTCGCGCGCGTCGAGGATGCTCACCCTGCTGTCGTGCCCCGGATGAAACCAGCGTGGGTACTGCAGCAGCACGGCGCCGAGCTTCCCCGACGAGTGAAGTGGCTCCATTGCATCGCGGAATATCGTCCACACCTCGTCGTAGAGCTCGGGCGGTAGATCCTTACCGTATATGCGATCCTTCTCCGCAAGCTCGCTGGGCAGCGCTTCGCGCAGCTCCCGCGGCAGCCGCTGCACCTCCGTGGGCTGCCCGGTCATGAGGGCGTGCGCCTTCACGTTGAAGGTGAAATCCGTGGGCGTTCGCTCGTTCCAGAGCTCCGCCATGCGGCGGGCCGGGAGCGCGTAGTAGGTGGAGTCCACCTCCACCAGCGAGAAGCGAGAGGCGTAGTAGCGCAGCCGCTCCTCCGCGGAGTCCACGCCTGGCGGATAGAAGACGGCGCCGCGCGTGATGGTTGGATCGGTCCAGGACGCGGTACCGAAGCGAATCTCGCGGCCGCGCGAGAGGCGGAGCGCCTTGCCGGCATCGGGGTCCGCCTGCTCCGCCCTCGCGAGAGCGTCGGCGGGACCCGGGTCGTGTGTAGTCGGGGTGCTCTGTCTGGTCATCGGCGGGTTACCTATGCATGAAACCCGCCTTCCGGTAGGATTCGGAAGACGGGTTTCGAGATGGAGGCGCGGGGAATTGAACCCCGGTCCGAGACAAGATCCACCACAGCGTCTACGTGCGTATCCCGCTGATTGAGGTCTCCGATCGCTGGCCAGCGGGCGGCCCACGCTCGGACGAGTCTTCCAGAGCTTCGCCCACCGCCGGAAGACGCGACGGTGAGCTATCCCGATTTTGCGATACCCGGCAAGCCGCTTCGGGCGGGCTACCTACCGGGCAGGTGCGTTAACCGAAGTTACGCAGCCAGAGCCAAGTTAGAGTTGGCAATTGTAGCGTTTCCCGAGGGATTTACCAGGACCCGAGAACCTGGGCACGCAGCCACGGCCTCACTAACCCCGTCGAAGCCAGTCGCCCCCTACGCGATCAAATCTAGCGGGATGGGGCGCGGCAGTCAATCGGCGATCGACCTGATACAACACTATCGGTGAACGCCTTAACTTGCTGCAGCCGTTAAGTTTCCGAAGTTCGCAATCACCTTGTTTCTCCCCTCGCTCTTGGCGGCGTAGAGGGCCCGGTCGGCGCTCACGAAGAGCGACTCTCGCCCGCCCCCGCTGGTTGGGTAGCAGGCCAGGCCGAACGACGCCGTGACCGAAATGGTTCCCCCCTCGATCGGCACGCGGAGCGCTTCGACCGTCCGGCGCAGGCGCTCTGCCACATCGAGCGCCCGCTCGATCGGCGTCTGTGGCAGGAGGATCGCCAGCTCCTCGCCGCCGTAGCGGGCGCAGATGTCGATGTTACGGATCCCGTGCGCGAGGGCGCGCGCTATCGCGGCCAGAACCAGGTCGCCCGCCCTGTGGCCGTGCTGGTCGTTCACGCGCTTGAAGTGATCGACGTCGCAGAGGACCAGCGAGAGGACCTGATCGAAGCGGTCGCACTCGGCCAGGTGCTGCTTCAGGCGCTCGTCGAACATCCGGCGGTTGGGGAGGCCCGTGAGCTCGTCCGTGGCCGCGCGTGCCGTGACTTCCTCGAGCTGCCGCACGCTCTCCAGCCCCACCGAGGCCACGGACGAAAGGAGGAGCAGGAGGTCTCGCTCCACGGATGTGAGTTGTGACTCCTGGTCGCCCTCGACGGCTATGGCACCGAGCGATCTGCCATCGCGAAGGAGCGGGACCACAGCTATCGAGCTCACCTTTCGACTCGGCTCGCCCGCGCCGAAAATCGGGTAGTCGGACATGCGGTACGACTCGCGGATCGTGAAGCGCTGCCGTTCGCGGCACGCCGTCCCGACGAACGAATCGCGCGCGATCTCGAAGCCCGGCGACATCGCATGCCCCACGGATACCGTCACGATCCGGCCGCTTCCCTCTTGTTCGTCGCCCAGGTCGCCCGCGCCAGCCGCGGGCTGGCCCGCGCTCCACAGTACGAACGCCGCGCGAGATGCCCCCGAAACTTCGAGCGACGCCTGGCAGATGGCACGCCCCAGCGTCGATAGATCGGTGCTCTCCTGGATGCGCTCGGCCGCCCTGGCCAGTGCCTCGGATTTGCCACGGTAGCGGCGTGTCTCGCGGCCGTCGCGCAGGAGGTCGAGCACCATCGCTAGGCGCTTCCCGTAGCGCGGGAGGTAGGTGCGTGCTCGCTCGCACGATATCGCGCGCCGATCGGCCGCATACACCGCGATCGCACCGTGCTCCCTGCCGTCGGTTCCGACCGGGGCAGCCACGAGGAACGCGTCGTCGGTGTCGTAGTTGCTCGCGGGCATTCCCTGCTGGAGCGCCCAGTGCGCGAGCGACTCCGCGGGCGGGGTGGTGCGGAAGTCGTGTACCGAAGAGGAGCCGGAGGCGGAAGCCGCGGTGATGAGCTCGTCCTGATCGCCGCGCTCCCAGAGGACCACGTCGTCGGCGCCGAGCGCGTCGCGGATGTCCTGGAGGTACCGCTCGACGACCTCGGACTCCACCGTGTGCTCGGGGATCGAGCCGTCGGTAGAAGGCACGCGGCGGAAGCGCGGCGCGCCCACGGCGCGCATGCTGCCGCTGGGAGTGGGACGCAGCGCGAGGGCAAGTGTGGCGTTCTGCGCCGCCGTACGCTCGGCCTCTTCGCGCGCGCGACGTGTGATGATCAGTGCTGCAAGGAGCGCCGTGAGAAGCGCGGCAAGCGTGGCGCCCAGGGTGAACGCGGCCGCTGGCACGTTGGTCCCCAGAGTTCGAGTTCTTGACTGCGCAGACCCGCCCGGCGGGAAAGTCAGGAGTGCGTGATCCGCGAGGCGGCGTGCGCCGCGCCGAATCCGTTGTCGATGTTGACGACCGTGATGCCGGAAGCGCAACTGTTCAACATCGTGAGGAGCGCAGCGATCCCGCCCATGCTGGCTCCATATCCCACGCTCGTCGGTACCGCGATCACGGGGACCGCAACGAGTCCACCCACCACCGATGGGAGCGCGCCATCCATTCCGGCGACGACCACGATCACCGAGGCGTCACCCAGCATGTCCGAGCGCGCCAGGAGCCGGTGCAGCCCCGCAACTCCGACGTCGGTGAGGCGCTGCACCGAATTACCAAGCGCGCGGGCGGTGACCGCGGCTTCCTCGGCGACGGGGAGGTCGCTCGTGCCCGCGGTGATGATCAGGATGGTACCCTGCCCCGCGGGCGCGGGAGTACGCGGCTCCTGGTATGCGGTGCGCCCCAGCTCGTTGATCTCCACATCTGGGAAGCGCGCGCGAAGAGCGCCACGTGCGGCCGGCTCCACGCGCGTGGCCAGAAAGCCGTCGTCGTGCTCGGCGAGGCGCTCGGCAATCGCCACGATCTGCTCCGGAGTCTTGCCGCTCCCGAAGATGACTTCAGGGTAGCCCTGCCGCAGGGCGCGGTGGTGGTCTATGGTGGCGAAGGGGAGCGATTCGACGTCGGGGAGCGAGAGCCGCGTGAGGGCATGCGCTACATCGAGCTCGCCGCGCGCCACCTGCTGAAGGAGCTCCGCAACCTGCTCGCGCCTCACACGCCGACGGCCACGCGCGCGGCGGCGGCGCCCTCCTCCTCCGCGACGTCTCCGCGCGCACGATCAGCGAGGTACTGTCCCAGGATCTCCTCCACCTCGCCGAGTGAGACCACCTGGTGCAGCTTGCGGCGCAGGTCAGCGGAACCGGGGATTCCCTTCACGTACCACCCGAGGTGCTTCCGGAATTCGATGGCGGCGCCGCGTGGGTCCATCTCGTACGCCTCCGCCATGCGCGCGTGCTCGATGGCGACCGCGAAGCGCTCTTCCACGGGCGGCGTGGGCGGCACGGGGCGCCCCTCGAGGAGCGCACGCGCCTGCGTGAAGATCCACGGCTGGCCGAACGATCCCCGCGCGATCATGACCCCGGCGCAGCCGGTGACCCGGTGCATCCGGATCGCATCTTCCGGCGTTCGGATGTCGCCGTTGCCGAGCACCGGAATGTCGAGCGCGTCCACCACCGCGGCGATCTCCTCCCAGCGCGCATCGCCCGAATACATCTGCGAGCGCGTACGCGGATGGAGCGTGAGCACACGCGCGCCCGCGTCCTGACAGCGGAGCGCGATCGTGACCGGGTCGCGCATGTCCTCGTTCCAGCCGCTGCGAATCTTCGTGGTGACGGGGAGGCGTGTGGCTCGTACGACGGCCTTGATGACGTCCGTGACGAGACCGAGATCCTTGAGGCAGCCGGAGCC
>DATCXR010000257.1:0-27593 GCA_036565685.1 Gemmatimonadaceae bacterium
AGAACGCGGAGGAGCGCGGAGAACGCGGAGGAGCGCGGAGAACGCGGAGAACGGCACAGGGAGCCAAGCTACCAGCCGCAAGCGGCCGAAAAGAAAAAGGGGAACTGCTCCCTCACCTCCGGTTCTGCCCGGGTGGGCACGGCTCCAAGAGCGAGAGCAGTTCCCCAAAAATTCCTGTTCGAGATCTCTGCCCTACGGCATTTCTCCGCGTTCTCCGCGGTCCTCCGCGTTCTCCGCGTTCCTCACCGAGAGGAGCTTTCTTTCGCGACACAGCCAGTCTCACGATCGCGATGCCTGCCGCCGAAGGCCGTTCTCCGCGCCCTCTCGGTTCACCTCCGCGCCCTCCGCGTCCGCAGGTCCGCGCGATGAACCGGAACCCCGCTACACCCTCACCCGGCCGCGATTTACTACAGCGTGCGGAGGTCCGCTCGATAAACCACTCCCAACGATGCAACAGGAACGGAGCCGCTTACTCTCCTCCGCCGCGCCTCCGTATCGCCCGGCGCCTCATCCAGATGCTGACCGCGTACGCACCGTAGAGCACCACGGCGACGATGTACGCGGCATGGTAGAACCCGGCATTCTGGGGGATCATCGCCGCTCCTCCGCTTCGATGGCGGCCCGCTCCAGGGCCAGGTGGTAGCGCGCTCGCAGGAACGCGAAGAAGAGAACCGTGAAGGACACGAACGACAGCGCGAGCGTCTCGAGCATCTCCTTGGGGAGCGAAGGCGCGCTCGGCTTCAGCACGATCGGCATCGGGTGCAGGGTGCGGAAGAGGTAGACGCTGAGGTGGATGAAGGGGATGAGCAAAGCGCCGAGGATGCCGAGTACCGCCGAGTAGCGCGCGCGCATCGCGGGATCGTCGACCGCGCCGCGCAGCACCAGGTACCCGACGTAGATGAACCAGAGGAAGAGCGTCAGCGTGAGTCGCGCGTCCCACGTCCACCAGGTGCCCCACACCGGCTTCCCCCAGAGTGGGCCGGAGATCAGCACCATCGTCGTGAATACAACGCCAACCTCGGCGGAGCTCTCGGCGAGGAGATCGAGCTTCGGGTCCTTGAGCCAGAGGTAGAGGATGCTCGTCAGGGCCACGAGACCGAACGCCATGAAAGCGGCCAGCGCGGCTGGGAGGTGCAGATAGAAGATCTTCTGCGCCGGTCCCTGCGTCGCCTCGGTCGGCGTGAAGTAGACCACTCTCACGAAGGTGACCGCAACGAGGAGGACAGCGACGACGAAGAACCAGTCGATGCCTCCACCGCGCACGCGGGCGCGAGCGACCGGAGCCTCTGTCGCCTCGCCTCTCAGTGAAATGTCGCTCATTCTTCCAACGTAAAAGGGAAAGCCAGCATACAGGCGGTGACGAAAGCGATGTCGAACGCGATCAGAATTCTCAGCCAGCTCGCGACCTCGGCTACCGGGCGCCCGGCGAGCAACCGCGCGGTTGCCTGCGCTGCGGGCATCACCACGGGAACGAAGAAGGGCAGCGAGAGCATCGGCAGCAACAGCTCGGCCAACCGGGTATTCACGGCCATCGCGCTGAAGAGCGTACCAACAGCCACGAGTCCGATCGACGCGAGCAGCGCGATCGCCGCTATGGCGAACCCCTGACCGCCGAAAGGCATGTTATAGAACAGCGCGACCGCAGGGATCGTGATCGCCTCCACCGCGCCCACGAAAACGAGATTCGCGAGCGCCTTCCCCAGATAGATCGCCTCGCGTGACACCGGCGCTCCGAGAAGGCCGTCTATCGCTCGGTCGGCTATCTCGACACCGAAGGAGCGGTGCAGTCCGAGGAGTCCCGCAAAGGTAAAGATCACCCAGAGCACTCCCGGCGCCAAGTCTATGGCGGCCACCGCCGTAGGGTCCCACGCGAAGTAGAAGATCACTATTCCGAGGAGCGCGAAGACCACCGCGGAAAAGAACGCCGTACGCGTGCGGAACTCGATGGCGAGATCCTTCCGCGCGAGGATGAGCGCGGCTGCGATCACCGAGATGCGTTTCGTGCGCCGCATCAACTCACCAGCTCGCGGTAGCTCGCCGCGTACGCGGAAGCGTCGAGCCCTTCACGCTCTTCGACCCTCGCGAAGCAACCACCATACATGATCGCCGCGCGCGTTGCGAGCGAGAGACCTTCTTCGATGTTGTGGGTGACGAGGATCAGCGCAGCCCCGTGCGAGCGCAGCTCGACGAGCGCGTCGCTGAGTGCCGCCGCGCCCGCCGCGTCGAGGCCGGTGAAGGGCTCATCGAGGAGGACCACCTCCGGCTCGTGCACCATCGCGCGCGCCACGGAGACGCGCTGCTGCAGACCACGACTCAGGGCGCGCACCGGCGTCTCCGCGCGATCGGCGACCCGCATCCGCTCGAGCGAATGCATCGCGGCGTCGCGCGCATCGACGACGCCGTAGAGCTTCGCCGCCAGCTCCACGTTCTCCCGCGCGGTGAGCGCGCCGTAGAGCATGCTCGCGTGTGAGATGAGCCCCACTACTCCACGCACTTCCGGGCCTCCGGGGAGATCGACGCCGCCGATGCGCGCCGTGCCCGACGTCGGCTTCAGCAATCCGGCGAGTATCCGGAGGAGCGTCGTCTTCCCCGCTCCGTTGGGACCGAAGACGGCCAGGCACTCGCCGCCCGCGAGCGCGAAGCTCACCCCGTTCACGGCGCGCCGGCCGCCGAAAGAACGCACGAGATCATGCGCCTCCACCGCCAGGTGAAGGGCCCTGTCCGCTTCTGGCATGCGGGGAATGTACTCGCGGCCGCCTATTCCAGTACCCCGAGGTACTTGGCCGCGTGCCTGGGCGACCGCTGGCGCAGCGCCTCACGAAGCTCGGGCACTCCCATCTCCCTCGCCGCCAGATGCGCCGCATACGAGTGCCGCAGCGTGTGCGGTCCCATCCGCTCTACCGTTTCCTCATCCAGCTCCGCGGCACGTGCGATCCGGCGCAGCCGATCCCACGCCCGCTGCCGCGACGTGTGCAGACGCGTGCGCGGATGGATGAACACGAATGGCTCGTGCGCCTTGCGCTCCGGATGCGGCCGCTCCGCGAGCCAGGCCGAGAGCCATCGCGCGGCGTCGCCTTCGACGGTCAGATCGCTCTCTTCCCCTCTACGTCCGACCACATGTAGCTTCATGACCGCCGGTCCTCCGTGCACCGCATCCGTGGTCAGGCCGATGGCCTCGGAGATCAGCAGCCCCGCGTGGTAGCAGAGCCCGTAGAGCGCGAGATCCATCCGCTCGGCGGCGCCCTTCGGCCCCTTCGCCCTCGCCTCCAGCCAGCCGAAAATCGCCGCCACTTCATCTTCGGAGATGACGTGTGGCGCCTTCGGCTCGCTGACCGGCTCCGCCAGCGCCTCCGCCGGCCCCGGCGCGCGCAGATGCTCTTCGACGACCAGATATCGGTAGAACGCCTTGATCGCCTGAAGATGCCTGCGCACTGTGGGCGCCGCCCACCCTTCGTGCACCGCGCGAGACTGCAGGTACTCGGCGATGTCGCCAGGCAGCAGTTCCTCTACCGGCCGCGGCGTGTACGCCTTCACGAGGTCGGCGACATCGGTGTGATAGGCGTCGATCGTCGCCTCCATCTTCCCTTCCCTCTCGAGCCACGCCGAGAAGCGGTGCACCGGATCGAAGTTCGGTTCCGCTCCTGGAGCGATCGGTTCGTATTCCGGGGAGGACGTCGGGGGTCCAGGGCTCATCGTCAGCATCGTAAGCAAGGATCGGCGCAACGGAAAGGGAGAGGCGCATTGGAGAGATCATCGTGGCGAACTGGTTCATCGCGCGGACCTGCGGACGGGGTGGTACATCGCGACTATTCGGTAGCATCGCGGGGGAGAGCTCATCGCGCGGACCTGCGGACGCGGAGGTCGCGGAGGGGAACTGAGAGGGCGCGGAGAAGGCTCCGGACTGTAAGGCCCTCTCTGGCCGCTCCGGCTGCAGCTCGGCGTCCGAGTCCCCCTCGGTAAGGAACGCGGAGAACGCGGAGGAGCGCGGAGAACGCGGAGAACGGCACAGGGAGCCAAGCTACCAGCCGCAAGGAGCAGAAAAGAAAAAGGGGAACTGCTCCCTCACCTCCGGTTCTGCCCGGGTGGGCACGGCTCCAAGAGCGAGAGCAGTTCCCCAAAAATTCCTGTTCGAGATCTCTGCCCTACGGCATTTCTCCGCGCCCTCCGCGGTCCTCCGCGTTCCTTACCGAGGGGGACTCGGACGCCGAGCTGCAGCCGGATCGGCCAGAGAGGGCCCTACTGTCCGGAGCCTTCTCCGCGTCCTCTCGGTTCCCCTCCGCGACCTCCGCGTCCGCAGGTCCGCGCGATGAGCTCTACTCCGAGATGACCCCGACCAGCCGAGACGATGCCTTGCCAAACCGCGGCCCGGAGGCGCATTACTGTGAACGACAGACACGACGACAGCAGATCCTCGCGAGGCAATGACATGACAGACATCGACGTCCTTCTCCAGGAAGATCGCAAGTTTCCTCCGCCGGAAGAGTTCACGCGGAGCGCAGACGTTTCGAGCACCGAGATCTACGACCGCGCCGCGAACGACCCGGAGGCTTTCTGGGCGGAACAGGCGGGCGAGCTCGAGTGGTCGAAGCCGTGGAGCAAGGTGCTCGACTGGAATCCACCGTGGGTCAAATGGTTCGAAGGGGGCAAGCTCAACGCGAGCGTCAACTGCCTCGACCGCCACGTGCGTACCGCACGCCGCAACAAGGCTGCCTTGATCTGGGAGGGCGAGCCGGGCGATAAACGCACGCTCACCTACTGGGATCTCTACCGCGAAGTCTGCCAGTTCGCGAACGTCCTCAAGTCGCTCGGCGTGAAGAAGGGGGACCGCGTCGCCATCTACCTGCCGATGATTCCCGAAGCGGTGATCGCGATGCTCGCCTGCGCGCGCATCGGCGCTCCGCACTCGGTGGTCTTCGGCGGTTTCTCCGCCGACTCGCTGCGCGACCGGATCAACGATGCCGAGGCGAAGGTTCTCATCACCGCCGACGCGGGCTATCGCCGCGGACAGATCGTCCCGCTCAAGCGCAACTCCGATAAGGCGCTCGAGGAGACGCCGAGCATCGAGCACGTGGTGGTCGTCATGCGCCGCCCGGGCGCGACCGGCGACGAAGCGTTTGCCGAGATGAAGGAGGGACGCGACCTCTGGTGGCACCGGCTCATGCGCGATGTGCCCGCGGAGTGCGAGCCCGAGGAGATGGATGCCGAGGACGTACTCTACATCCTCTACACTTCCGGCACCACGGGAAAGCCCAAGGGAATCGTACATACCACAGGCGGCTACATGACGGGCTGCTACGCGACGACGAAGCTCGTCTTCGATATGAAGGAAGAAGACGTTTTCTGGTGCACCGCCGATGTGGGTTGGGTGACGGGCCACTCGTATGTTGTCTACGGCCCGCTCGCCTGCGGCGCCACCTGCGTGATGTACGAGGGCGCGCCCGACTGGCCCGACAGGGATCGCTTCTGGGCGCTCTGCGAGAAGTACGGCATCACCATCTTCTACACGGCTCCGACCGCGATCCGCGCCTTCATGAAGTGGGGCGACAAGCTCCCCGCGAAGCACGACCTCTCACGTCTCCGCCTCCTTGGCTCGGTGGGCGAGCCGATCAACCCCGAAGCGTGGATCTGGTATCGCGAGAAGATCGGCGGTGGCCGCTGTCCCATCGTCGACACCTGGTGGCAGACCGAAACCGGAGCGATCATGATCTCCCCGCTCCCCGGCGTCACGCCCACGAAACCGGGAAGCGCGACGATTCCAATACCCGGAATCTCCGCCACGCTGCTCGACAGCAAGGGGAACGAGATTCAGGTGGGCGGAGGATTCCTCGCGCTCACGAAGCCGTGGCCGTCGATGCTGCGCACGATCTGGGGCGATCCCGATCGTTACGTCGATACGTACTTCTCCAAGTGGCCCGATCGTCCCGACCTCTACTTCCCCGGCGACGGCGCGAAGCGGGACAACGACGGCTACTTCTGGATACTCGGCCGCATCGACGACGTGCTCAACGTCGCCGGACACCGCATCGGCACCATGGAAGTAGAATCGGCACTGGTGTCTCACCCCGCGGTCGCCGAGTCGGCGGTCGTCGGGAAGCAGCACGAGCTCAAGGGGCAGGCGATCGCGGCTTTTGTCACGCTGCGCGAAGGGTTCACGCCGTCGCCCGCGCTTCGCGATGAGTTGCGCGACCAGGTGGCCGAGAAGATCGGCGCTCTCGCGAAGCCGGACGACATCCTCTTCAGCGCCGACCTGCCGAAGACCCGGTCGGGAAAGATCATGCGTCGGCTCCTGCGCGACATCGCCGAGGGACGAGCGCTGGGCGATACCACCACGCTCGCGGATCCGGCAGTGGTGGCGAAGTTGAAGGAGCAGTACGAGGAGCAGGAAGCATGATGCCCCGCTGGCTGCGCTGAGCCGCCGTGAAGGGATTGGCGGTGATGCTCGGCTCCGCGATCATCGGCGGGCTCGGCTGGTGGGCGGGCTCGCCGCTCGGCATCTTCGGGTCCGTGGCGCTGAGCGCCGTCGGGAGCGGGCTCGGCATCTACCTCGTTCGGCGCTTCTGGAACGAGTATCTCCCCTGACCCGCATGCGAGCCGCAGATCGGTCGTACACGACTTGCATGCAGCATCGGTCCCGTCGCGTGGGGCGGCGGGTTCAACGGGTGAGGGCCGACCAATGGCGAAGTGCGAGGTTTGCGGTAACGACTACTATCTGTCGTTCGAAGTCGTGACCGCTGGCGTGACCCACGTGTTCGACAGCTTCGAGTGCGCCATCCACAAGCTCGCTCCGGTGTGCGAACACTGTGGCTGCAAGATCATCGGACATGGAATCGAGGCGAATGGAACGTTCTACTGTTGCGCGAACTGCGCGCACCAGGAGGGAGTCACGGCCGCTGCGGACCACGTCTGAGGCAGCGGCGCAGCGCAGGGCGTCCGAGCGGAATGATCGCGGCGGCACGCACGCTCGCATTCACGCCGTGGTCCGACGGATTCCGCGTGGTCGCGTAGCGACGTACGGCCAGGTGGCGCTCCTCGCCGGACTCGGACGTCAGGCGCGGTTGGTGGGCTACGCGCTCAGCGCCCTGCCATCCGTCACGCGCGTCCCGTGGCACCGTGTGATCAACGCGCAGGGAATGACAAGCGCCCGCAGGGGTGACCCCACGGGCGCTCTACGCCAACGGTTGCTGCTCGAGGCCGAGGGAGTGAAGTTCGGTCCCCGCGGCCGCGTGTCGCTCGAGCGTTACGGCTGGTCACCGCGCAACGCGCGGTGACCAGGTCCACCACTTCGATTACTTGGCCAGCCCCGCCTCGCGCAACTGCGGCAGCGACTGCGGCGGGATGGATACCATGTGATCGCACTCGGTGCAGACATCTACGAGCACATCACGGACACAGAGGCGCGTGCGCGCAAGCTGCACCGTACGCAGCTCGAAGCGGGTGCGCACCATCTTACGGCAACGGCGGCACGTGTTCGCCGCGTAGTCTCCAACTCTCCAGTCGCGCTGCATGACGACACACTCCATCTAGATCGTTAAACCCGCCCCCGGCGGGTGAGTATCTGAACCGGTTCGTTCCTACTGGACATACGACTCGCGCGCTGGAAAGTTTCCTGAAAGGTGGCGGTTTTCGGTCAGGTGATTCGGCGGAAACCACATCGGTAAGAGTGTCGTAATGAAAGGAGATCGGGTGTGGCGGCAACGCCACTCGCCCGCTGGCAATGCACCCGGAGTCGACACCAATGCAGAACGCAGAGGTCGCACAACAGCAAGGGCAATCGGACCTCGCCACGCAGATCCGCGAGCAGGTGCGCCAGCAGGTTCAGGAGGCGCAGCGGACCGCGCAAGAGGCGCAGAAGGCTGCTCAGGAGGCGACCAGAGAAGCGATGCAGCAGACCGGTCAGCCGGTGGCGCTCGTTCCTCCCGCGCCCCCCGCGCCGATGGATGCGATTCCGCCCCAGGTGTTCGACATCGTGCTCTTCTTCTTCATCACGGTGGCCGTCATCGTCATCGGGCTCCCCATTGCGCGCGCGCTGGGTCGCAGGCTCGATCGCAAGCCGTACAAGCAGGCGCTGGATCCGGGAGTCACGGCTCAGCTGCAGCGGATCGAGAATACAGTGGAGTCGATGTCCATCGAGATCGAGCGCATCTCGGAGGCGCAGCGCTACATGGCGCGGCTGCAGACCGAGCGTGCAGAGCCGGCTTCGCTCCCGCGGAGCGAAGGGAGCTGATCGCTGGCGGCACCGCTCCGAAATCGACCAAGCAACTGACGAGTCCCGAACCTTGCTCATGGTTCGGCAGATGGCATGCGAAGTGCGCGGCCGGTCTCGCCCGGTCGTGATACGCGGGCGCCGGCCACGCCTTCCAGTGCAGACCGGGGTCTTGCGTTGCCAGTGCTCCGGTCTCCGAGTCTGCGGCGAGGTCATCATGTACGCTGGATCGCCTACCCCTGTGCTGCACCCTTCGGTGCGGCGCGCTCTGCGCATCCTCTGGAACATCGCTACCCTCTCCGAGCACGCGCGAAAATACCCCGACATCGTGTACGGACGCATCTGGAAGCGTATCCCGCCCAGGCTCTACTCTGCCCCTCTAGTGTATTCGTTCGGTTCGTTCCTCCATCGCCGCACTTGTGCCAGCAAGCAGCGATTTACTCTCAATACGGACTTCACTGTCTTCAATACCTTCTTCTTGCGCAATGCTCCGCACTTCGATGTGTTGCAGCTACTCATGCGCGAACGCCCGCATGGCTCCGCCGTGCGGATCGCCTCCATAGGGTGCAGTTCGGGCGCGGAGCTCTACACGGCACGGTGGGTGATTTCCAGTGCGCGCCCCGACCTGCGGATTACCGCGATCGGAGTGGACCTGAACCACATCGCGCTGGCGAAGGCCGAGTCCGGACTGTACTCGCGTCACGAGCACGAGCTGATGCGGCTGCAAGAAGGAGCGCTCGACCGGCTGTGCGACGGATCGCCGACTGCTCTCTTCATGAGGGAGGGCGACCTTCTGAGGATCTCGCCCAGGCTGATGGTCAACAACTCGTGGGTGTTGCGGGACGCATGCGACACATCGCTCGCCAAGGCGATCGGATCGTACGATGTCGTACTGGCCAACAACATGCTCTGCCACATGTACGACTCGGAGGCAGACGCGTGCATGCGAAACATCGCGACTCTGCTCTCGCCAGGTGGGTACCTGTTCATTTATGGCGTCGACCTCGACGTCAAGACGCGAGTCGTGAAGTCGCTGGGGCTCCAACCGGTGGATGACGAGATCGAGGAGACGTACCTGGCCGACTGGAACGCTCTGGCCCACTGGCCGTTCACATACTGGGGCCGCGAGCCGCTGAATAAACGACGGCGTGACTGGAAGGTCCGCTACGCCTCCGTCTATCAGCAGCCCGCCTCGCTCAGCTCGCGCGTGGGCGCCCCGTCCAGGGAAGGTCCGCTGATGGCGCGAAGGTCGGCGGCCGGCGAATCTTCGCCGCCTGCTCGTACGCGTACGCCAGCTTGATCAGCACCGGCTCCGACCAGGCGCGTCCGAAGAACGACATCCCGACGGGCAGCCCGAAATAGTACCCAGCCGGCACCGTAATGCTCGGGTAGCCAGAAACCGCCGCGGGCGTCGAAGAGCTTCCGCCCGAACCGGGATCGCCGTTCACGAGATCGATGAGCCCCGGCGGACCATGCGTCGGCGCCACGATCGCATCCAGCTTGTGCTCATCCATGAGCGCGTCGATCCCCTTCTCGCGCGTGAGGGAGCGGCATTTCGCGAGCGCCTCCTGGTACTCCGGCGTGCTGAGCGGCCCCTTCTCCTGCGCCTCGATCATGATGTCCTGACCGAAGAACGGCATCTCGCGATCCGCGTGCTTCTCGTTGAAGGCGATCACGTCGGCGAGCGTGCGGATCCCGGGCGACGAGGCCAGTCCGGCCAGGTACTTGTCGAGATCCGCCTTGAACTCGTAGAGCAGCACCGTGTAGCTCGCGGAGCCCAGGCGGATGTCGAGGTTGGCGGGATCCACGATCACCGCCCCCTGCTCCCGCATCAACTTTATCGCGTCGTCTATGAGCGCGTCGGTGGCTGGACTGTAGCCGAAGAACCGCTCGCGCGCCACGCCGATGCGTGCGCCGCGCAGGCCGTTGCGATCCAGAAACTCCGTATAATCGCGGCGAGTCTTCCCCTGGCTCGCAGCCGTGGCCTCGTCGTCGCTATCCGCACCGGTGAGTGCGCTCAGCACCGCCGCCGCATCAGCCACACAGCGCGCCATCGGACCCGCCGTGTCCTGGCTGTGAGCGATAGGGATGACACCCGAGCGACTCACCAGCCCCACCGTAGGCTTGATGCCCACGATCGAGCACGCGGCGGATGGTGACACGATGGAACCGTTGGTCTCCGTTCCGATCGCGGCCGCCGCGTAGTTCGCCGCCACGGCCGCGGCCGACCCGGCGCTCGAACCCGATGGAGTCCGGTCGAGCGCGTACGGGTTGAGCCCCTGCCCTCCCCGTCCGCTCCACCCGCTGGATGAGTTGCTCGACCGGAAGTTGGCCCACTCGCTCAGATTGGTCTTGCCGAGCAGCACCGCGCCCGCATCGCGCAGCCTCTTCGCGACGAAGGAATCCTTCCGCGCTACAGCGCCGAGCAGCGCGAGAGATCCAGCCGTGGTGGCCATCCGGTCGGCCGTGGCGATGTTGTCCTTCAGAAGGATCGGAATGCCATGCAACGGCCCGCGCGGCCCCTTGCTCTGCCGCTCCCTGTCCAGCGCTTCGGCAATCTCGAGCGCGTCGGGATTGGTCTCGAGCACCTGGTTGAGCTTCGGCCCCGCCTGATCCAGCTCGTCTATGCGCTGGAGATAGAGCTCCACGAGCCTGCGCGAGGTGTACTTCCCCGAGCGCATATCGCTCTGGAGCTCGGCTATCGTCATGTCCTGCAGCTCGAACTCGCCAGGAGTGTACGCCACGCCGGCCTGGCGCGACTCGTTCACCGCCAAGCCAGCCGCACCGATCCCGGGGAAGCGCATTCCGGTGAGGGCGGCCGCACCGCCAAGTACCCCCGCGCTCACGAACGCGCGTCGTGTGACTGTCGCAGGGCGCTCCGCGGCGCTCTCGCGATCGTCTTCGCTCTTCTCCATCATTCCTCCCGCTGGTGTTCATCAGGTCGGATAAGCATGCTGCGCAGTCCGGGACCACGCAATGGCGAGGGAAGAGGTGAAGGACGGCTCGAAGCGCTTCGACAGGAATTACTTCGACAGATGGTACCGCGACCCGCGGCACCGGATCGCTACCCCCACCGAAATCGGCCGTCGCGTCCTCCTCGCGGTGGGAGTAGCGGAGCTGGTGCTCGAGCGCCGCGTACGCTCGGTGCTGGATGTGGGGTGCGGCGAGGCGACCTGGCGCGCGCCGTTCGTGCGACTCCGGCCGGCGATCCGCTACGAGGGGGTGGACGCGAGCGAGTACGCGGTGCGCCGGTACGGCCGCTCACGCGGGATCCGTCCGGGGACGGTAGGTGAGCTCGATCAGGCGGGATTGCGCGGAAAGTTCGACATCGTAATATGTGCCGATGTCCTGCACTTTCTGAGCGATCGAGAAGTGGGGCGGGGGCTGGAGCACATCCACCGCCTCCTCGGCGGAGTGGCTTACCTCCCGACGTTCACGAGCGCCGACGAAGTGGAGGGCGATGTCGATGCGCTCCACGCTCGCTCCGCGAGGTGGTACCTCTCGCGCTTCGAAGCGGCCGGGCTCGTGCCGCTCGGCCTCGATTTTTACGCGAACCGCGCGACCGCTCACACTCTCTCGGAGCTCGAGCTCCCTTGCGGCTGATGCCGCGTGCCAGGCGCGCGATCACCAGATGTGCCGGGCCGCGCAACCAGGTGCCGCGCCGCAGTCTGGCGAAGCAGGCACCTCAACCGTAAGTTGGCCTGTGAAATGACCCCACCTAGCGGACGACCCGACAGCTCCTTCTCCCTGTCACCGGAGGAACGCTCGCGCCTGCGCGCCGACATCGATGCCGACGCGTTCGAGAGCTTCCTCGCGCTTCTCCCCGCGCAGGCGCGGCCGCTCCTCACGCGTCTCGCCGCGAAGGACCCCGACCTTCTAGCCATCTGGGATGCCGCGCCGGCTCTCCGCGAGACCGATCGCGGCCCCGTGGAAACCGACGGCAAGTATCACGGCCCTCACCTGCAGATGCACGTCGTGCCGAAGCTCGAAGACGTGACGCTCTCCGATCCCGTGCTTCAGAAGATGCTCCGCAGCGTCTTCCTCGAGAACCGGCGTAAGGACGACCCCAAAGCGTGACGGGTCAGATCTGGAATCGTGAATCGGTACAAGCGGCGTAGCGCTTGTACCGATTCACGATTCCAGATCTGACCCCGCCGTCTACGCCCGGCGCACCACCCTCACCTGCGCGTCGGACGCCTGGTCCAGCCGCAGCGGCGGACGACCGCTCGGCGTCTCTTCCACCTTCGGTACCTCGGCGAGCCGGCTGCGATACGGCATCATCTCCTCACCAAGCGCAACCAGCGAACGAGTCGCAACCGTGCTGGCCAGCGGCTCGGGAATCCCCATGACGCGCACGTACGTCTCGATGGCGCGATCGAAGGAAAGATCTTCCGACAATGTATCCACGAACATCATGGCGTTGTCCACGTGCGCGCGCACCATGGACTCCTCAGCGCGCGCCTGAGCGAGACGGAGACGCTTCTCCGCGTCCCGATTCATCCTGCGCGCGAAAATTCTCTCGGGGAACAGCTTGCCCCACATATTGACTCCGTCGATGGAGTTGAAGTCGTTCCGGGCAACCGGCGCCCGGCCGCGGCTTGCACCGAAGTGCCCGCCGCGCAGCGCTCACTGAAGCACCTCTCGTACCATAGTGAGCAGCCACTCTAATATGACGATGGAAGGGTCGAAAACGATTCAGGAGGGTATGTCGGAGAGGCCATTCTGACCACGGCGCCGCCACGGCCTGGCCACCGATTTTACACCCTGCCCGGCCGCCGGCGCAGACGCCACTTCTGGCGGCCGTACGGCGGGCCGAGCGTCACCCTCCGCGCAGCTCCTGGCGCAAGTCGAACACGCTCGTGACGAAGAGGAGCAGCATCAGCGTGGCGGAGATGACACACCACATGCAGATCGCGTGGATCACGAAGAGCTCGAGGTAGGTGAGCCAGGCGGAAAAAAGCACTCCCCACCCCGTGATCAGGGCGGTGAGCCACGCGGTTTCGCGCGGCGCCACTCCCTGCATTCCGGCCAGCGCCAGAACGAGAATGACGATGTACGTACCGAGCCCCCAGGCTGCGACTGGGAGGCCCAGGAAGGTGGCCCACCTGCTCGTGTTCACGGTCTCGCAGGAGCCGACGTTGCACGTGAGCACACCGATCACGCCGATCTTGTAGAGCGTGAGATATAGCGCGACGAACACGCCCACGAGGGCGAGCAGCGCTATCAGGTTGCGAGGGCGCACTTACTTGCCGCCCTGCGCTCCCGAATCCGGCTTAGCCGCGTTCCTGGCAACCTGCGCCGCCGCGGAGTCCACGTACGCCTTGAGCATATCGTACGACAGGCTCCCCGGGATCATCTTCGTGCCGATGACGAAGGTCGGCGTCTGACGTATGTTGCGACGCTCGCCCTCGGCCCTGTTGGCCATTATCCGCTGCAGGTGCCGCTCGTCATCGTAGCACTTGCTCCAAGTGGACGCGTCGAGCCCGATCTGATTCGCGTAGCGCCCGAAGAATTTTTTCGGATCCGAGGTCGCTTCCGAGCTCCACTCCGGCTGGTGCTGGTATATAACGTCGTGCATCTCCCAGAACTTCCCCTGGTCCGAAGCGCACGCCGCCGCGTTGGAGGCCGCGAGCGTGTTCTTGTGGATCTCGGTGAGCGGGAAGTCGAAGAAGCGGTAGCTCGCCAGACCGGTCTGCACGATGCGCTTGCGCACGTCGGGCTCCGTCACGGTAGCGAACTGACCACACGCCGGACACTCGAAGTCGGCGAACTCCATGATCTGCACCGGCGCGTTGGGGTTCCCCATGAGGTATCCCTCCGCCTGCGCAGGCGTCGCCTTGACGTCTATAGCCACGACGCGGCTGTTGGCCTTTCCGGCTGTGCGCCAGATGAGCAGCCCGCCGATCACGGCTATCCCCAGGAGCACCAGGTAGAATTGCCTGGTGGACTGGGCTCTCTGCTGGTTCACCACGTTGGCTCTTCGTCGTCCCTTTCCCACTCGGTCTTCTCCCAATCGCTCTCGGTTTGGCCCTTTGCCTCTTCCACTATGCGCCGGCTCTCGGCTACTTCGGGCGTGTCGTAGGTGGCTCGCACCTCGTAGTGGAACAGCTCACTGCGCACGTCGCCGATGATCCGCGTGAGCTCGCCCGCGTGCTCCAGCAGCGCGCCCTTCGCGTCCAGCTCGAGGATTCTCTCGGCGAGCCCGCGCAGCAACTGTTCCAGATCGCGCTTCCTGCGCTCGCCGTACGTCGGCTCAGATTCCATCATACACCAGATCCTGCTCAATGTCCGCGCGGCTGCCCAACTCGCGCGCATCATACGGACAATGAAAACTACCGGAGCGCCGGGGTTAATCAAGCAAGGCAGGGTACGCTTGACCACCGCGCGCCACTCATGGAGCTTCCACGCCTTATGGAGCAAGTCATAGAAGCCGACCTGCTGCGGATTCCCGTAGGACCGGGCTCGGTACACGTCGAACGGTACGGGCGCGGTGGCGAGGCGGTGGTTCTCCTCCACGGTTTCGGGACGTCCAGCTTTCTCTGGCGCAACATCGCCCCCGCGCTGACCCTTGCCGGGCTGACTGCCTTCGCCATAGACCTGCTGGGCTACGGCGAATCCGACAGACCGCTCGACGCCGATTTCTCGATCGCCGCGCAGACCGAATACCTCGACCGCGCGCTGGCGGGGCTGCACGTCTCCGAGGCGACCGTCGTGGGACTCGGTATCGGAGGTGGAATCGCGCAGCGCCTCGCGTGTACGCGCCCCGGGCGCGTGCGCCGGCTGGCGCTGATCAACAGCGTCGCGTTCGACGAATGCCCCGGTCGCGACGTGCGCTCGATCCAGCTCGGTACCGCGCGCTTCGCGCTGCGGGTCTCTCAGGGAGTGCTCGGCGCGGCACCTCTTCTCAAACGCGTCCTGGAGGAGGGAGTCGCCCGTCCGGAAGCCATGCCCGCGCGGCTCGTGGCGCGCTACCTCGCGCCGTACGCCGGTGCCGACGGCGTGATGCACCTTCTGGCGCTGGCCCGCGCTCTGCGCGCCGACGACGTGGAATCGCTCCCGCTCGCGCGCCTCACCGTGCCCACGCTGATAGTCTGGGGAGAGGCGGAGCCGTGGCTCGACGGCGGGCTCCCCGAGCGAGTGCAGCGGGCGATTCCGGGGAGCCGCCTGGTGCGGATGGCGCAGGTAGGACGCCTCGTCCCGGAGGACTCGCCGGAGGTGCTCGGCCAGCTCCTCGCCGAGCACTCTCTGGGTGCCGATCCCGGCGCGACGAGCGAGCGACACAACGATTGAACCACCTTCACGCGTTATACCAGCGAGGGTACAAATACTGCCTGACGCTCGTTAAATTAAATGGACCCTAGCCCGATGGATTGAATGGCCAAACAGAGAAACCGTCACAAGGAAACAATTTCTTCTACACCGTTCGAGCAGGCCCGCGATGAGCTCTTCCAGCACATAATTCGTTGTGGTGTACTGCAGGCCGCTCCGGAGCATCAGTTGGAGTGGTTCGAAGACACGATGGGATACATCGAGGACCGGTACCCGGAGCTCCAGGATAGCCAGATCAGCGAGCTCAAGACGTTGGGACTCCGTTTCTGCGAGCCGCCGAAGTCCTCCTCCGAGCACGAGACAGCCAGCGCCGCTTCGGCTGCCTGATGTAATCGCCGGTTGGATGGTCGTGAAGATTTTGCCCCCGCATTCGTGCGGGGGCTTTGTGCTTTCAGCGGCCGAAGGGGCGGGTTTTCCGAAGGCCGACTCCAAAGCGGGCACCGCCGCCGTAGCCGACTTCGAGGAAGGGGACGACGCCGTTCCAGTCGGGGCCCTCCATGCCCAGCGCGATCACGAGCGTCGAGCGCCAGCCATCAGCGACGCGGTCGTAGCGCGCACCGAGTCCGCCCGCTGCGTACGGCGCCCAGCGGGCGCGGAATTCGGGATCCAGCATGAAGCGACCTGTCAGCTCGGCGCGCGCACTCAGACCGCTCGAGCCACCGTCCCACGACCCGCCGAGCCCTCCCACCGCGGCTACACGCACGTAGCGTCCGGCTGGTGCGCTCAGCTCCACGGCGCCCTGCACCGCGGTGATGCTGGAGACGAAGACGTCCACACGCCCCGCCGGTTGTATGAGCGGGCCCCGGTCGATCTGCGCGTGCGCGCACCCGGCGGAGAGCGTGAGCAGCGCGCCGAGCGAGAGTGCGAGGGAGGATGCGAAGGTGCGTGCGCGGCTCACGATCGAGCTTCCACCATGGGAAAACGCTCGACACGCGCTAGATTCGGCGGCGTACGGAAGAGTGAGGCAGCAAACACGAGGTCAAGTTAGACACACGCGGGCTCGAGGGGGAATAGCGGAGTGACAATCGTGCACGGTGAAGCGTCGGGAAGCGTGAACCACTCCCGGTCGTCATGAAGCTGCAGCAACTCGCCATCGCGCACCTGATTCTCTGCGCGGCCGTTCTCCTGTGGGACCTGTGGGTGGCCGGGCGCGCGGCTCAACTGCGATCCGCACCGCCCCTGCTGGTAGCGATCAGCGGGCTTGCCGGCCTCCTGCTCCTCCCCGCGCTGGCCGTTCACCTCCTCTCGGGCTCACTCCTCACAGGCCGCGCCTTCGCTTCCATAGCCTGGATCTGGCCGATTACCGTGGCGCTCGTGGCCATACAGGCCATCTACGCGACCACGCGCGGTCTCATATCGCCGGTGATCGGGCTCCCGATCGCGATCTACGATCTTCTTCTCGCGATCATCTACGCCGCCGCGTATCTCGCCGACACCGGGTATCCCGTTACCGACCCACTCCTGGTACTCATCGCCGCCGAGCGCGGCGCGATCGCGCTGAGCACCGTTCCAGCGGCGCTCTCGCTTCCGTGGTATCTGTACATCCCCATCATCGTGCCGTGCGCGCCGCTCAGGCGCGGCATCGCCGGCGCCATGTACGTCGCGGTCGCGGCCGTCGCGCTCGCGTGGGCCGGTAGCGTCGTGGCCGCGCTCCCGGGTGCGTCGAACGCCGTGCGCAGCTACGAGCGCTTCGCCGCAGAGCGGTTGCGCGAGCGGCCGGAGCGCGACTTCACCATCGGAATAAAGGTCTTTCCCACCGTCGGCTCGCTCGTACCCACCAGCTCCGTACAGCGTGACCTCGCAATCGCCGATTCCATTGGCACGCAGGCGCTCTGCATCTACATCTCGCCGCGAGGCGCGTCCGCAGCCGCTCTGCGCTCCCTCGCGGAAACGCTGGACGGCGTGCGCGGCGAGCGCCTGATCGTCATCGCGCTCGACCTCGCGCACCCAGCGGTGGATGCTCCCGGCGACGCCAGTGCACCGGGCGGTGATGCCGGGAACATAGACGTACTGGTGCGCGATGCCGCTCGCATCGCCCGCATCGTGCGGCCCGACTATTTCGTCCCTGTCGTCGACCCTACGTCAGTAGGCGCCTCCGCCGGCACATGGACCATCGCCACCCCCGGACCTACGAATCGCTCGCCGCTTCCACGCCGCGCCCGCGGCGCGTCGCGTTCGTCGCCAACCGCGGCCGCCGAGCGCCCGCTCGGCGTCTGGCAGCGCTACATCGCCGCCGCCGCGCGCGCCGTCCACAGCGCAAATCCGGATACTCGCGTGATGGCCCACGTCGGCGGCTTCAGTGCGCGCGACAGCGCGCTCTACGCATGGGCCGCCTCGCGCTCGTCGCCCGTGGACGCCGTAGCGCTCACCCTCTTCCCCGGCCCTCACGGCGCTCTCGACATAAGCCAGGCCGAGCGCACCATCGACAGCTGGCTCGTCACCCAGCGCGACGCACCCGAAAAGGAACACTGGATCCTCGAAGCCGGCGGCTACCCTACCGTGCACGGCGAGCTCAGTCAGTCGCGCGCGCTCTGGGGAATCCTCGCCTGGTCCACGAACCACCCGATCATCCGAGGCGTCATCGCCTTCGAAGCGAGCGACTACTCCACCCGCCTCGGTCTCCAGACCCCCTCCGGCCGCATCCGCCTCGCGGCGGGAACGCTGAAGCGGGCGATCGCGGGACTGGGGGAGTAGGAAGAGGGGAAAGGAAACAGGAAACGGGAAACAGGTAACTGCCTCGGGGTAGAGAGCTCCTCCCCCAAGGGCTCTTACCTGTTTCCCGTTCCCTGTTTCCTGTTTCCTTACATTTCCTGCTTTCTGCTTCCTCCCCTCTCACTCCCTCCCGCGCACCACTCCCTGCACCAGCTTCCGCTCATCGAAGTGACGTTGAGCCAGCGCCTGGATGGCTTCGGCGGTGACGGAGCGGATGCGGGAGTCGTGCTCGGTGAGCTCCTCCAGGGAGGTGCCGAAGAGGTAGGCGTCGAGGATGTCGCCGAGGACGGCGGCGCCGCTCTGCTGGCGGATGGCGTGCGTGCCGATCGCGTATTCGCGAGCGCGGGCGAGCTCCTCGTCGCTGACGGGGGAGTCGCGGAGCTTCGCGAACTCGGCGAGGAGGCCCTGGCGGGCCTCGTCCTCGCGCCCGGGGGAGGTGGCGATGTAGCTGACGAACATCCCCGCGAGCGAGCGCTCCACTGGATATGCGGACACCGTATACGCGAGCGAGCGCTTGTCGCGCAGCTCCTCGAAGAAACGTCCACCGAGCCCGCTCGCGATCCCCGAGAGGATGCGCGCGGTGTAGCGATCGGGGTCGCGTCTATCCGGCGAAGGAAATGCGAGCGCGAGCGCCGTCTGTGCCTTCTCCCTCGACTCGTACGAGAGAACCGGACTCTCGGGCCAGTCGGGAGGCGCGACCGGCGCGCGCTCCGCGGGGCGGATGCGTCTGAAGTGCCGAGCAGCCGCGGCCGCGGCCTCGCCGGGATCCACGTCGCCGACTATCACCACCACCGCGTGCGACCGAAGCACTCGCTCGCGGTGCCACTCGCGCACCTGGGCAGCGTCGATCGCGGCCAGTGAGCTCTCGAAGCCGTTCACCGGAACGCCGTAAGGGTGGTCGGGGAAGGCAGCGCGTGTGAGCAGGCGCATGGGGTAGCGGTGCATGTCGTCGCGCAACTGCTCTAGCCCGGCCACCGCGATCGCGCGCTCGGTGTCGAGCGCTTCGTCGGGGATGGTGGCGCATTGCGCCACATCCGCCAGCAGCTCGAGCGCGGCCGCGGTATGATCCGACGGCACCGACATTCCCCAGCCGAAGCTCTCCGAGCCCGCGCTCGCCACGATCGCTCCACCCAGCAGTTCGGCCTCCTCCGCGATGCACTCGGCGCTCCTCCTCTCCGTTCCCTTGAGCGCGGTGCGCGTCATGAGCATGGTGAGACCGGCGTGGAGCTCGGATTCCGCGACGGCTCCGCCAAGCACAAAAGCGCCGGCGTGCACGAGCGACGCTCCGTCGCTCGGCTTCGGGCGAACGAGTATCGGGAGTCCGAGCTCGCTGCGGTACACGTGCACACCAGCGGTGATGCGCTCCAGCTCGGGAGGGTGCTCCGACACAGCCGGTTTGCGCGCCTGGAAGGGCGGCGTAACCGGGAGGGGCGCGGGGCGCGGTGAGCGGTCGAGGGTCTTTTGCATCTCGTCGGCGTCGCGCGCTATCGGCGGCGAGCTGGTGGGGCGGTACGCCAGCACCGCGGAGCGCTCCGCGCCCAGATAGCGACGCGCCGTGTCGGTCACCGTCTCCGGCGGCACGGTCAACAAACGCTCGAGGAAGCGGTCGCCGAGCATCCAGTCGCCAAGCGCTTCCCACTGCGCGAGGTAGTTGGCCTGGCCGTCCATGGTTTCGAGCTGCCGGATCCAGCGCGCTTCGAGCAGCCGGCGGACGCGCCACAGCTCATCCTTCCCCACTCCCGCCTCGCGCACCGTACGAAGCTGATCCCACATCGCGCGCGCCGCGTCACGCGCGCTCGAGGGCGGCCCTTCGGCCCGCATGACGAAGACGCCCAGCTCGGTGGGAGTGTAGTCGTACGCGGAGACCGATGCGGCCAGCTCACGCTCGCGAACCGCGCGATAGAGGCGCGACGCTCGGCCACTCCCGAGCACCGCCGCGGCTAGCTCCAGCGGCGCCGTGTCGGCGTGCAGCGTTCCCTGTGTGCGCCAGCCGAAGGCGAGCTGGGTCTGGGTGATGTCACCCGAGAGCTCGCGATAGCGGAAGCCCGTTCGCTCGGGCTCCTCCGGACCGGGGGTGCGCTCCACCGGCAGCGCCGTGAGCGACCCATAGTGACCCTCTACAGATCCGAGCGCGCGATCGGGATCGATGTCGCCCACGATGCTGAGGATCGTCGCCTGCGGACGATAGAACGACCGATAGAACGACATGAGGTCGTCGCGCGCGAGCGAGCGCAGCGCATCCTCGGTGCCGATGCGCCAGCGGCGCATCCGGTGCTTCTCGTAGAGGAGCGAGTAGAGCGTCTCCACGCTCACGGCCGACGGATTGTCGCGCTTGCGTTTCGCCTCCTGGATGATCACCTCCAGCTCGCGCGAGAGCTCGAGAGCATCGATCACCGAGTTGGCGTAGGCATCGGCCTGGATGTCGAGCGCTCGCTCGAAGCCGCTCGAGGGGACCACGGTGTAATAGCTGGTGTGGTCGTAGATCGTGCCGGCGTTGATGTAGCCGCCCAGCGCCTTGGTCTCGCGCGAGATCTCACCCACGCCGCGCCGTCCCGTCCCCTTGAAGTACATGTGCTCGAGCACGTGCGCGATTCCCACCACGTCGTCGCTCTCGTCGAAGTAGCCCGCCTTCACGTAGGTGACGATGGCCACCACGGGCGCGGATGCGTCGCGGCGCAGGAGCACCGTCAGGCCGTTCGGGAGCACCGTGCGAACTACGGAGTCGTGCGGGATCAGCGGGAGGGAGATCACTGGTCTACGAAGCCATTGGACGATACCTGACGACGAGGAGGCCGGCCGCGAATGCGGCTACACCGTAGCCGACCACCCAGAGCCGGGAATGGGCGTCGATGCCCACGCCGCCCAGAAGCGGCGCGGCCGCACCAGCGAGAAGCTGCAACGGCGGCAGGAGCACATCCACCACTCGGCCGAACGCACTCTCACCCGCGGGGAACCAGGAGCGCAGTAGCCATGCCAGCGACCACACCACGCCCAGCGCGATCCAATCGTACTCGGTGATCGCGGAGAGCAGGAAGCCTACTCCGCCGAAGAGCAGGAAGTAGAGCAGGACGAAGTGCAGCGCTGCCAATATCGGAATCGCGCCAGCGACCGCCCTGAATGCCACGAGCACCAGCAGCGTGGCCACTAGCGTTCCGAACAGACTCACCAGGAACGCCTGCGCGTAGTAGCGCGGAGCCGAGATGGGCTTCGAGAAGAGCAGCCTGTAGTAGCGGCGCTTCCGGTCGCCGGAGATGATTCCGTTGACGGCGATGAGCACGGCGGTGGGCGCGAAGAGCTCGAGAAAAACCATCGCGGTCGCGAGCGTGCGCAACTCCCCTCCGCCAAGATCCACACCCGCCGAACCGATCGCGCCCTGTATGGCCATGAGCAGGAGGAGCGCGCCGACCAGAAGGAGGGGAAGACCGCGCTCCCGCAAATAGTCGCTCGCCTGAAAGAGCGCGTAGCGCGCCAGCCGGCCGCTCATGCTACCCCCTCGGCCGTGACCTCACGGAAGTGCCGTTCCAGCGATGGCGTGGCCGAATCGATCTCGACCATCCGCGCGAGCCGACCGCGGTGCATGATCGCCACGCGGTCGGCGGTCCGCTCGAGCTCATCGAGGTCGTGCGACACCATCAGCACCGCGCGGCCAGGCCGGCGCAGCTCGCTCACGAGATCGCGAAAGCGGAGCGTCCAGATGGGATCGAGGCCGTGGGCCGGCTCGTCCAGGATCAGTACATCGGAGTCGCCGAGGAGAGCCTGCGCCAGCCCGAGCCGCTGCAGCGTCCCCTTCGAGAGCTGCCGCACCCTCTTCTTCTCATGCTCCTCGAGGCCGAGGAGCGCGATCAGCTCGGTCACGCGCGACCGGATCTCGCTGTTGGCGAGTCCCGCGAGTACCGCATAGCGAGCGAGCGCCGAGCGCACCGTCCACGAGGATGGGATCGCTACCAGCTCGGAGAGGTAGCCCACTCCGTTTGCCTCTATGTACTCGCGCGGCGCCCGGCCCGCGATCGCGGCACTCCCCGACGTGGGGCTCAGGTAGCCGAGGAGGATGTTGATGAGGGTGCTCTTCCCAGCACCGTTAGGACCGGCGAGCCCCACCACCTCTCCACGCGCCACGGTAAGAGAAAACCCCTCGACCGCGCGGATCGGGCGGCCGAGGGGTGAGCGATAGACCCTGCTGACGTCCCGGAGCTCGATCACGGACCCTGCGGCGCGGAGGTGGGAGCCGCCGCACCCTGCGTCGCACACGCCGACCAGGGCCCGCTCCCCGCGCGCTGGAGCCACTGGTCCGCCTCGTTCGTGCGACCCAGGCGGGCGAGCGCGCAACCCAGGTAGCCGCGCGCCGTGGAGTCGGCGGGATCGAGTTGGAGCGAGCGCACGTAGGTCCGCCGTGCGGCGTTGTAATCGGAGGTGGCGAGATCGGGCCGCCCCTGATTGGCGAAGCTCGTGCCCCGCGCGAGGAAGAAGGCGCCGAGCTCGTTCAGCGACACCGTGCTCTCCCGCTCCAGCTCCACGGCCTCCTTCAACTCGTTCCCGGCGGCAGCGAAGTCGCCCTCGGCGCGCGCTATCCGACCCAGGTAGAGATGCGGCAGAGCCATCCCGGGGTGCTCGCGCGTGGCTTGCGTGAAGGCGGCGCGCGCCGCCTCCGGTTGGCCTCGCTCGTAGAGCGCGATCGCGTCCCTCACATCGGACGGGAGCGAGCCGTCCCGGAACTCGTACCAGTAGACGCCACCCGCCACCAGCACGATGGCGATGAGTATGAGCAGCGCGCCCAGGAGCAGAGACCGCTTGCTGCCGCCGTACTCCTCGCGCGGCGGCGGCACGTACACAGCCGCGGGCGATCCGCCGGCGCCGGGCGACGGGGGCGTGGTGCCCGAGGCTGTCGGTGCCGACGGAGCCGCGCCGGCCGAAGCGGCCATCGCGGGCTGACTCACCAGCCCGGCCTGTAGCACGCCGTACGCCTCCCGGGCCGTGGCGATGTCCGCCTGCGTCGGTTGATACTCGGTGTCGTCCACCCGTTCGCGCACGGCCTGAAGCTCGAGGAGGCAGTGCGCCTGGTCGAGCGAGATGAGCTCGCGCGAGCGAAGCTCGCGGATGAGCGCCTGGCCGGAAAGAGTCGAGCCACCCATCAATGAACGAAGGGCGGTCTCGACCGAGCTCCAGACTTCTATGATGTCGGCGGCGATCTCCTCTGGGTGTCGCGAGGCGTCGAGCTTCGCCATCCCCGGGCGCGCCGCCTCGAGCGCGGCAAGCGCCGATCGCCGGTCGGCGGCGGTCACCGAACTATGCGGAGCAACCCCGCGCTCGCGCTGCCGCGAATGAAGCTCTCCGCGTCGCCAGTGGGGATCTTCACTCCCGTGAGCGAGTAGCCACGGCGCGCCTCGGTGGCCATGAACTCCTGCAGCGACCTTCCCGCCATCGCCTTGTTGGCGTCGCGCATGGCGCGCACGATCCGCTCCCAGCTGCCAACGTACTGGCGGCCGTCGGTCATCATGATGCGGTGCTCGACGCGCTCGTCCACCGCGCCGTTGCCGCTGGGATTACGACGATCAGCCAGGTCGTTGAGCAGGACGCCGAAGAGCTCGAGCTGCCCTCTCCCCGCCATCCCGGCCGCGCGTGCGTCGTCTTCCATCGCACGCGCCTCGATCTCCGAGAGGAGGTCGTCGATATCGTCTACCTCGCTGGCCAGCTCGCCAAGGCGCTCTTCCCAGGGCCGCAGCTCCGGGTCGTCGTCGCTGAGGCGGTAGAGCGACTTCTTGAGCTCGACCAGCCGCCAGATCCCCAGCTCGTCCCAGTGATCGCCGGGCTCGGTGTGCTCGAGGTGGTAGAGCGCCGACTCGTACTCACCGCGATCGTAGAGGATGTTGGCCAGGTAGATGCGCGCTTCCGCGTGCTCGTCATCGAGCTGCAGAGCACGCTGAAGGCTCTGGATGGCACCCTGGTCGTCGCCCTGCCGGTGACGAACGTAGCCCAGGCAAGCCGCCGCCTCGGCGAGCTCGGTCGCCTCACGAACCGCGATCTCGAAGAAGTCGCGCGCCTCGTCCATGAGCTCCTCACGGAAGAGCGCGCGGCCTATCTGGAGAATGAGGTCGATGTCGTCGGCGTAGCCCAGCTCGAGAATCCTGCGGAAGGTGGACACCGCCTGCTCGTGCTGACCGAACTTGAGGAGCGTCTCGCCGTAACCCGCGAGCGCATCCTCGTGGTCGGGGTCCAGCACCAGCGACTTCTCGAAGCTCTGACGCGCCCACGCGTACTCCTCGCGCGCGAGCCGCGCATACCCTACCCCGATGTGTAGCTCTACCGAATTCGGGTAGAGAGCGAGCCCCTCGCGAAGAACCTCGAGCGCATCGTCATACTGACCTTCGTTGTAAAGTTGGTGCGCACGCTCGTCATACTCTTCGGAACTCAGAAAGGGGGTAGGCATGGCGATCGAAACCTCCTACGTGTCGGTACGCCTATTGTACAATCCGGCAACTGATGAGTTCAAGCGGTTGACAGACGCCACTACTTACGTATTGCGAGTTTCACGCCCGATCCTTCGACCCCGGCCCTGCGTCGTAACTGCCCGCTGCCTGTAAAGATACCATCCCGCATGCGGCCGCGCCGCCGCGCCGGCGCCACGGTGCCGGCGCTACACACCAGTCGGCTTATTTCCCGTCGTCGCTCACCGCCTTGAACTCGGCGTCCTTGTTCCACGTGGGCTTCACCGGCGAGTTGGCCAGGGTGGCGCCAAAACGCTGGACGATCGTCGCGATCTGCGCCGCGCCCCGCAGGTCGAAGTCCGGGCTGTACTCGTCCGACGGCTGGTGGTAGCGGTGCGCGGTGTAGTCGTCGCCGCGTTGCTGCCCCCACCCCTTCGGACGGCCCACATAGTCGTTTCCGGCGCCGATCGAAACTGCGGGGATCCCCGCCTTCGCGAAGGAGAAATGGTCGGAGCGGTAGAAGTGACCGGCCTCCGGGTGATCGTCGGGCGAGATGCGCATCCCGTCGCGTGAGATGAAGTGCGCGAGCATCGGACCGAGCGAGGACTTGTTCTCCCCCAACACGGTAAGGTCCTTCACCCGCCCCTCCAGAGTGATCACGTCCATGTTGAGGTCGGCGATGATCTTGCTGGCCGGGACGGTGGGGTTCGTGGCGAAGTACGACGAGCCGAGCAGCCCCGCCTCCTCGGCTGTCACGAAGACGAAGATCTGCGAGCGGCGTGGCTTCGGCGATTCAGCCGCGGCGCGCGCCACGGCCAGCAACGCGGCCACCCCCGAAGCATTGTCCACGGCGCCGTTGTAGATCGAGTCGCCATCGACCTTCGGCCCGATCCCGAAGTGGTCCCAATGCGCGCTGTACGCCACGTACTCGTCGCTCAGTGACCCCTTCTGACCCCGGACTATCCCGACCACGTTGCGGCTCTCCATGCGCCGCACTCCGTTCCGGAACGACAAGTCCATCGTGATCCCGGTGGATACGGGGTGGAAGTCACGCGACAGCGCCTGTTTGCGGAGCGCCGCCAGATCGAGTCCCGCGCTCGCGAGGAGCTTCCCCGCGGCGTCGTTGGTGATCCAGCCGCGGAAGCCCAGCGGCGGTGGGAGCTTCGAGTCGCGTGGGAGCATGTACTGCGGCGTGGTCCAGGAGCTGACCACGGTGTGCCAGGGATAGCTCGCCTCCGCGGTGGTGTGGATGATGAGCATCCCCGCCGCCCCGCGACGCTCGGCTTCCTCGAACTTGTAGGTCCAGCGGCCGTAGTAGGTCATCGCCTTTCCGCCGAAGAGCTTCGGCTCCGACGCCGGCGCCGGGGGATCGTTCACGAGCACGAGGAGGACCTTTCCCTTCACGTCCACGTTCTTGAAATCGTCCCAGTCGTACTCGGGCGCGGTCGCGCCGTAGCCCACGAATACCAGCTCGCCGCTCGCCTTGCTCCCGGGTACCGCGGAGCCGGCCCACACCACTACGTCGTCGCTCTGGCGGAGCGTCGCGTTCGCCTTCCCCGATGCGCGAACCGCGACGGAGCTCGAATCTATGGTCACCACGTCGATGGGGACCTTCTGGAAGTACGAGTCGCCGCTTCCGGGCTCCACGCCAGCCGATCGCAGCTGGTCGGCGATGTACTCGGTTGCGAGCTGCCCGCCGCGACTGGCTGGAGCGCGCCCCTCGAGGAGGTCGGAGGAGAGAAATCGGAGATCGCCGTCTACCTCCTCCGGGGTTATCGCCTTCCCGCGCGAGGCGTTCTGTGCGTGGAGAGTGGATGTAAAGGTAAAAGCGGCGACGAGAGCCGCGCTGGCAGCGATGGTCGTGCGACTGAAGCTCATGGTACGACTGACCTCCGATTCATGGCTCGTGCTTCCGATCGAGACTACCGAGTGCGGTGCGGTGGCGGATGCATACGGGTGGGTAACAACAGCGTCAAGGACGCCTGGGGGCGCCCCGTGGGCGATGCCGATCGCGTCGGAGCCGCTGCGAGCGCCCTGGCCGCGACTCATCTGGCCGGTCTCGCGGTGACGAGGAGACGGTCGGGTGCGGGGCCCACGTAGCGGATCGGCCAGCAGGTCGTGAGGGTGAGCGTCGGGTCGCTCGTGGGGTAGATGGCCGGCTTCCCCGCTTCCGCGATTCGTAGCTGGGTGACGACCCAGCGCTCTCTTCCGGCGCGTGTTTCGGTGATCACGGTGTCGCCCACGGCCACGCGGCCGAGCGCATGGAAGTGGCGGTCGCGGTGCGCCGAGATCACGGAGTTTCCAGCCTCGCCCGGGAGCACGGTCTCGGGTACGTGGCCAGGTCCCGCCTCCAGCTGCTTCTCGTCCACCCCCTGGAGCACGACTTCGTCGAGCCCCACGGCAGGGATGATGAGGCGGCCCACCGGATCGCCGATCGCGGCATCGTACGACGTCGAACTACCGGCGGCGCCGCGCCGCGTGGAGCTGTCGCCATTGGTGCGGGCGATCTGCTCCCAGCGCGCCTGCGCACGCTCCCTGCCCAGGAAGCCGCGGGCGTAGCCTACGCCGACGAAGAGCAGGAGCCCCGCGCCAACCACGGTCAGGAGCAGCCCGGCGGCGCGCCTCATCCAGGCGGGCGGCGCGAGAGCTGCGCGCTGGTATCGGGCGGGTTTTTCGGCACTCGCGAGCTGTCCGAGCGCGGCGGCAACTTCGGCATGCGCGCGGTATCCGGCGGGACGGGCGGAACCGCTGCCGGCTGCGCCGCGAGCGCGGCGGCGGCGGAGTCCACCCACTCCTTGATGCTCGTCATCCGCTCCTCGAGCTCCTTCGCGGCCTCACGTGCGGAGTCGGCCTGCGCCAGGGTGTCCACCTTCGGCGCCGCTGGCGCGGGCACCAGCGCCGCGGTGAACTGTGCAGCCGCTCCGGCC
>DATCXR010000265.1:0-2949 GCA_036565685.1 Gemmatimonadaceae bacterium
TTCATGGCGGCCTCGGGGGAGTGGTTTACCCGGTTTGTATGGAACGCTCTTCAGAACGTCAATCGCTGCGCCATGATCGCGGATTGGGGTCAGGTTGGTACATCGCGGCTGGTCGGGATCATCTCAGGGGCATGGTTCATCGCGCTGACCTGCGCACGCGGAGGGCGCGGGGATGAACTGAGAGGACGCGGAGAACACCTTGCGGGGATGGGCATCCAGCCCCTCGTCGGAGATCCCGAGAGGGAGAGCTCGGTGTGAATGGGGGAACTGCTCCCTCACCTCCTGTTCTGCCCGGGTGGGCAGGACTCTCGGTGCGGGAGCAGTTCCCCCAAAAGCTCCTGTTCGAGATCTCTGCCCTACGGCATTTCTCCGCGTTCTCCGCGGTTCTCCGCGTTCTCCGCGTCCCTCACCGAGAGGGAGCTTTCCTCCGAAAAGCAGCCAGTCTCACGATCGCGATGCCTGCTGCCGCAGGACGTTCTCCGCGTCCTCTCAGTTAATCTCCGCGCCCTCCGCCTCCGCAGGTCCGCGCGATGAACCCCTCCCGTGAGATGCACGCGACCAGCCACCACCGCACTAGCGTCGGGAGCTGCGCTGGGTGGACGTCGATCTTCCCGGGATCCTCGAGGCCACAACGCCTCCGCGCTCTGGGGCGTTGAACGAGTAGCGAGTAAGTTGTCGTCTAGTCGCTGGCCCTCTCGCTTTCGTCGCCCGCTCACAATTCGCTGCTCATGACCCACTTCTCGATTACCTCGTCGCCCATCCCGCGCTTCGTGCGCACAGCGGTACTCACCTGCTCGGCGATCCTCGGCGCACTGGTTCTCGCTGACGCCGTCACGCCGCGCTCCATGCAGGCGCAGAGCTCCAGCGCATCGAGCACCGCGAGCGCGCAGCCGTACGACTCTTCGCTGTTTGCCGCACTGACGTGGCGCGAGATCGGGCCGTACCGCGGCGGGCGCTCGGTGGCCGTCGCCGGGTCGGACAAGCGGCCGTACGAATACTGGATGGGGACCACCGGCGGTGGCGTGTTCAAGACCACCGACGGCGGGCATAGCTGGAAGCCGATGTCGGACAAGTATTTCGGTGGAACCATCGGCGCGATCGGGGTGAGCGAGTCGAACCCGGACATCGTGTACGTGGGTACGGGCGAGTACGACATCCGCGGGAACGTCTCGCACGGCGACGGCGTGTGGAAGACGACCGACGGCGGGAAGACGTGGACGCACGTGGGACTCGCCGATACTCGGCAGATCGCGCGCGTGAAGGTGGACCCGCGCAACCCGGACGTCGTGTACGTTGGCGCGCTCGGACACGTGTGGGCGCCGAATCCGGAGCGCGGCGTCTTCAAGACGACCGATGGCGGGAAGACCTGGAAGAAGATCCTCTTCCGCAACGACTCCACGGGAGTCACCGACCTCGTCCTCGATCCCAACGATCCAAACACTATCTACGCCGCTTTCTGGCAGGCGGGGCGCAAGCCATGGCTTCTGGTGAGTGGCGGCGCGGGGAGCGGAATCTTCAAGAGCACGGACGCGGGCGAGCACTGGACGGAGCTCACGCGCAACCCGGGTCTTCCGAAGGGGATCATCGGCAACATCGGGATCACGGTTTCCAAGGCGAGCTCGAACATCCTCTACGCCAACATCGAAGCCGACTCGGGCGGCGTCTTTCGTTCGGCGGATGGTGGCAAGACGTGGAAGCGCACGAACGAGGAGCGCAAGCTGCGCCAGCGCGCCTGGTACTACACGCGCATCTTCGCCGATCCCGCTGACACCAGCACGGTCTACGTGCTGAACGTGGGCTTCTGGCGCTCCACCGACGGTGGGAAGACCTTCAAGTCGATCCGCGTGCCGCACGGCGACAACCACGATCTCTGGATCGCATCCAACGATCCGAAGCGGATGATCGAGGGGAACGACGGCGGCGCGAACGTTTCGTTCGATGCCGGACGATCGTGGAGCGAGCAGGACTACGCCACCGCGCAGTTCTACCACGTCACCACCACGACCGACTTCCCCTACAAGGTCTGCGGCGCGCAGCAGGACAACTCCACGCTCTGCGGGCCGAGCGCGGTGCCTGGCGGCATCACGATGGCCGACTGGCACGACGCGGGCGGCGGCGAGTCAGGTTACATCCAGGTCCGCCCGGACAGCACGAACATCATCTACGCGGGGAGCTACGCGTACCTGTCGCGACTCGATACGAAGAACGGCCAGCAGCGGAACATCATCCCCTGGCCCGACAATCCCATGGGGCACGCGGCGAAGGACCTGAAGTACCGCTTCCAGTGGACCTTCCCGATCCTCATCTCGCCGCACGATCCCAACACGCTCTACATGGGCTCGAACGGCGTTTTCCGCTCGCGCGACGAGGGGCAGAGCTGGGAAGCGATCAGCCCCGATCTCACGCGCCACGATCCCGCCACGCTCGGCTCGTCCGGCGGGCCGCTCACCAAGGACAACACCTCGGTGGAGTACTACGCCACGGTCTTCGCGATCGCCGAGTCGCCCCTGTCGAATGGCAAGGGGACGATCTGGACGGGCTCCGACGATGGACTGATCTACCTGACACGCGATGGCGGCGCGCACTGGACGAACATCACTCCGAAGGATCTTCCGCCCTGGACTCGCATCTCGATCATCGAGGCGTCGCACTTCGATCTCGGCACTGCCTACGTGGCCGCCAATCGCTACCAGCTCGATGACAACCAGCCGTACCTGTTCAAGACCACCGACTTCGGAAAGACGTGGACGCGAATAGACGCCGGCGTCGCGCGCGACCAGTTCACGCGCGTGATCCGCGAGGACCCGGAGCGCCGCGGTCTTCTTTACGTGGGCACGGAGCGCGGCGTGTGGGTGAGCTTCGACGACGGCGCCCGTTGGCAGCCCTTGCAGCTCAACCTTCCTCCGGTGCCGGTGCACGATCTCGCGGTGAAGGACGGTGACCTGATCG
>DATCXR010000274.1:0-1515 GCA_036565685.1 Gemmatimonadaceae bacterium
CCGCGAGCGGCTCGATCCGTACCGTGGCGCTCTGAACCTTCGGCGGCGGGTGGAACGCACCAGCCGGCACCGTGAAGAGCGGTTCTACCCGCGCGGCCGCCTGGAGATTCACGGTGAGCGCTCCGTACTCCGCGCTCCCGGGAGCCGCGGTCATTCGTTCCGCCACCTCGCGCTGCACGAGGAAGACCGCGCGCGACGGGCGCGGGCGCTCGAGTGCGTGAAAGACGATTGGTGTGGTGATGTAGTATGGCACGTTGCCGACCAGCGCGTACTCGCCGCCGGCCAGCTCACCGAGCGGCATCCGCAAGACGTCGCCCTCCACGATGCTCACACGGTCGTCTCCCGCGTAGCGTACGCGGAGAAGCTGGGCGAGGGCGCGGTCCAGCTCTATCGCGATCACGCGGCGAGCGCGCTCGCGCAGCTGGTCGGTCAACCCGCCGCGGCCTGCGCCGATCTCCAACACTGTGGTGTCGTGCAGGGGGCCGAGCGCATCAGCGATGCGCGACAGGATTCGCGGATCGCTGAGAAAGTGCTGCCCGAGACTCTTGCGAACCGGCGGCGGCGATCCGCCCCAATCGCCGCTCACCCTCTGATACCTCTCGATGCGCCACGCGCATCCGTACCGGTACTCAACTGGCCGTGAGTACCACGGCGATGTCATCGGCCTGCACCGCCTCGCCTGTATATTCCTCGAGAAGCTCGAATACCCGCTCCAGGATCGTGGCGGGCGGCTCCGCGCGATTCTCGCGCACCACATCCAGGACCGCCGTCTCGCCGAGACGCACGCCGAAGCGGTTGCGGGCATCGCTCACGCCGTCCGTGAAAAGGAGAAGCAGGTCGTTACGAGACCAGGGGCGCGAGCGCGCCGATGGAACCGACTCCACCATTCCGAGAGGCGCGTCGATGGCGCCGAGCCGCTCTACCGAGCCATCGGCACCGACGTGGTACGCGTACGGATGCCCCGCATTCGCGTAGCGCAGCACCCCCGCCTCCCGATCGATCACGCCGTAGAAGGTGGTGATGAACATCTCCGTCGTGGCGAGCTCCTCGCGCAGAGTGCCGAGCAGCGCGGAGAGCATCTCCTCCGGGCCCGTGGCCGACTGCGCGTGGATGGCGGACGCGCTCATGGCGAGTGCCATGATCAGTGCCGCCCGATAGCCGTGGCTCGACACGTCGCCGATCATGACGCCCGTGCGCCCACCGCTCAGCCGGAAGAGATTGTAGAAGTCGCCTCCCACGCTCTCCGCGGGAATCACCCTCGCGACGACGTCGGCCTCCGGCGCGGCGGTCTGCGTGCGAGGGAGAAGGCGCATCTGCAGGTCGTGGGCGAGCGCCAGCTCCTGCACCAGGCGCTGCTGGCTCAGCGACTCGCGCACCAGTCGCGCGTTCTGGATCGCGGTGCCGATCTGCGTCGCGATCGCCGTGATCAGCTTCTGATCGCCCGCGGTGAAGAGCTGCCCGCCCGATCGGTCGGAGAGATTCACCACGCCGAGCGGCTCGGGGCCGCCGCTGGGC
>DATCXR010000472.1:0-2882 GCA_036565685.1 Gemmatimonadaceae bacterium
CGACGGGCGCACCTGCCGACACCGCGCGAACCGATACCACCCGCGCTCCCTCGGATACCACGCGCGCGCCCGCGGACACCGCGCGGCGTGCGGCGGTGCCGCTCCCCTCGGACACCCTCTCCGACACCACGAAGGTTCCGAAGGACACCATCAAGGCGCCGCTCGCCCACTCGGAGCGTCCCGCGCTGGTGGGAAGCATCATGGAGTATCACTGGGATCGCGACTCGCTCTTCGCCTCCGGCGCTCTGACGCTGGGCGACTTTCTCGGCAGGATACCAGGAGTCACGCAGATCCGCGCCGGCTGGCTCGGTTCGCCGGAGTTCGCATCGTACATGGGAAACGCGTCGCGCGTCCGGATCTTCTACGACGGGGTGGAGCTCGACTCCTTCGACCCGCGCAACGGCGGCGTGCCCGATATGACCGACGTTCCGCTCTGGTCGCTCGAGGACATCACCGTGGAGCGCGGCGCTGACGAGCTACGCGTCTACGTTCGTAGCTGGAGCATCACCCACACCGCCACCAACACGCGTGTGGACGTGATGACGGGCGACCAGGGTACTAACCTCTACCACGCCTTCTACGGGAAGCGCTTCGGGAACGGTCTCGCGCTCCAGCTCGCGGGGCAGCAGTACGGCACGTCCGAGAACAACACCTTGGGCGGCGGGAGCGATCTCGCGCTGCTGGGACGCCTGGGTTGGGCGAAGGGTCCGTGGAGTATCGACGCATTCGCCAACCGCTCGAGCCGCACGCGCGACGAGCAGGATCCACAGCGCAGCGTCACGGGCGGCGTGCCGCGGCAGGAGCGCACTCGCACGGACGCGTACATCCGCGGCGGCTACGGCGATCCCGACTCCGCCGGAGGGTGGGCGCAGTTGATGGTGGCCAACGAGAAATTCGACGAGCACACGCCTTTCCGCGAGCAGCCGCTTCCCTTTGCCGGGCCCGATGCTGCCGATACGACGCTGAGCGGAACGCAGTACGTCGCGATGGCCGGATTGAACCGCGGGCGCCTGCGCCTGAGCGCAGCCGAGCGCTATCACGATCTCGACAGCGGCAGCGTCAACGCGATCTCCGGTCGTGCGACTTTCGTCCATCCGCTCGTCGCACTCTCGCTCTACGCCGAGTACCGCGGCGCCGACACTACCTCGGTGGAGGAAGCGTCAGCGCGATTCACACCCATGAGCTTCCTCGCAATCGCCGGTACGATAGCCCGACGTCACGGCGGCGTTGATGGAACCGACGCGGTGGACCTGCGCGGTGAAGTCGGGACTCGCATCGGCAGCCTCTGGTTGGCGGGTGGAGTGATGCGGCGCGGGGAGGTGACTCTGCCGGCGCTCATCGCTTTCGACACCAGCTACACGCCGGTACACGAGGATGCGGTTACCGGAATCTTCGGAAGCGCGAGGGGGAAGTTTTACAAGGACCTCGGCGTGGACATATCGGGGGTGCGCTGGAACAACTCCGGCTTCTATCGTCCCCAGACGCAGACGCGCGAGGAGCTCTACCTGGAGACCAACTGGATCAGCCGCTTCCCGAGCGGGGATTTCGGCTTCCTGGGTTCCGTGGCTCACGAGTATCGTCAGACCACCTACTTTCCGAGCGCGTCGATCATCCCCGGCCAGCCGGCGAATGTCGTGTCGGCGTTTTTCAGTCACGTTCTCGCCACTCGCGTCGAGGTCCGCATCCAGAGCGCGGTGATATTCTGGAGTGCGACCTTCGGCATCAGCCCTCAGGTCTACGAGTACGTGCCCGGGATGCTGCAGCCGCGGCAGCGCCAGTTGTACGGCGTAAGGTGGCAGTTCTGGAATTGACAAGCTTCTTGTCGCGCCATAACTTACGCGGCTCCACATGATTCGAAGCATGACCGGCTTCGGAGCCGCCACGGGCCGCGTGGGCACGCAGCGGGTCACGGTAGAGCTGCGCACCGTGAACCACCGCTTCTTCAATCCCCACGTGAAGCTCCCACCCTCGCTCGCGAGGTGGGAAGCCGAGGTGCGCGAGCAACTCAGGCGCTCGATCGCGCGCGGTAACGTAACGCTCACCGCGCGCGCCGAGCGTGAAGCGGATGCACCGCTGTCCATAGACGAGGAGCGCTTCGCTGGCTACGTGACTCAGCTTCGCGCCCTGCAGCAGCGTCACGGTCTCTCCGAGGAGCTGGGCGTGGGTACGGTGCTGCGAATGCCCGAGGTCTTCTCCAACACTTCGCAGGACGAGAGTCCCGATTCGCCAGACGAGCTGACCGCGGTGGTGGGCAGCGCGCTCGAGGCACTCACGCGGATGCGCGAGGCGGAGGGTGAGCGTCTCGCGGCGGTGCTCCAGGAGCGGGTCGCCGCCGCGGAAGGAAGGCTCGAACTGATCGCCGCTCGCGCGCCCGCACGGCTCGTGGAGGAGCGCGACCGGCTGCGCGAGAGCGTACGCGAGCTCTCGGGCGGGGTGGACGTGGATCCGGCGCGCCTCGCGCAGGAGATCGCTCTCCTGGCCGACCGCCTGGACGTGAGCGAGGAGATAGACCGCTTCCGCTCTCACATCGAGGCGTTCCGCGCGGCGCTCCGTGCACCATCGCGCGAGCCGGTCGGGAAGCGACTCGGCTTCCTTCTGCAGGAGATGCTGCGGGAGGCGAACACCACGGGGAGCAAGGCGCGCGACGCGGAGATGACGCACCACGTCGTCGCCGTGAAAGAGGAGCTGGAGCGCATCGCCGAGCAGGTGGAGAACGTCGAGTGAGGCGACGCTTCCCGATCATCCTCTCTTCGCCGTCGGGCGGGGGGAAGACCACCATCGTCCACCGGCTTCTGGAGTCGCGTGACGACATCGGCTACTCGGTGTCGTGCACCACGCGCCCCCCGCGCCCCGGCGAAGTGGACGGAGAGGACTACTTCTTC
>DATCXR010000277.1:0-9096 GCA_036565685.1 Gemmatimonadaceae bacterium
GCATATCCTGGATGCCGCCGAGGAGAGTCTGCGCCGGCTCGGCACCGATTACATCGATGTCTATCTCGTCCACAGATTGGACCCGTACACGCCGGTCGAAGAGACGCTCGATGCGTTGAACGATCTCGTCAGGGCTGGGAAGGTGCGCTACGTGGGCTTCTCCAACTGGCCAGCGTGGCTCGCCGCGAAGGCGGTGGGGTTGCAGCGCGAGCGCGGATGGACGCGCTTCAGCGCGGCCGAGATGATGTACTCGCTCGTGGGGCGCGACCTGGAGCACGAGATCGTTCCCTTCGCCGAGGATGCCGGCGTCGGGATCATGGTGTGGAGTCCACTCGCGGGCGGCTTCCTCTCGGGTAAGTACACGCGCGAGAACCCCGGCGGTTCCGGGGGACGGCTCACCGGGTTCGACATCATTCCGTTCGATCGGGAGAAGGGGTACGACCTGGTCGAGCGGCTGCGCGATATCGGCGCGCACCACGGGGCCACGGTCGCGCAGGTAGCGCTGGCCTGGCTGCTGACGCGGCCCTTCGTCTCGTCGGTGCTCGTGGGGGCGAGTCGGATGGAGCAGCTCGACGACAACCTCGGCGCGGCACGAGTGAAGCTCGAGCCGGATGAGGTGCGAGCCGTCGACGAGCTCACGACGCCAGCGGCGGTCTACCCTGGCTGGTTCAACCCGAAAGTATCGGACGATAAGGCACGAGCGGCGCTCGGGTGGTGAGCGGTAGCCGCACCAGCTGAGCGCCGCTGATATGGAGTGCGGGTTCGATTCCCGCCCCGCGCACTTTCACTGATCGGCGCGATCGCGCCTCACGGTCACTCTGCGCCCCTTGATGGTGCTGGCGCGGAGCGCGGAGATGATCTCATCCGCGATCTCGTCCGGCACTTCCACGAGGGAGAAACGATCGGAGATCTCGATCGAGCCGATCATGTTCGAGTCGATTCCCACCTCGTTGGCGATCGCGCCCACCAGGTCGCCGGGACGCACACCAGCCGTGCGCCCGGCCCCCACGAAGAGGCGAGCAACATCCCACTCTGGCATCGACCGTCCCGTGTGCCGCCCGGCGCTACGCCCGGCGCGATGCTCGGAGCGCTCCTTCTGACGAGAGCCGCGCTTGCCGCCGCCCTTTACCCGCTCCTCCTGATCCGACGGAGCCGCCGCTGCCGATATCTCCTCCGTCTCTTCCTCACCGCCCGTCGCTTCATCCACGAGCCATACGGCGGCGGCGGCGACATCCATGATGTCGAACTCCTCCGCCAACCCCTCTGCAACCACGCGGTGTCTCTCGTACTCGCCCGACACGAGCGCTTCGTGTAGCGCGGCCCGGATCAGTTCCAGACGGCGTGCCCGGAGGTCTGCCACGGTAGGCACCGTAGCGATCTCGATTCGCTGATGAGTGGCTTGCTCGATGTTGCGCAGCAGCCGGCGCTCGCGCGGCTCGGCGAAGGTGATCGCCACCCCCTCGCGTCCGGCGCGTCCGGTTCGACCGATCCGGTGGATGTAGGCCTCCGGTTCGTGTGGGACGCCGTAGTTGACCACGTGCGTCACATCCTCTATGTCGAGCCCGCGCGCGGCGACATCGGTAGCCACGAGGAATTCGCTGGTGCCATCGCGGAACCTCCGCATGACGCGGTCACGCTGCTCCTGCGCCATCCCGCCGTGCAGCGCGTCCGCGCCGTAGCCGCGCGCGGCGAGCGTCTCGGTCAGCTCATCCACCTCGTTGCGCGTGCGGCAGAAGACTATCGCTCGCGTGGGGCTCTCCACATCGAGCACCCGCCCGAGGGCAACCGTCCTCGAGACACGCGGCACCATGTAGGCAACCTGCCGCACCCGCGCCACCCCCTGGCCCCCCGTCGCTTCGGCGGCGATGCGTACGCGCACGGGGTTGCGCAGATGCCGCTCGGCGATCGCGACGATGCGAGGAGGAATGGTCGCGGAGAAGAGCGCGGTCTGACGCTCTTCCGGGAGCTCGCCAAGTATCGCTTCGAGCTCGTCGGCGAAGCCCATGTCGAGCATCTCGTCGGCCTCGTCCAGCACCGTCACGCGGACTCCCGAGAGGTCCAGCGTTCCCCTCCGGATGTGATCGAGTGCCCGTCCCGGCGTAGCGATCACGATATCCACGCCGCGCTTCAGTGCACGCAGCTGCTGCCCGATCGCCTGTCCACCGTATATGGGAAGCACGCGCACGCCGAGTCCCTTGCCGTAGCGGTGGACGGCCTGCGCCACCTGCATGGCAAGCTCGCGCGTGGGGACCAGTACGAGCGCGCTGGTACGCGAGCCACGCCCGTCGACGTCCGCCAATCGCTGCAGCATGGGGAGCGCGAACGCGGCCGTCTTGCCCGTACCGGTGGCTGCCTGGCCGAGCAGGTCACGGCCGGCGAGCAGCGGTGGGATGGCCTGAAGCTGGATGGGTGTGGGCTCCTCGTAACCGAGGGCAGTCAGCTCAGAGAGCAGTCGCGCATCGAGCCCGAGCGTCGCGAAGCCGCCATCGGGGGTAGCGCCATTTTCAGAAGTCATTCGCTGCAAGGTAATCGCGAATGCTTCTTCGGTGCCGGCGAGCGGGTGGCGAGATGGCAGACGCGGGAGACTCAAAATGCGCGGCCGTGTCGAACACCAGGGCCTCGATATCTACGCGCTCCGCCGCCACCGCCGCAGCGGATGCTGCGGCGATGCGTTCGTAGTTCATCGGGGACTGCTGACCCATGGAGGACGTCCCACCCACGCGGAGCAGCCACTTCAGTCGAACGCGACCAGGTCCTTGAAGATCAGTCGACCCCAGCTATTTCCGCGCGCCTGCACGAGCAGTCCACCTTCCGAAAGCCCGCCAAGTTCGATCGGCGAGAAACCGAGATTTTCCGCAAGCGCACCAATCTCCGCTGCGGCACCATCATCGTCGCTTGCCAGGAACACGACTCTCCTGCCACCATGTACGGCCGGATCTTGCTCGAAGATGGGGGCGACCAGATGGTTGAAGCCCTTGACCAGTCTGGCGCCAGTGAAGGCCTGCGCGACGGCCTTGGCAGAGGGTTGTCCTCCCAGCTCCTCGGGGGACACGCCGTAGGCATTGGTCACATCGACGATGGTCTTACCCTGCCAGGTGGGGAGCGCCTTCGCGACATCCCGGTGCGACTCGAAACGGACCGCCAGAAAGATGATGTCCGCCTCGATCGCTTCCGCCAGCTTTGTGGGGATGATCGTGGGTCCGATCGCGGCCGCTTCGGCTGCAAAGCTCTCCGGGTCGCGCGTGGTTGCGACTGATACTTCGATGCCGTTGCGGGCAAACGCCGTGGCAAGAGCGTGGCCGATCTTGCCGAAGCCGATGATTGCGTAGCTCATAATGTTTCTCCGATCCTGCGTTAGAACTGAAGTTTGAGAAGCGTGGTCGCACGACTGGCGAGGCCGGAGGCCAGCCACGGGACCGGGCCGGGGTCAGACCTGCGCCATGCCTCCATCGACGGCGAGATCCACGCCGGTGATGAAAGAACTTTCATCCGAGGCGAGGAACGTGACGGCAGCCGCGATTTCCTCTGGCTTGCCCCTGCGACCCATTGGGATCTGTGAAGCAAACTGTGCGGCCGCTTGCTCGGCTTGCTCGGGGGTAAGGCCCGTCGTTGTCTCTAAGGCGGGGGTCTCGATTGGTCCGGGGCTCATCGTATTCACCCGGATTTTGCGGTCTTTCAGCTCCAACGTCCAAGCGCGCGAGAAGTTGCGCACCGCCGCCTTACTCGCGGCGTAGGCGCTAAACCCTGGCACACCCAACACGTTCGAGACCGAAGAGTTCAGGATGATCGAACCGCCGTCTTTAAAGAGGGGAAGGGCCTTCTGCACTGTAAAGAACAGCCCCTTCACGTTCACGTCGAAGGTCTGGTCAAAATGGGCCTCAGTAGCGACCGCGAGCGGTCCTATTGTCCCCGCGCCCGCGTTCGCGAAGAGAATGTCGATGTGACCGTGTTTCTCTTTCACGACGGCATAGAGCCGGTCCAGATCTTCCAGGCGCGAGACGTCACCAACGACCGTCGTCACGTTTCTCTTGATGAAGGCCGCGGCCTCCTTCAGCTCTTTCTCCCGTCGCCCAGTGATCACGACGTGCGCACCTTCGTCCACGAAGCGCTTGGCAGTGGCCAGGCCAATCCCGCTGCTTCCGCCCGTGATGACTGCAACCTTACCTTCTAGTGTTTTCATGATTTTTCTCTGTCGTTGTGTGCTTTCAAGCCGCGTCAGATCTGCGCGATACCGCCGTCGACGGCGATCTCGCTGGCGGTCATGAAGCTGCTGTCGCGCGACGCGAGGAAGGCGGCGACGGCCCCGATCTCCGCCGGGTCGGCCATGCGCCGGAGCGGATTCATCGAGGCGAAGTGCTTCATCCCTTCCTCGCCCAGCGCTTCCTTCGCGAGCTCGGTCGCCGTGGGCCCGGGCTACAGCACGTTTACCCGGATGCCGGTGCCCTTCAGATCCTCCGCCGAGCTCCGCGCGAGGTTGCGCACCGCCGCCTTGCTCGCGCTGTAAGCGCTCAACCCCTCGGCGCCCGTGGTGCCGGCGCTCGATCCGGTCAGGATTATCGATCCGCCCGGGCCCATCAGCGGCAACGCCCTCTGGATCGTGAAGATCGAGCCCTTCACGTTGGCGTCGAAGATCTCGTCAATGTGCTTGGCGGTGATCTCGCCGAGCGGAAGCCGGCTTCCCGCCCCCGCATTGGCGAAGACGATATCGAGCGTTCCACGCTCGGCCTTCACCGTCGCGTAGAGTCGGTCGAGGTCGGCCGGATCGGAGACCGAGCCCTTCACCGCGCGGGCATTGGGTCCGAGGTCGGCCACGGCGGCGTCGAGCGCTTCCTGCCGGCGGCCGAAGATGAAGACGAAGGCGCCCTCTTCGATGAAGCGCTTTGCCGCCGCCCGGCCGATGCCGGTAGCGCCGCCCGTGATCACGGCGGTCTTTCCATTCAGGTTGGTCATGCCATGGATCCCTCGTTGGAGTTGAACAAGTATCCAGGCATGATTACCTTATGACAAGTATGCACCTTATGGTAAGTACCCAGAGACTATCATGACTCCACAAAGCTGCGGTACCGGATTCTCCTGCGGGCTCGACGCCACCCTCCACCTCATCTCGGGGAAGTGGAAGCCGCTGATCCTCTTTTTCCTGCGCGACGGCGCGAAGCGCTACGGTGAGCTAAAGCGCTCGATCGGGGGCGTCAGCGACAAGGTGCTGATCCAGCAGTTGAAGGATCTGGAAGCGCATTCAGTCCTGGCGCGGACCGACTACAAGGAGGTTCCGCCGCGTGTGGACTACTCGCTGACCCCGCTCGGTCGCAGCCTGGCCGACGCGCTCGTCCCGCTGTGCACCTGGGGAAGCGAGAACATGGCGGAAGTGGCGAGCATCTTCGCCGAGCGGCGGCGGGCGAGCTGATAGGGTAGGGGGCGGCGCTGAGATGGATCGCCAAGGACGTGGTGGCGGGGGACTTAAAATCTCCTTCCCGGCCAGCCGTCGTAGAGCAACGGACTCATAATCCGATGGTCGACCGGACTCGGAAGCTGCTCGGAAGCACATGACTTCCGAGCCGAGATGGGGCAGCTGCTGCCCGAAAGCGATCTCGCTTATGGAAGCGTAGTGATGGACACGATCACTGATCGCCGGCGCCGGCGATCAGTGATCGTCGGGAGCCTCCTCTACGGTCGCTCCTCCCAGACCGAGAGCGCCCACTTCGCGAACGCGTCGAGTTGCTGCACGACATCCCTCGCATCGGCGAGCAAGTAGTACTCTCCCTGATACGAAACGGCAGACTTCTGATCGACGATCCTGCGAAGTCGCCTTACCTGCGCCTCGTCCGCGCGGTGGCCGATAGCGTGGCGGAGCGTATCGACGGCCATCGAGTGGTCCCCATCTACGGATTTGAGCTCGCGGAACGCTATCGACAATGCCTCGGAGTAGGCGATGGCCGCGTGGATCGCGACGATCGCCATCGCGTTCCCATAGGAATCCCCCTCTGTCGCGAGCTGGTTCAGATCACCCGCCGTGGAATGTAGGGCGCGGGCGACGCGCAGATACTTTTCCGCCTGGGAGCGGTCCATCTGCCTGGTCCTGCCGAGGTTCACCATTTGCCCAGCACCTCCTGAACGGGGGCACCGAGCAGGGCTCGACCGTCGCGGAGCACGCTCTGCATGAGCGGGTCGCCAGCTTCGAGACGCTTTCGCGCCTCGGGAATGGAGAGCATGAGCACCGAAGCGCGGGCCCCATAGCGTGCGCGCAAGCGCTCTGATACTGCCGCGAGGAATTCGTCCGCGGCTTCGCTCCGCAACCGATCCTCCGCGAGTACGAGCAGATCGAGATCGCTGTCGGGGCGTGCATCACCGCGCGCGGCGCTGCCGAAGAGGATCACCGATGACACGGTGCCCTCGAGGTTCGCCGCTGCCAGCGCCGTCCCGACCGTCTCGCGCAGCGACGCCAGGCGAGCCGACTCGCCTTCGAAGAGGGCCGCCAGCGCGGGAACCAGGTCGTGCTCCCGATTTATCTCGTAGAGGTGGGTGCCCGGGGTAGTGGTGCGGCGGAGCACGCCCAGAGCCACGAGATCGCGGAGCGCTCGGCCGGCCGAGTAGTGCGGGACAGCGGCCAGACGCTCCGCTTCTCGCCCACTCGCGGGCGCTTGCAGTGGCAGCAGCGCCCTCAGCAGGCGAATCTTCGTCGTCGTCCCGAGGATGTTGTCGAGTGCGTTTCGGGGCATCGAGCTATCCCATTGTCCAATTGGCCTACTTTTAGCCCACATGGGCTACTATTAGCCCAAGTGGGCTAATAGTAGCCCATTGTCTGTTCGCAGGTCAAGCCCGGAATGGCTGCCTGCTTGACGCCCGCAGGGGACTCAAAATCCCCCGCGCGGCCATCTGCCGTAGAGCAACGGACTTTTAATCCGTAGGTCGTGGGATCAGCGGCAACCCGAACAGGATGTCCGTAGAGCGAATGCGCATTCAGTAGGTAGCCAGCTCTTCGACAGGCACCCCGAGGCTCGACGCCAATATCTCGAGCGTCCTGGCGTGCGGCCGACTGATCTCGTTGCGCTCGATCCGGGCGATCTCCTTCTCAGTTATCCCCGGGAAATCCCGCCGTGAAAGCCCCTTCTGCAGTCGCAGACGCCTGACGGATGCGCCAAAGGAGGAGTCCTCGTAGAGAGCGCGCTTCCTGGAGCGGCGGCGGTACTCCGGATCGAACTCGTAGAGAATTGCGTCAGCCGAAGCTTCGAATGCGCCCAGCTTGACAGTCTGTCCGAAGTCAGTGACATCGAACTGGTCCGGATCGGCGACTGCCTCCGATGATTTGTTCCGGAACCAAGCCAGTGGAACGACGAGCGGCTCGACACTTCCGCGGTAGAGCAGAACGGCGCCACGTTCCTCGTCAACGGCTCCGCCAATGAAAAGGTCTCCCCTGTCGGGCGAAGTCAGAACTTCCATGAGCTCATCGAGCTCGAGAAGCCTGAAGTGATCACTGGCCGTTACGACGTAGCGAAACAATGCGCTGAGAAGGTGATGTGTGACCTCCCGCATCTCGCCCAGAACTACAAGCCGCTGTTCTCCCCTCGCGGCAGGCGCCTCCTTCACCAGGGGGGCAAGTGATTCGAGGTTGGGAGCCACCCAGACGGCTTGCCTGTTCGCCGCCTTGAATTCTTCGACCAGAGCCTGCTTGCCCCGGATACGATACACCGCGCCCTTCTCCGCCACTCGTGCAGAGGGCAGCCGGTGGCCAGGGGCCGACACGATGTAGAGGCGCGGGGACTCGCCCCGCTCCTCCTCGAGAGGCTTATGCGCAGGCACTCGGCTTCGCTTCTTCGAATGTGATCCGCTGCGAGCTGCGCTAGACGTCTTCACTCTCATTGGACTTCACCGGATTTTCCGGATAGAGGCGATCCCACACTACTGCAAACTCGTCGATTCGATCCTCGAGGTTCCCGACCAACTCTCTGGGGACATCTCGTTCCGGAGGGTCATCATCCAGGAACGCTCTCTCCCTGAGGCCGAAGCGCCAGCTCCTTGTCTTGTAGAGAAGCGTCACGTGTGGCGGCTCTACACGCTCCCTGTCGCGAATCTTGAGACGCCAGCCGCGCCTCGCCCACGGAGCTGGCACCACAAATTCTTGCGCCATGATGGTTTCTCATCGGGATCCTTCCTGTATGAGAGAACAATAATGTCCCATTCTCAGGAAAACAAGAATGGGACATAATGATCCTGACGGGGTGCTTCAGATGCACCCTACCCCAGCCTCGCAGCGCATGAAGCGAGCGAGACCGCTGGGGGCCTGGAAGTGCCCGGCGCAGCCGCTTCCGTTGACGCCCTGTGATCCGATCTATACTTTGTCGCGCAGAGTACTTCGCCACATGGAGCCCAACCCCGATGCGATTCGTACCCCGCTTCTCCACGCTCGACCTCAAGCTCGGTCTCCGCATGCTCACGCGGTATCCCGGGATAACGGTCGTGAGCACCGTCGCGATAGCGGTCGCGGTCGGGCTGGGAGCGGCGTACTTCGAGACAACCGACAAGTTCCTCCACCCGCGGCTCGACGTGCCAGGCGGCGACCGGATCGTGTCGATCGTCGATTGGGACCGGGAGCGGCTGGCTGTCGAACCGCACGCTCTGCACGATTTCGCGACCTGGCGCACGCAGCTCGAGAGCATCAAGGACCTCGGTGCGGCGAATGGGTTCGTCCGCAACCTCATGACCGAAGACGGACGCGTGGAACCGGTCCGCGGAGCGGAGGTTACGGCCAACGCGTTCCGGCTGATGGGAACGCGTCCGCTGCTCGGTCGAACGCTGCTCGATCGCGATGAGCGGCCGGGTGAACCGCTGGTGGTCGTCATCGGTGAGCGCGTGTGGAAGACACGGTTCGAGCGGGACCCTGGCGTCCTGGGCAAGAGGGTGCAGGTGGGCACCGAAAGCGCGACGATCGTCGGCGTCATGCCCGAAGCATTCGCCTTCCCGGAAAACCATCGCCTCTGGATGCCGCTGCGCATCAACGGCGCCACACTGGAGCCCCGAACGGGGCCGCCGGTCGTCATCTTCGGCCGTCTGAAAGCCGGCGCATCGATGGACGATGCTCGCGCCGAGCTGCGCGTCTTC
>DATCXR010000290.1:0-1405 GCA_036565685.1 Gemmatimonadaceae bacterium
CTCATGCGGCCTCCCCTGCAGGGATGCGGTCGATGAACACATCTTCGAGAGACGGCGCCACGACCCGGACGCCACGCACGCCGGCCCCCGCTTCGCGCAGGGTGTCCTCGATGAGCTTCGCCGCGCGACCGGCCGACATACCATCCCCCTGGCCAACCGTCAGACTACCCCACCGCTCATCCGCCTGGCCAACCGCGTCACCACCTGCCACGGTGACGTGCAGCCGGTCGCCGAAGAGTGCGACGCGGCGCACGAGTGGATGCCGCGCGAGATGCGCGCGCGCCTCGCGCACGCGATCGACTTCCACCGAGAGCATGGTCCCGCCGATCGCGCCCTCCAGCGCCTGCGGCGCGTCGAGCGCGATGATGCGTCCCTCGTGGAGGAGCGCGAGCCGGTCGAAGCGCTCGGCTTCGTCCATGTACGCCGTGCTCACCACCACCGTCACTCCCTGCGCCACCATCTCGTGCACGATGAGCCAGAGGTCGCGCCGGGAGATGGGATCCACGCCGAAGGTCGGCTCGTCGAGTAGCAGCACCTTCGGCTGGTGGATGAGCGCGCAGGAGAGCGCGAGCTTCTGCTTCATGCCACCGGAGAGCTTCCCGGCGAGCCGGCCCTTGAAGGGGCCGAGGTTGGAGAATTGGAAGAGTCGCTCGAGACGCGCCGGACGCTCGGCCTTCGGGACCTGGAAGAGGTCTGCGTAGAACTCCAGGTTCTCGAGCACCGTGAGATCGGAGTAGAGCCCGAAGCGCTGCGGCATGTAGGCGAGATCGTGCTTCACCGCCTCTGGGTCCTTGGCCACGCTCACTCCGTTGATCACGGCGTCGCCCGCGCTCGGCCGCATCACTCCGGCGAGCATGCGGAGCGTGGTGGTCTTCCCCGCGCCGTCGGGGCCGACCAGGCCGAACAGCTCCCCGCGACGCACGGTGAACGAGAGTCCATCCACCGCGGTGAGCGCGGCGAAGTTGCGCGTGAGACCTTCCACGCGGATGGCGACATCGCCTGCGACTCCGTCGCTCGAGGCGCCACCGGTCACTCTCACGTTCGAGCCATCGTCCACGCCTTCCTTCGCGCCGTTCATGGACCGACTCATGGTGTCTCCGCCGCTGCCAGCTGAACGTCCGCTGGCATGCCGGGCTTGAGGTCGTTCGTCGTATCGCCCGTGACCCGCACCTTCACCGCATAGACGAGCTTCACTCGCTCCTCGGTGGTCTGCACCGTCTTCGGAGTGAACTCCGCCTCGCGAGCGATGAAGGTCACCTCGCCTGGATAGACCTTGTCGCGGTAGGTGTCCGAGCTTATCGCGGCCGGCGTCCCGAGCTTCACCGCCGCGAGCCGGTTCTCGGGGACGTAGATGCGCACCCAGCGATCGCCAGGATTCATGATCGTCAACACCGGCGAGCCGGCC
>DATCXR010000302.1:0-15358 GCA_036565685.1 Gemmatimonadaceae bacterium
AGCAACGACGAGGCGCGACTCTCCGGTCGCTCGGGAAGCATCGGCGCGCGTGCGCCATCCGGCTGCTCGACTCCGCGCACGACCGCCAGCCGCGATTCACCGAGCGGCGCGAGCTCGCGCGCGCCTCCGCACGGAGCCGCAAGCGCGCGCACGAAGCGCCGTGCGCTCTCGCGGAGAACGAGGTCGCCACGCACTGACAGCGACACGGCCACGTCCCGCACGCACCCTTCTCCCTCCGCTCTCTCGATGGCTGCCGGAGCCCCATCGATCCAGCGAGCCACCACTCGCCCGCTGCCCGCTGGCGGCATGCTGGTGCGCGCAAAGTCCGCCACCAGCACGGCGCTCCCCGCCACCACCGCGCCTACGGTGTCCGGAGTCCCACGCCGCTGCCACTCGTCGGGCGTGGACGCCGGCCAGTGCACGAGGACGTGCCCGGCCTCCCGCGCCCACGCGCTGTCCGCCGTGCCCGGCGTGCCGCGCACGATGCGCACATCGGCGCGCGCCGCCGAGTCGCGCATCAGCGCCGCGACGACGCTCACGGGATCATCGTCCAGCTCGGGGCTCGCTACCACCGTCGGCGCTGCGGACCCGCTTCGCGCGGAATCCCCCGCGCGCTCGGTGACTACCAGCCGCGCAGCACCGCGCCAGAGCGAGCGGACCGCGCCCGTCGCGGCATCCCATTCCTCGCTGGCGAATGGCGACACGACGACGAGCTCCACCGAGTCGGCCCGATCGCGGAGCATGGTTGCCGCGCGCGTCGCGGCCGCGAGCGCGGCCGATAACGAACCGGGGGAGTGCGAACCCACCAGCGCTGCGAGAGAATCGCGGCCGTCAGCGGGGATGAGCCGGGCCGCGCTGTCGAAGACCACGAGGAGATCGCCGGTGCGCAGGTAGCGCGCGGCGCTGTCGCGTGCAGCACTCCACGACCTCCCCGACGCCGAGAGATCGAGCGCCACCACTCTCGCCAATGGACGCCGCTCCGCCTTCAGCGCGGGCCGCGCGAACGCCGCGCCCAGAAGGAGCAGTGCGAGCACGCGCAGCAGCAGGAGAAGGAGATCGGCCGGACGCGTCGAGCGCGACGGCGCTCGCACGCTGCGCGCCGGAACGAATCGCGCGGTCGGGAACGGCACCGCGCGCGGTCTGCGACGCGCGATGAAGTGAAGCGCGAGAACCAGCAGGGCGGCTCCCACCGCGGCGAGCAAAGCCCAGGGATAGGCGAACGTCACCGCTCGGCGCTCCTGAGCGTGAGGCCAGCTCCCGCACTCACGATGCGTCTGACCGCGCGCTCGGCCGCCTCGTCAGTCGGCACCTCGGTGTAAACGGCACCCGCCGAGCGCCAACCACGCGCGAGCTCCTCGCGCCAGAGCGCGAAGGCGCGCCGGTATTCATCGCGCGTCGGCGCCGCCAGTGGGCGCCGGATCTCGGGCGCTTCCGGGTCCGTGGCGAGTACGGCCGCACTGCCGGGCTCCAGCTCCTCGCGCGCCACGATGTGTACGGCGTGCACCTCGCCACCCGCGCTAGAGCGTTGGCGCGCCAATGCCAGGAGATCCTCGGCATCACCGAGGAAATCGGAAATTATCGCGAGTCGGAAACCGCGTTTCGCTCCGGCAATGCCGAGCGCGGGCACGAGCGGCTCCGCACCCGCCGGCTCGATCGCATCGAGCATTCGCGCCGCCTCTTCGAGCACGCTCCGCCGCGCGCGTGGGAGAAGCGCGCGCGCCCCGTTCGCCGTGGCGACTATCAACCCCACTGGATCTCCCGCGGCGAGCGCCACCGCCGCGAGGCCCATGGCGATGCGGCAGGCCTGGATCCACTTGTCGAACGCGGGATCCGGAAACGCCATCGACGCCGATGCGTCGAGCGCTATCACCGTTCCGAGCGTGGAGCGATCGCTAGTGACTCGAACCGAAGCGCGGTCCGTTCTCGCGAGAAGCTTCCAGTCGAGTCGCCGGGGATCGTCACCCTGTCGGTACGGACGATACTCCGTGAACTCGGGTGATACTCCCCGCAGCGGCGAGTGGTGCGTCCCCGTCACCGCGCCGCGCACGCGCCTCCGCGCCGGCCACGCGACGCCACGCAGGGCATCGAGCAGTGGGCCGTACGGCCCGAGGTCGCGTTCCATCAGCAGCGGCGCGCCATCGCCACCCCCGGGCGCTAGAGCCGAAGCTCGCTCCGGGGCGGGGAGACGCGGCTCAGCACCTCGTCCACCACACTCTCGGCGGTGATTCCGTCGCCCTCCGCGGCGAAATTGGGGAGCACGCGATGGCGCAGGACGGGGTACGCCACCCGCTGCACGTCGGCTGGTGCCACGGCCAGACGCCCCCCGAGCAGTGCGTGCGCCTTGGCTCCGAGTATCAGCGCCTGCCCCGCTCTGGGACCCGCGCCCCAGCGCACGTAGCGCCTCACTAGGTCCGGCGCATTCGACGACTCCGGACGCGTGGCACGCACCAGCGCGGCCGCGTAGCGCATCACCGGATCGGACGCGGGCATCGAGCGCACCAGCCGCTGCAAGCCGAGCGCGTGCTCCGCGTCGAGCACCGGAGCGAGCTCTATCTCATCGCTCCCCGTGGTGGCGCGGAGGATCGCCAGCTCATCCTCTTCGGCGGGGTAGCCGATCCGGATGTCGAAGAGGAATCTGTCGAGCTGCGCTTCCGGGAGCGGATACGTTCCCTCCTGCTCGATGGGGTTCTGCGTGGCGAGCACGAAGAAGGGCTCGGGGAGCGGCATCGAGACGCCGGCGGCGGTCACTCGGTGTTCCTGCATCGCTTCCAGCAGCGCGGCCTGCGTGCGCGGCGGCGTGCGGTTGATCTCGTCGGCGAGGACGATGTTGGCGAAGACGGGACCGCGCACGAAGCGAAAGGAGCGCTTCCCGGTTCCGCCCGCCACCGAATCCTCCTCGAGGATCTCGGTTCCCGTGATGTCGCTGGGAACGAGGTCGGGCGTGAACTGGATCCGGCGAAAGTCGAGACGCATCGCCTCCGCTATCGAGCGGATCACGAGCGTCTTCGCCAGCCCCGGCACGCCCACCAGAAGCGCGTGGCCGCCGGCCAGGATGGCCATCAGCACTTCGTCGAGCACCGCTTCCTGCCCGACAATTCTACGCGCGACCTCGGCGCGCAGGCGCGCGGCCGCTTCGACGAGCCGCTCTCGCTCGACCGTGGCCCCTGCACGGGCATCGCGCTCGGGCTGGGGCAGCACGGCGCTCACCGTACTGGTCGCCGCCGGCGGTGCGTGAGCAGGAACGTCGAGTTCTGCTTCGCTCCGGCCTCCGCGATAGTGTGCTGCTCGTCCAGCATCTCGAAGCCACGGAGTTTCATCACGTAGTCGCGCTGATCGCCGCGAGGGTCGAGCGCCGCGAGCGCTGCCACCTTCAAGGCAAGCACCGTCTCCGACGGCGACGCCACGATGCGCACCACGTCCCAGAGCTCCGGAATCTCCACTCGCACGTCGATCGTCTCGCCATCCTGCGGTCCCAGGAGCACGCTCTCGCGGCGCGCCCTCAATTTGGAGACGAATGGGATCGTCATCCTACCTCCCTCCACTCCGCACCCGACAACGGGGCGAGTGTCGTGAAGAAGCGTCTCACCTGCGCGTCGTAGAGGTATGTGGATCCGCGCACGAGCGTCCCGCCGCTCTCGGCGGGCTCCACTCCTATCGCGATCTCTTCGATCCCCTGGCCGCGGAAGGTCAGGTGGCGGGGGCTCTCCTGCTCGAGGAAAGCGGCGTATATCGGATTGCGCCGCGTGAAGAATTTCTTGGCGGCTGCCAGCACTTGCTCTGGCGACTGCGACGTCGTGGTTTCGAGTATCATGGAAGCCCTGATGGTGATTTCTGCCACTTCCGCGCGAGGCCGGAGCGAGCCAGCGATCTCACGACTCCCGCCTGAGATCCGGGTTGTACTCCAGTGGCAGCTCCAGCACGAACGACGAGCCCTCGCTCGACGACGACCGGAGCTCTATGTCTCCGCCCAGCAGGCGCGCGAGCTGGCGCGAGAGCGCGAGCCCCAGCCCGGAGCCGCCGTACTGACGCGTGGACGAACCGTCCACCTGGCGGAACTCCTCGAACACCAGCTGCTGCAGCTCGGGTGCGATGCCGATCCCCGTGTCGCTCACGACGAAGCGCGCGCTGTCGTTGTGCGACTCCACGCTCACACTCACCTCACCCTGCGCGGTGAACTTGTAAGCGTTGCTGAGCAGGTTGGAGAGAATCTTGACGACCTTCTTCCGGTCGCTCCTGAGCCAGCGAATCTCGCCGTCGGGGAAATCTACCCTGAGGGCCACGGCAGCGGGCCTCCCCCTCGTGACGGCGAGCGCCTCGCGCATCGTCTCACGCGGATCGAACGCCTCCACGCTCACGTGCAACTCGCCACGCTTGAGCGTGGTGAGCTCGAGAAGATCCTCGATGAGCACGAGCAGCCGCTCGCTCGAGCTCGTGACCTGCGAGAGGGTGGTTCGCTGCTCGGTGGTGAGCGGCCCCGACATCCCCTCCTGCAGGAGATAGGTGTATCCGAGAACCGCCGTGAGCGGGGTGCGCAGCTCGTGGCTCATGTTGGCGAGGAACTCGTCCTTGAGCCGCCGCGCCTCGAGCGCAGCCACGTACTGCCGCTCCAGCTCCTCGTTCGACTCGAGCAGCGCGGCGTTGGCACGTCTCAGGTCGTCAATGAGTCGCGCCTTCTCCGCGGTGGCCGCCAACTGGTCTGCCACGATCTGCAGGAGCCCGCCCTCCTCGGCGTTCGCTCCGCCCGCTTCGGCGAAGTAGAAGGTGAGCGCGCCGAGTACCATCCCGTGCGTCTGGAGCGGGATGGCGACCAGCGCTCGGAACCCCAGCTCGCTCGCCACCTCGCGCCAGTCGGCCACCGAGTCGTCGGCGAAGACATCGGGCACCTGGATGATCCGCCGCTCACTCACGGCTTCTCCACTGGGCCCAGCGCCCAAGCGCACGCGCATCTGGCCGAGGAAGGGGCGGAAGCGCTCGGGCCAGTTGCATGCGGCCACCAGTCGCATCGCCTCATCGTTGTCGACGACGAGATAGATCGACGCGAAGGTCGCCCCGACGAGGGGGCTCACCCGCTCGAGCGCGTACTGGAACACCTCCTCCGGCCTGTCCGCCGTGAGGAACGCGTGGGCGATCTCGCGTACTGCAACGAGCTCGCGCATCGCGCTGTCGGCGGCGGGGAGCGGGCTCTCCTGGCTGGTCTCGATCACGCCGCTCAATCTAGCCACGCCCTGCGGGCTGAGGCCATAGGCGGACGGCACCCTCAGCCCGAGTCACCGCGAGCACGTTCAGCTTCCGCCACGCGCTCGAGAAGCGTGGGGAGCTGCGAGGCGAGCCCCGAGCGGGCGAGCACCAGCGTGGCGCCCGCGGCGCGCCCTGCCTCGATGGCCGCGATGTTGGTGTGCCCCGCGAAGCCGATGACGTGCACGGCGCTCTTGCCAGCTCGCTCGCGAAGCGCGCGGATGGCAGCGGCGGGGTCGGGCGAATCGGCCTCGAGATCCACGAACACGACCGACGGCTCGCTCCTCCCGAGGTGGCGCTCGAGCTGCTCGAGCGACTTCGCAACTCGCAGCTCCAACCCGTTGCGCCGCGCCGCGTCGTCTATCTTGGACCTGAACAGGAGATCGCTCATGACCGCGAATACCGGACGCGCGCCCTGGAGCGGCGGCGGGTACGGGGTCGCGAGGGGGTGGGGCTCGGGTACGGGTCTGAACATGGTTCTACCTCTCGCGGGAAACCGGGGCTGAATCGTGGCGGGCGCTCAGCTCTTCCGGAGCGGCCGCAGCTCGACGCGGGAGACGAGGGCGTTCGCGGGCTGGTCCAGCGTGTACACGACTGCTTCGGCCACTTCCGATGCGCTGAGCTTCCAGCCAGCGTCTCCCTTGCTGCTCGAAAATCCGGTGTCCACCGAGCCGGGCATCACGAGCGAGACGCGAACGCCCGAATCGCGCACCTCCATCATGAGCGACTCGCTGAAGCCGACGAGCGCATGCTTCGTCGCCGCGTACGAGGTACCGCCCACGAAGGCGCCGCGCCCCGAGAGCGAACCGATGTTGACGATGTGGCCGCGCCCGCGCTGCACCATCCCGGGCAGGAGCGCGCGCGTCACATAGAAGACTGCATCCAGATTGACCGCCACCATCGAGCGCCACTCGTCGACCGTCAGCTCGAGGAGCGGCTTCATTATTCCGATGCCGGCGTTGTTGACCAGCACCTCGGCATCTATCCCGGAGAGCGCGCGCCGCACCGCGGCCGCGTCGGTCACATCCAGCTCGACGGTGGAACAGTCTCCACCCGCCTCCTCGATCTCCCGGCGCAACGAGTCGAGCTCATTCGCCGAGCGCGCCACCGCGACGATCTCCCATTCGGCGGCGAGGCGTCGCGCGGTCGCCCGCCCGATCCCCCGCGAAGCGCCCGTGATCACGGCCGTGCCCTTGCGTGGGGCGGCGCTCATACGAGCAGTGCCTCCGTGGCGCGCAGGAGCGGGGTGAACGACAGCGGCTCACCGCCCACGCGCTGGGCCAGCTCCTGCGCCAGCTCGCGCTGTCCTTCGGCGAAGAGATGCTCCACTATCCAGGGACCGCTCCGCGGATTCCGGTACCAGTCCTCGTCGAAGCGCTCCACCAGCGTGTGCGTGATGAGCGCCTGGAGCTGCCAGGCCCGGAGGTAGCGCGCGGCGTAGAAGCGCGCATCCACATCCACGAATGCGTCGGCGGCGGCGTACGAGAAGAGTGTAGCGTCGGAGAGAGTGGCCACGTAGAGATCCGGGAGCGAATCCCACGACACCTCTCCCGAGTAGAGCTGGTACTCGTAGATGAGCTTCGCCGCGTAGCGCCGCAGGAAGTGCAGCTCCTCGAATCCCACCGCGCGCAGGAACGACGGGAGCCCGGGCCGTCCGAGCCCCGTGTAGCGCAGCAGCCACCCCGGGTCGTGCATGAGGTGGTCGAAGAGCATCGCGAACGCCTCGGTGATCGAGTTGTCGCCGAGCCAGCGAAACTCGAACGGGAGGTCGGCACGCGTGTAGCCGAAGTGGAGCGCGTGCCCCAGCTCGTGGAGGAAGGTTCGGTAATCCGCCTGACCGCCGTGCGGTCGCAGCACGAGGTAGACCTCGTCGGGCACGCGCACCGGCGCACAGAAGGCGCGCGAGCGCTTCCCTTCTCTCTCCACGGTGTCGAAGATCACCCGGCCGCCCGCGTGCGCATCCACGCCCATCTCTTCCGTCTGACGGCGTATCTCCCGCTCCATCTCGGAGCTCGGGAAATATGGATCGAACTCCGGCGCGCGCATGAGCGCCAGCGCGTCCGCGCGCGTGGCGTCGCGCGGATCGATTCCGAGCTGCTGCCGCACGCGCGCGCGGAAGACGTCCTCCCACATCTCGCGTGTGTCGCGCAGGAAAGCCTGACACTGGTCGACCAGATCAGCGAGATCTATCCCGCTCAGCGCGCCGAAGGTAGCGTTGTAATCCGGTGCTATGTCGAGCCCCTCGGTGAGGTCGCGCTCGCGCTGGAAGCGCTCCAGCCTGAGCGGCGCGAGCTCCGCGGCCACGAGCTTCGCACGCGCCGCTTCGAGCACGAGACGCTCCGCGCGGTCGGTGGTGTTCGCGATCTCGATGGCAATCCGCTGGAAGGGGATCCGGCGGCCATCGGTCACGTTCACTATCGCTGATCCCTCCCAGGCGATCTCCCGCTCGTCGAGCGGCGCAAGCGTGCGCGACACGAGGCCCTCGGCCTGCCAGTCGAGAAGGATGCGCGCCGAGCGGAGCTCCTCGCTCCCCGCCGCGGCGCCGCGGAAGAGCTCTCGCATCATCTCCAGCGAGTCGTCGCTGAGCACATTGGCGTGGCGGGCGTAGATCGGAGCCAGCTCGGCGGAGGATTGCAGCCCCGCCTGAGCGCGGTAGTACTCGCGCGAGAGTTCCTCCATGAGCTCTTCGCCGCCGCCACGCAGCCGCCCCAGCGAGAGCGACGTCACGCTGCTATCCGTTCCAGGACGTAGTCGCGCACCTGTTCGCTCGCCACGCGCTCCTGCTTCAGCGTGTCACGGTCGCGCACGGTGACCGTACCGTCGCTCACCGACTCGCCGTCTATCGTGATGCAGAACGGCGTTCCCACTTCGTCCTGCCGGCGGTAGCGGCGGCCGATCGCGCCCGACTCGTCGTAGAACACCGGGAAGTAGGCGCGCAGATCGCTGGCGAGACGCGAGGCCATCTCGGGCATACCATCCTTCTTCACCAGCGGAAAGACGCCGGCCTTGATCGGCGCGATCGCCGGGTGAAAGGCGAGCACCGTGCGCCCCTCGTCCTCGCCCGGCACCGCCTCCTCGCGGAAGCCGTTCACGAGGATCGCGAGCGTGGTGCGGTCGGCGCCGACCGACGTCTCCACCACGTACGGTACGTAGCGCCGGTTGTTCGGCTGATCGAAGTAGTCGAGTTTCTTCCCCGAGAACTCCTGGTGGCGCGAGAGGTCGAAGTCGCCGCGGTTGTGCACTCCTTCGATCTCCTGGAAGCCGAGCGACCCGCCGAAGTCGAACTCGATGTCGAAGGCAGCACGCGCGTAGTGCGCCAGCTCCTCCTTCGAGTGCTCGTGGAAGCGGAGCCGCTCGGGCGCGATCCCGAGTGACTCGTGCCACCGCAGGCGCTGCTCCTTCCAGTACTCGAACCACTTCATGTCCGTGCCCGGCTCCACGAAGAACTGCATCTCCATCTGCTCGAACTCGCGGGTACGGAAGATGAAGTTTCCGGGCGTGATCTCGTTGCGGAACGCCTTCCCGATCTGCGCGATCCCGAAGGGGATCCGCTGCCGCGACGCCTGCTGCACGTTCAGGAAGTTCACGTAGATGCCCTGTGCGGTCTCGGGGCGCAGGTACACCACGGCGGCCGTGTCCTCCACCGGTCCCATGAAAGTCTTGAACATGAGGTTGAACTGGCGCGGCGCGGTGAGCGTCCCCTTCATGCCGCAACTCGGACACTGGGCGTCCGGCGAGCCCGGCTCACCCTTGATCCGCTCGTCATCGGCGCGGAAGCGCCGCTTGCAGTTGGTGCACTCCACCAGCGGATCCACGAAGCCGCTCACGTGCCCGCTCGCCTCCCATACCCGGGGGTGCATGAGGATGGCAGCGTCGAGCCCTTCAATGTCGTCGCGCGTGCGGACCATGGAGTGCCACCAGCGGTCCTTGACGTTCTTCTTGAGCTCCACACCCAGCGGGCCGTAATCCCACACCGATCCCGTGCCGCCGTAGATCTCCGACGACTGGAAGATGAAACCGCGCCGCTTGCAGAGCGAGACCAGGCGCTCGAGTACGTCCGGGGACGATGTCTTCGTCATTCAGGTGGTGTAGTTGAGAAAGCCGGAGCGGCCGACCCGGTGAGCTTCCGGGCGATCAGTTCTCCGTGATGACGTCCGTTTTCGATGAACGTCTTGTTGGCGTCGTAGCCGGAGGCTATCACGCCGGCTATGAAAACTCCGGAGACCGAGGTCTCCATGGTTTCCGGATCGTGCCTCGGGATGCCGGTCTCCGAATCTATCGGCACTCCGAGCTGCACGAGCAGATCGTTGTTGGGCTGGTAGCCGAGCATCAGGTACACCTGCTGGGCTTTCACCCGCTCGGCCCCGCGCGGCGTGTCGAGCACCACCTCGTGGGGCTCGATGGCGCTGACGCGCGACTCGAAGTATGCGCCTATGCTCCCGTCCTTGATGCGGTTCGTGATGTCGGGGACGATCCACGGCTTCACGTTCGGGTCGATCGAGGGAGCAAAGTGCACGAGGGTGACGCGCGCATCGGCGCGATACAGATCGAGCGCCGCCTCCACCGCGGAATTCCCGCCGCCCACCACCACCACATCCTGATCGAAAGCCCAGTGCCCCTCGGTGAAGAGATGGGTGACGTGTGGAAGGTTCTCGCCCGGCACTCCGAGCCGGTTGGGGTGGCCGAAGTATCCGGTGGACACCACGAGCGCGCCCACATCCAGCTCGCTCTCCTCGCCGAAGCGGTTCCTGGCGCGCAGGAGGAAGCGATCGCCCCGCTTTTCCGCCGACACCACGTTCTCGTACTGCCTGATCGGAACGTCGAAGTGTCTGGCTACCGCGCGGTAGTACGCCAGCGCGTCACGTCGCGTCGGCTTCTCGGTGGGAACCACGAAGGGGATCCCGGCGATCGAGAGCCGGTCCGCGGTGGAGAAGAAGTTGATGTAGGTAGGGTACGACGCGATACCGCTCACCAGGCAGGCACGGTCGATGAGTATTCCGTCGAGCCCCACGCGCTTCACGGCCACCGCGGCCGCGAGCCCGCATGGACCGGCACCCACGATGCCTACGTCCGCGACAGCTCCCATCAGTTGCCTTCCGTCAAACCGCGCCGACGATCTGGTCGCGACGGGTCCCCACGCTCACGTACGCGACCGGCGTGTCAGCAAGTTCCTGTATGCGCTCCATGTATCTCCGCGCCGCGCCCGGAAGCTCTTCCAGCTTGCGCGCACCGGCAGTGGAGCTCTTCCACCCCTCGAACCACTCGTAGCGCGGCACCACCCGCTCGAGCTCCACCAGGTCGCCCGGGAACTCGTCGATCGCATGGCCGTCCACCTCGTAGCCGGTGCAGATCGCCACGCGATCGAGCGTATCGAGCACATCGAGCTTCGTGACCGCGAGCCCCGTGAGCCCGTTCACGCGCGCTGCGTAGCGCACCACCACCGCGTCGAACCAGCCGCAGCGACGGGCGCGCCCGGTAGTGGCGCCGAACTCGTGCCCGAGCTCGCGCACCTTGCTGGCCAGCGGCTCATCCAGCTCGGTTGGGAGTGGTCCGTTCCCGACCCTCGTGGTATACGCCTTCACCACGCCGAGTACCGCGTCTATGGTGCCGGGTCCGATCCCCACGCCCGTCGCCGCGCCGCCGGAGGTGGTGCTGCTCGATGTCACGTACGGGTACGTGCCGTGATCCACGTCGAGGAGAGAGCCCTGTGCTCCCTCGAGGAGCACCGCGGCACGCGCCTTCTGAGCGCGGTGCACCGCGAGCCCCACATCTTCCGCCAGCGGAAGGAGGCGCGGCGCCAGTCGCTCGAGGAGCTCCACCGTGGCGTCGAGGTCGGCCCGCTTCTCCGAGCCGAATGCAGCGAGCTGGTTGTTGGCGTGCTCTATGGAGCGCCCCAACAGCTCGCGCAGACGGTCGGGGTGGCGGAGGTCGAGCACGCGGATCCCGCGCCTGGCGATCTTGTCCTCGTACGCCGGCCCGATCCCGCGACCGGTGGTACCTATCACGCGGCTGGCCGCGCTCTCGCAGTCGAGCAGCTTATGGTGCGGGAGGACCAGATGCACACGGTCGCTCACGTAGAGTCGCCCCTCCACATCCACGCCGTCGCGTACCAGCTCGTCGATCTCGGTGAAGAGCGTATCGGGATCCAGCACCACGCCGTTGCCGATCGCGCAGCGCACGCCCGGATGCAGGATCCCGCTCGGGATCTGGTGCAGCACGAACGAGTGGCCGCCGATGTGCACCGTGTGGCCGGCGTTGGCGCCCCCCTGATAGCGCACTACCCAGTCAGCGCGCTCCGCGAGTACGTCGACGAGCTTTCCCTTCCCCTCATCTCCCCACTGAGCGCCCACCACGACGAGAGTGCGTATGTCGCTATCGAACATGATACTCCGTGAATGAGCTTCCCTCACGCATGAAGCCGCCGGCTGAGCGCAGCCAGCGGCCTCGCGTCTTCACGAAAGATCAGTGTGGCCCACGCCTCCGTCAACTCGCCGGCTGAGTCGCCCCCATCGGTTGCGTGGGCTGCACCCCGGCGCCGGCGCCGTCGAGTGGCAGCGTCACCACGAAGGTGGTGCCGTGGCCGTACTCGCTCTCCACCGAGAGGTCGCCTCCCAGCAGCGACACGAGCTTGCGCGTGATGCTGAGCCCCAGGCCGGTGCCGCCGTACTCGCGCGTGCGCGACTGATCCACCTGGCGGAACTCCTCGAAGATGACGTCGAGGTTCTGCGGCTTGATGCCGATCCCGCTGTCGCTCACCTGCACCACCAGCTCGCTCCCCGTGGTAGAGGCGGCGAAGGAAACGAAGCCGCGATTCGTGAACTTCACCGCGTTGGAGAGCAGGTTGAGCACGATCTGCTTCACCTTGGTGGGATCGGTGAGCACCACCGGGATGTGCTCTTCGATGTTCACGCGGAACTCCAGCGCCTTCCGCTTCACCAGCGGCTCCATCTGCTCGGCCACCTCCACGAGGAGCGGCCGCAGCTCTGACGCCTCCAGGCGCACGGGCGTCTTCCCCGCTTCGATGCGCGCCAGATCGAGGATGTCGTTGATCAGAGCGAGCAGGTGCTGCGCCGATGCCTGGATGCGCGTGAGCCCCTCCACCTGCTTGGCCGTCAGGTCGCCGTAGATCCTGTCGAGCATGAGAGCCGTGTAGCCGATGAGGGCATTGATCGGCGTGCGCAGCTCGTGGCTCATGTTGGCGAGGAACTCGGACTTCAGACGGTACGCCCTCTCCAGCTCGTTCGACTGCCACTGCAGCTTGAGGTTCTGCGCCTCGAGATCCGCGGTCGCCAGGCGGATCCGGTCCTCGAGGCCGGAGTTCAGCGCCTTGAGCTCCTGGTTCAGGTGCTCGTTCTCCACCTGCCTGGTGAGATCGTGCAGCACCGACACTATGGCCAGCGGCTCGCCGCGCTCGTTGAGCACCTTCCCCGCCAGCACTTCCACCGGGAGCTCCCGCCCTTCGCGCGGCTGCTGGAGCGTGATGCGCTCGCGCCGGAAGGTGGTGGGGCTCAGCACGAAGTCCGAGATGAGCGTGGTGAACTTGGTGTCGTTCTCGCGTACCCGCTGCAGCTGCCGCCTGTCCGCGTTGCCGCGCGGCGTCTCGAAGAGCTGCTCGGCCTGAGGGTTCATGAGGAAGATCTTCGCCTGGTCGTCGGTGACCAGGATGGGATCGCCCACGTTGTTCAGGATCAGGTTGAGGCGATCGCGCTCGCGCGTGGCTTCCATCTCGGTGACGCGGAGGCGGTTGTACTGTCGCTCCAGCTCTATCGAGGCGCGCTTGAGATCCGTCACGTCGCGCAGCACCGACACGTACGACCCGCCTCGTTCTATGCTGGCTGGCAGCGGATGTGCCAGCACCTCGAAGAGGAGGTCGGTGCCCTCATTCGGGTCGACCAGGTTCAGCTCGCGCGAGCTGCTGCGCACGCCGCCCGCGAGCGCCGCCCTCGACAGGAAGGAGCTGAAGAGAAGGTTGTTGATCTCCACCGCCCGCCGGCGCCCCTCGGAGTCATCGTCGCGCATGGACAGCAGGAGATCCGCGCGCTGGTTCTGCACCACCACGCGGTTGGCCGAGTCGGTGATGACGATAGGATCGGGGAGCGCGCTGATGATGGCCGTGAGGAGATTCCTCTCGTCGTCCAGCCGTTCGGCTGTGCGGCCGAGTCCCTCGAGCGCGTGGGCCCGAGCCATCACCGGACCGGCAAGCAGGGCGGCGTCGGCCAGATCCCGGATGACAGCGTCGTCGGGGCGCCCTTCCAGAGCCAGCACGCCGAAGACCACGTGCCCGAGGCGGCGACGCCGCTCGTTGCTTGCGCCCGGCCATTCGAACACCACCGAGCTCGAGAAGCGCGGAGCCAGCGACCAGGCGCGGCCGGGATGCGCTTGCGGCCCCCCTCTGTAGCGCGCCTGCGGGAGCGGGAGAAGGAGCGCGGTCTCGAAGGGGAGATTCGCGACCATGCCATCGCCGCAGACCACCACCTCGTGCCCGAGTGCCGCGACCGTCATCGGGTGCGCTTCATCGTCGAGTGGCACAGGCACGCGCTGCGCGCCCTTCGTGACGATCCCGTGGCTCCCACGCGGCTCCAGCCGCCGGAAGGTGGAGTCCACCACGTATAGCGCGGCGCGCGCGGCACCCGCGGCCTCGCTGAACTGCTTGAGGAGCAGCGATTCCGCCGCCGCGAAATCCGGGCTCTCGGCGAGATCGGCGAGAAGCCCGGCCAGCTCACGATCGAGAAGTGCGCAGCTTCGCGTCACGTCACGCTCCCCGACGGTCCCGCCCACTTCGCTAAATAGTCCCCTTCGGGGTTACCAGCGCGAGCTCGTCGAGACGCCGCTTCAGCTCGGCGTTCTCGCGCGCGTAACGGTCGAGCTCCGTTTCGGCAGCCGCGGCCGCGAGATCGCGCGGGCGGGAGACTGGAGCAGTGATGCCCACCGCTTCGGAGTATTTCAGGTAAGTGTCAATCGACGCGACGACGACGCGCGCCTCCACGGTCACCAGGTCGATACCCACCAGCGAGACGCGAACCCACGCGTCAATCACGATGCCCTTGTCGAGCACCCGGTCGAGCACGTCGATCAGCGAACTGCCACCAGGGGACCTTTCGACAGCCATCGTGCTTACTCCGTAGGTGAGGGTTCAGGTCCCGCGCCCTCGGGGCGCGCGGGCCGTGGTTGAGCTACGAGGGTGTCCAGCCGGCGCTCGATCCGCTCGAGGCGGGTTTCCAGATCGAGTGCGCCGAGTGCGTACGAGGAAGATGCCGCGGCCGTGAGCCGCGGGTCGTACCGCCACCAGTTCAGGCCGATCGCCTCCGCCTTGTCTATGGAACAGACGAGCAAGCGTACCTGGATGGTAAGGAGTTCCACGTTCGCTAGGTTGATCTTGATGTCGCCCGCTATGACCAGTCCCTTGTCGAGAACCCTGTCCAGGATCTCCACGAGTCCGTGACTGCGCGTGGGCGCTAGATACTCAGGCAAGCGTTGCGCTCCGGATATTGGATAAACTGTCTTTTCAGCGTAATCGACCGAGCGGGCCGAGATCGATGTTCAGGTCCTCGTCCGTCAGTCCGAAGGTCGCCTTGATTTCCTGCATCCGCTCGTCGAGCCGCATGAGGGCGAGCCCCAGACGTTCGACCTCGCTCTCGTCCAGCGTTCCCCCGTCCATCCGGCGCACGGCCTGATGCTCGAGGACTTCGCGTAGCAACTCTATGATCGTCAGAACCAGCCGGGCGAGCCCGTTGTCGGCGGCCGCCGGATCCACGTCTATCCGCTCCGGCAGCGATGGGGCGAGCTCTCCGAGCTCTCGCTCGAACGCCGCGGCCGTCCCCGGCGATGCTTTCACGGCCGGCTCCCCACCCTTCCCCAAATCGTCACTCACTGGCGATCCGGGCGAAGCTGTACGGCGCCCAGGGACCCGAGACGAGCAGCCGCAGCGGCGGGTCGCTCTTCACGAGTGAATCGACTGCCAGACGATACTCGCCAACCGCCTCTCGCGCCACAAGGTGCGAGAGCGAGAAAGAATGAGCTCCAGGCATTACCGGGGAACATACCTCCTCGCGCGCGAGGCCGTCCACCGCGCGCGCCACGCGGCGCTGCAAGAATTCGGCCTCCCTCTTGAGCTCGGCCGACT
>DATCXR010000306.1:0-13850 GCA_036565685.1 Gemmatimonadaceae bacterium
GTGCACATCGTGCCGAAGGCCGAGGCGCCGCAGTCGGAGCTGCGCATGGGACACATCGGGCTCCCGCGCTCGCACCCCGACTACTTCCCGGTGCTGGTGATGAACTCCGTGCTGGGCGGTCTCTTCTCCTCGCGCATCAACCTCAACCTGCGCGAAGTGCACGCGTACACGTACGGTGCCTTCTCGGGTTACGCGTGGCGGCGCGGGGCGGGTCCGTTCGTGGTATCCACGGCGGTGAAGAGCGACGTCACCGCCGAGTCGGCGCGCGAGATCCTGCTCGAGATCGAGCGGATGCGCACTGACACGATAAGCGAGGACGAGCTCTCGCTCGCCACCAGCTACCTGGGCGGCGTCTTCCCCATTCGCTACGAGACTACCGACGCGATAGCGCGGGCCCTCTCGGCGCTGGTGGCGTACCGGCTCCCGCCCGACTACTTCGACAGCTACCGTGACAAGGTGCGCGCGGTGACGAAGGTGGACGTTCTGCAGGCGGCCGACCGGCACCTGCACCCCGAGGAGCTGCAACTGTTGGTTGTAGGTGATCCGGAAGTGGTGCGCACGCCGCTCGAGGAGCTGGGCTTCGGACCGGTGGAGATGCTTCCCGCCGACATCGAGGAGAGCGAGCTGGAGACGATCGAGCAGGATGGCGGCCGATGAGCGGTGACTCTCATGGAGCGAACGGGCCGACGGGGAATCCGGCGGCGAGGCGTGTGGGGAAGGAGGGCGGCGGCGATCGCGACGCCGAGGGTACGAGCGAGAATGCGGCCGTAGACGCCGCGCCCGATGGAGTCGGGAAAGTTGGCGGGACGAGGAAGTACACCGGCCGCATCATCAACGTCGATGTGGACGATGTGCGCTTCCCCGATGGGTCGGTGGGGCAGCTCGAGATGGTGCGCCATCCCGGCGCGAGCGCGGTGCTCCCCTTTCTCACCGATCCATCCGGCGACGATCCGCAGGTGCTGCTCATACGGCAGTATCGCTACGCGGCCGAGGGCTACGTGTACGAGGTGCCGGCGGGCCGGCTCGATCCGGGTGAGACGCCGGAGGAGTGCGCCGTGAGAGAGCTGAAGGAGGAGACCGGATGCAGTGCCGGTCACATCGAGCACCTCTACAGCTTCTACACCACGCCCGGCTTCACCGACGAGAAGATCCATGCCTTCATGGCGAGCGATCTCACGCGCGGCGAGAGCTCGCTCGAGGCCGACGAGTTCGTGGAGACCATCTCGCTTCCGCTCTCTCGCGCGCTCGACATGATCCGCGAGGGGAAGATCGTGGATGCGAAGACTGCGCTCACTCTGATGTACGCGGCGGGGTTCGAGCTGGGGATGTAGGGGGAGCCGGATCTGCGTCGCTCGCTACGAGCTGCCACTCACTCCTTCGTGCTACCTGCGTCCGGGCCGGTCCAGATGAGGATGCTCCCGCAATCGCCGTACGAATACTGCGGCGGGGTCTCGCTCGGGCCGGAGTATACCTCCATACCGGCTATGGCATCGGGGCGGAGCAGGCCGTTGAGGGCGGTGTCGTCGATGAGCCGCGCGCCATCGATGTAGATCGACGGCTGGCAGCCGCCGTTCGACATCCCCGCCGAGCGCGATGAGAGGATCGTGTAGTCGAAGTACGATGTGGGGACGAGCTTGATCCCCGGCACCCTTCGCATGATGTCCGTGAACTCGAAGGGATGCATCTTGTCTATGTCCGCGCGCGTGTAGAAGCGCCCCACTCCGCTCTGTCGCCGCTGGAGGAACCCATGGATGTCGCCCCGCCGGCGGGTGGCCTTGCCGTACACGGTCACCTGGTCGAGCACGTCGGCGCGCTCGTCGAGCGTGACGGTCACCGTGCGCGTCGCGTTGCTCGCGAGATCCACGGCCACTCGCTTGGGAGCGTAGCCGACGTAGCGCGCCTCGAGCGTCTGCGTGCCGGCCGGGAGATCGGAGAGCATGAACGTCCCATCATCGCGCGTGCTCGCGGTGATGTCGCTCCCCCAGACCATGAGCTGTGCGCCGCCGAGCGGCTGCCCCTGCGCGTTGCGCACCACGCCGGAGAGGCGTGCGCTCCCGTGGCGAAGCGGGATGCCCGCCGCGGCGGCATCGCTCGCGCCGCTGTCGCTCACCGCGACCGCGGCGGCGCCGCGCGGGATGCCGAAGTCGCGGTGCAGCACCCCGTTCGCCGGCACGGTCACCTCTATGTAGCCGCTCGCATCCTTCTCCAGCTCGGCGCGCGCGGTGATCGGTCCGTCGGTCGGCACGCCACAGAGCGCATACCAGCCGTCTGCGTTGGTCCTGACCGGAATCTCCCTGCGATTGGTATGGATCCCCTTGTCCACCACGAGCTCGGACCAGATCACCACCGCGCGCGCGCCCCCCAGCGGGGCGCCGGTATCCGCGTCGCGGATGAAACCGAGCATGAGGCCCGTGGAATCGGCGAGCCTGGCTTCGCCGCACAGTAGCTTCCGGATCGTCGGCGCCGACGGGACAGCGAGATCCAGGTGGATCGCCGCATCTGTGGTGACATCGAGTGTGCGCGGCGAGACGCCGAGACCGAGCGAATCGAGCGTGGGGTGCAGGAAGCCCGCGAGGAAGAGCCCGTGCGGAATGCCCGCGATCTCGAAGGCTCCATTCGCATCGGACGTGGCGCTCCACGCTCTCGGGTTCTCGCCACGCGCCACCACCTGCACGAGCGCATCGGCGAGCGGCTTCCCTGCGAGGCTGTCGAAGACCACGCCGGAGACGGTGACGCCGCCGGTGGTGTCGGTAGTTACATCCTGCGCGGAGATGCGCGATGCGGGAGCGACAAGGAGCAGGGCGGCGGGGAGCGCCAGCATCCGTGCCGCAGCAGCGAGCCACCACGGTATCCGCGGTTCGTGTGCGTTAGTCGGTAGCACAGAGGATTGTTGCGGCATGGGGGAGCGCTGGTCGAAGATCGTGGATCAGTTCTGTGTACTGCCGAGGTCCGAACCCGTCCAGATGAGGATGCTCCCGCACCCGTGCGAGGCGTACTGTGGCGGAGTGCCGGCTGCACCCGCATACGCCTCCACCCCGGCTACGTCGCTCGGCATTACGATGCCGTCGATATCGCCGACATCGAAGATCCTCATCCCGTTTATGTAGACCGACGGCTGGCACTTGCCACTGAAGCCGCTACCACGGGTGGAGATAATCCTGTACCCGAATCCGGTGTCGGGGACCACCATGAAGCCGGGGATCATCCGAAAGAGGTCCGTGAACTGAAAGGGGTGACGCTTCTCGATATCCGCTCGCGTGAGGAAGTGACCGAAGCCGCCCTTGCTCCGCTGGAGGAAGCCTGTCAAATCACGTTGGCGTCTGGAGGGTTTGCCGTAGACGGTAACCTGGCCGAGGAGGTCGACCTTCTTGTCGAGCGTGACCGTCACCGATCGAGTCGCATGGCTGACGAGGTCCACGGTCACCCTCTCGGGCGCGTAGCCCACGTAACGCACCTCGAGCGCCTGCGTACCCGCGGGGAGATCAGTGAGGGTGAAGGTGCCATCTTCCTGCGTGCTGCCGGTGACTTCGCTTCCCCAAACCATGAGCTGTGCGCCGGAGAGCGGCCGCCCCTTCTCATCGCGCACGCTGCCGGTGAGCCGAGCGCTTCCTCGGCGCACCGTCTGACCGGCGGCAGCGCCGGCGCTGTCATCCGCCGCAACCGTCACCACCGCCGAGTCGCGGGGAATGCCGAAGTCGCGGTGCAGCATGCCGTGCGGCGGGACGGAGATCTCGATGAAGCCGCTCGCATCCTTCCCCGACTCGGCGCGTGCGGTGATCGGACCGTCGGTGGGCAAGCCGCACAGCGCGTACCAGCCCTCGGCGTTGGCCTTGACCGGTATCTCTCTGCGATTGGTGTGGATCCCCTTGTCCACCACCAGCTCTCTCCACATCACCACCACGCTGGCGCCGGCCAGCGGGATCCCCTTATCGGCGTCGCGGACGAATCCGATCAACAGCCCGGACGAGTCGGAGGCAGCGCTCGGAGGGCAGAGAAGACTCCGGAGCGTGGTAGCGGATGGGATGGCGAGTGAGATGTTCACGGGCGCGCTGCCCGCGATCTCGAGCGGCCTCGGCGTCACTCCGAGCCCGAGCGAGTCGAGAACGGGGTGGAAGAAGCCGATGATGTACGTCCCGGGCGGAACGCCGGCGATCTCGAACTCGCCATCGGTGCCGCTCGTATCGGTCAGTACTCTCGTTCCTTTCCCGTTCTCCGCCAACTGCACGAGCGCGCCCGTGAGCGGCCTTCCGGCAAGACTGTCGTAAACGGTACCCGAGACGGTCGTGGTGAGTGTGTCACGGGGCGTCGATTCCTGGGCTCTCGCGCGCGCGGCGGGAGCTACGGCGAGCGCGAGCGCCGCGAGGAGGGTCAGCGGAAGCTTCGGCGCTTCCGCGGCGCTGAGGTCCAGCGGCCAGCGTGGCGACATGAGTGATCGCTGCCGAGAGAGGTGGAGGTGATACCCCTGCCAGCATGGAATTGCTATCTGGCGAGCTCGTTGGCAACCCTTTCATTCGGGAAAGGGTCCAAGAGCTAACGCCCGTGGAGTGGGGGCAAGGGTGGCTGCGGCGGGTGTCTCATTAACGATTGCGTCCTCGATACCGTCATCCAAAGTAGACAACAGGGCCTGGGGCTGGTATATTTCAACGGTTGCTGGATGTCGCATAAGCCGTTGATGGTTCGCCAGTTAGGTTGGCCCTGACGGGTTAGGCGCGGTCGGCATGGCCCATGCCTTTTTCACTGATGCAGACGACCAGGAGGTGGAACGATTCCGCTTCGTCTTGTCAGTGAGCATACCCTTGAGCTGGGGGACTGGAATAATGGCTGACGTCGCGCTGAAGGAGATGGTGCCGTCGCCAGGGGCGGTCGTTCGAGAGCGGCTGCACGCCTTGGACGATTCGGAGCTGGTGGCCGCATTCCTCGACGGTGAGGAGCGGGGCTTTCAGGAGCTGGTATCGCGCTATCAGACTCGGCTCCTGAACTTCATCTACCGTACGATCGGCGACAGGGAGCGTGCGGAGGATCTGGTGCAGGAGGTGTTCATCCGGGTTTATCGGCACCTGCATCGCTTCGACCGGTCGAAGAAGTTCTCGACCTGGGCGTATACCATCGCGTCGAATCTGGCGAAGAACGAGCTGCGCAATCGCTCGCGCAACCCGCTCGTCTTCTTCCAGACGATCAAGAAGAACTGGCAGGACGAAGAGCGTCCGCTCCAGTTCGAGGACACGGCCTCGCGGCCGGATGATCTCTACCGGAAGCGGCACCTCAAGTCGTTGGTAGAGAGCTCGGTGGCGCAGCTGCCGGAGCACCACAGGCAGGTGTTCATCCTGCGCGAGCTGGAAGGGAAGTCGTACGAGGAGATCGCCGAGATCACGGGGTGCAACCTGGGTACGGTGAAGTCGCGGCTCAACCGCGCGAGGAGCGCCTTCGCGGCGATCATCGAGCCGGATCTTCGGTAAACGACGGGGAACCTCCAATGGCGAGCGGGCCCGGTAGCTTCTGGCTACCGGGCCCGCTCGTGTAAGGTCCTCGTGCACGCGGCGTGGTGCGTGTTCGCTTGTCTTTCTCGAGTTCGTCGAGCTGCTTATTACCGCTACAGGAGTGCCTACCTGTCAGCCGGTTTGGCGGTATCCCGTACCGGCGTGCGCCCTACCCTGCCGCCTGCGCGGTGCGCGCGATAAACGTCGCATTCATCGCATCTTCCGTATGCGGAGCCGGAAAGGTTCCGGACGATCGGGAGCGGGTCGCAGAGCGTAGAGTCTGCCCGTTCGGCAGCGCCATTTCGCCCGCGGAAGGGGCCGCCGAAGCCCGGAACCCTCCCGTGTACGACGGGTATGCAGGCTTGCGACCGCGAGTCGCGGTCGGTCGTCTACACACTGTTCACCCCGTCACCATCGTCTTCCAGCATGAACTGTCGAGAGTTCCGAAAGCAGCACCTAGCCTTTACGGACGGCACTCTCGGCGACGACGAGCGCATGGAGATGCAGCTGCATCTGGCCGAGTGCCGCAGCTGCGATCGCTACGACACCGTAGTGCGCCGCGGCCTCCTGGTGCTGAGGAACCTCGCGCCCATTGAGGCGGCCCCCGATTTCCTCGACCGCCTCAACGCGAAGCTCTACCAGCTCGATCAGGCCGACGCACGCGCCGCCGTCTACCACGGCCCGGGCTTCGGCTCTTTCATTGCCGTCGCCACGAGCATGCTCGCCGCCGGCTTCCTGGCCGCCGCTCTGTTGGACTGGACCGGCCCCGTCCAGGAGATCCGCTTCGCCCCGGTCGTGGCGATGCACCCCGCCGTCCCCCCGGCCCCGCCCATCGACTTCGACTTCGTCGCCTCCGCCTCCGCCGGCCTCCCCGTCTGGTCCGCCGCCATGATGGCCGAACAGGCGCCGGTGCATTTTGCGAACATGGAGTTGGGGAGATAAGAAGAAGGGTTCAGGGTTCAGGGGGCAGGGTTCAGGAACTGCCTCGGGGCAGAGATCCCGATCGCCGGGTAGTACCTGCACCCTGAACCCTGCCCCCTGAACCCTGGCCGTCAGTGCCTTCTGCTCTCTGCTTTCCCATCACTCCCTCCAAAATACCCGCCACAGCCTCCTCCACCACCTCCACCCCGAGCTCCCTCATGCACTTCCAGTGGCCGAGGGGGCAGGTGGGGGGGCCGTGGTGGGAACAGGGGCGGCATGGGAGAGAAGGATGACCGAGAGTGGTGGAGCGTGGGGCGAGCGGGCCGAAGCCGAAGGCGGGGACGGTGGGACCGAATATGGTGATGGTTGGAGTGGCCATCGCCGATGCGAGGTGCTGCGGCGATGAGTCGTTGGTGACGAGAAGGTCGGCGCGGCCAACCAGCTCCGCCGAGGCAAGCAATGATAACTTACCCGTCGCGTCAACCACCCCTTGCGCGTCCGCGGCACGTACTATATGGCGCGCCGCATCCGAGTCTTGGGCGCTGCCGATGATGGCCAGCCGGCAGTGCGGAGCGATGCGGGCGGCGAGCTCCGGGTAGTAGGGCCAGCGCTTGGTTCCCCACACGCTCCCCGGCGCCAGCGCCACGAGGGGGCGGCCATCGTGCCCGGGTCCGAGCAGCGCATCGACAGCCGCGCGTTCCGACTCGCCGGGATACAGTCGCGGCGGCGGCATCTCCGGCGCCGGCGAGTCGCCTGGTGGAGCGGCAAGCCGCCAGAGTCGCTCGGCGTGGTGCACGCTCCGATCGTACGGTATGCGCCGTGTGTAAAGCACGCTGGCCGGCGAGCTGTCGAAGCCCACGCGCCTTCGGAATCCCGCGAGAAGGGCGAGCGAGGCGCTGCGCACGGAGCCCTGGGCGAGATAGGCCGTACGCTCTACGAGTGGAGTAGCGGTGCTGATAGCTCCGTCCCGGGAGTCGCGCTCGATGCGGCGCGCGAGGCGAAGCAGCCCACGAGCCCCGGAGTCGCGACCTCGCTTGTCGTAGACGTAGAGCTTCCGTACGAACGGGTTGTTCGCGAGCAGGCCGGCGCTAGCGGGGGTGACCACCACGTCCACCGGCCCACGCCGCGCCAGCTCGGCGATGAGTGGCGTGGTGAGAACTGTGTCGCCGAGGAAGGAAGTCTGGATTACGAGCGAGGCGCCACTCATTCGACCTGGAGCACCGCCAGGAACGCCTCCTGAGGTATCTCCACCGAGCCAACCTGCTTCATGCGCTTCTTGCCCTCCTTCTGCTTCTCCAGGAGCTTGCGCTTACGCGTGATATCGCCGCCGTAGCACTTGGCCAGCACGTTCTTGCGGAGCGGCTTAACGGTGGTGCGCGCGATGATCTTCGTTCCGATCGCCGCCTGGATCACCACTTCGAAGAGCTGGCGGGGGATGAGCTCCTTGAGCTTGTCGGCCACCTTGCGTCCCCACTCGTACGCCTTGTCGCGGTGGATGATCACCGAGAACGCGTCCACCGGCTCGCCATTGATGAGCATGTCGAGCTTCACGAGCGCACTGGCGCGGTAGTCGAGCATCTCGTAGTCGAGCCCCGCGTAGCCGCGACTCACGGTCTTGAGCTTGTCGTAGAAGTCCAGGATGATCTCCGCGAGCGGGAACTCCCAGTCGAACTCCACGCGGCTGGCGTCGACGTAGCTCATGTCCTTGTACACGCCGCGCCGCTCGGTGCCGAGCGTCATGATGGCGCCGATGTACTCGGCGGGCGCCACGATCCGCGCTTTGACGAAGGGCTCCTCCACGTGATCGGTCACGGAGCCGTGCGGCATGCGCGATGGGTTCTCGATGATCTCGCAGGTGCCGTCGGTGAGGTACACGTTGTACTTCACGTTCGGCACCGTGGTGACCAGGTCCAGATCGAACTCGCGCTCGAGCCGTTCCTGCACGATCTCCATGTGCAGGAGACCGAGGAAACCGCACCGGAAGCCGAAGCCGAGCGCCGTGGACGTCTCGGGCTCGTAGTGCAGCGAAGCGTCGTTGAGGCGCAGACGCTCGAGCGCGTCGCGGAGATCGGGGTAGCGATTGGGATCGGTGGGGTAGATCCCCGCGAAGACCATCGGGTGGATGTCCTGATAGCCCGGGAGCGGGTCGGGCGCCGGGTTGTCGGCGTCGAAGACCGTGTCACCAACGCGGGTCTCCTGGACGTGTCGCACGTTGGCTACCACGTAACCAACCTCGCCGGGCCCGAGCTCGGCGGCCTTCACCTCGCGCAGCTCGCGGTAGCCGACCTCGCTCACCTCGTACACGTTGTCGCTGGCGCCGAAGGTGATCTTCATATCGGGCCGGATCACGCCGTCCACCACGCGAATGGAGGGGATGGCGCCGCGATAGCGGTCGTAGTAGGAATCGAAGATCAGCGCGCGCAGGGGCGCGTCGGGCTTCCCCTCCGGCGGCCGGATGCGCGCCACGACCGCCTCGAGGAGCTCGGGGATGCCGGTTCCCTCCTTGGCGCTCACGGCGAGGATCTCCTCGGGCGTCGAGCCGAGGAGGTCGATGAGCTCCTGTCGCCGGCGCTCCGGTTCGGCGCCGGGGAGGTCGATCTTGTTGAGTACCGGGATGATGTCCAGACCGGCGTCGAGCGCCAGGAAGAGGTTCGACAGCGTCTGGGCCTGGATCCCCTGCGATGCATCGACCACGAGGATCGCCCCCTCGCAGGCGGCGAGCGAGCGCGATACCTCGTAGGTGAAGTCCACGTGTCCCGGCGTGTCTATGAGATTGAACTCGTAGCCGCGCCCATCCCGCGCGCGATACGCCATACGCACGGCGTTGAGCTTGATGGTGATGCCGCGCTCGCGCTCGAGGTCGAGAGTGTCGAGCACCTGCGCCTTCATCGCGCGCTTCTCGAGCATTCCGGTGCTCTCGATGAGGCGGTCGGCCAGGGTGGATTTCCCGTGGTCGATGTGGGCTACAATGCAGAAGTTGCGTATATGGTCGAGCTTCAAACGACGGACTCGCTGACTCGGCGGATTTGTGATTCGCGGGGAACCATCTAATATAATCCTGCAGAGTGGGCGCCGTGTCGGCACGGATCTCTGGCAACGCGTGCGCTGACGGATGCGTATCCCCGAAAGCGGCGCTGCACGAGCGCGGCCCCTTCCTACCACCCAAAAGCCCGGGTTCTTCACTTGCGCACTTCACCTCGATCGAGAACCGCGGCGCTGGCCGCGGCCTTCGTACTCGGTACCGGCTGCGCCTCCAACCCCGCTGCGCGCGCCCCCGTTCAAACCACCGCGCAGGCCCCGGCGGCGGCCCCCGCACGGCCAGCACCGAAGATCACCTCGCCCAAGCAGGAATTCGGCTTCGACATCGGTGACGACTACCGGTTGGCCGACTACACGCAACTGGTCGCGTACTGGAAGAAGCTCGCGGCGCAATCCGATCGGATGAAGCTCGTGAGCGTCGGCAGCACGGCCGAAGGACGCGAGATGTTCATGGCGATCATCACCTCGCCGGAGAACCAGGCCAAGCTCGATCGCTACAAGGAAATCTCGCGGAAGCTGGCGCTCGCCAGCGGTCTCACGGACGCCGAGGCGATGGCGCTCGCGCGCGAGGGGAAGACGGTGGTGTGGATAGACGGCGGCCTCCACGCCACCGAGGTGCTGGGTGCGCAGCAGCTCATCCAGACGGTGTACGAGCTGGTGAGCCGCACCGACCCCGAGACGGTGCGCATCCTGAACGACGACATCGTTCTGTGCATCCTCGTGAATCCGGACGGAATGGAGCTCGTCTCCGACTGGTATAACAGAACGGCCGACACACTGGCGCGCTCCACCTCGGGCATCCCGCGTCTCTACCAGAAGTACACGGGGCACGACAACAACCGTGACTTCTTCATGGCGAACCAGGTCGAGACGCAGAACATGAACCGGATCATGTACCGGGAGTGGTTCCCGCAGATCGTCTACAACCACCACCAGACCGGCCCCGAGGGAACGGTGATGTTCTCGCCGCCCTTCCGCGATCCGTTCAACTACAACTTCGATCCGATCGTGCCGGAGGAGCTCGATATGGTGGGCGCGGCGATGCACACGCGCTTCGTCGCGAACGACATGCCGGGTGTGACCACGCGATCCGGAGCGAACTACTCCACCTGGTGGAACGGCGGGCTGCGCACGATGCCCTACTTCCACAACATGATCGGGCTGCTCACCGAGGCGATCGGTAACCCCACGCCGATAGACATCCCGCTCGTCCCCGACAAACAGCTCCCGCACGGTGATCTGCCTTACCCGATCGCGCCGCACGAGAAGTGGCACTTCAGGCAATCCATCGCGTACGAGCTCACCGCTAACCGCGCGGTGCTCGACTTCGCGTCGCGTTACCGCGAGCACCTGCTCTACAACATCTATCAGATGGGGAGGAACTCCATCGAGCGCGGTAGTCGCGACAGCTGGACGATCACGGCCCACGACATCGACTCGCTGAAAGCCGCGATCGAGCGCGACCGGCGGGCGAAGGCGCGGGCCGCGGGAGATAGCGCGCCCCCCGCACCCGCGCCATCGGCTCGCTTCGGCAGGGGCGTCGACAGCTCGTACTTCGGGCTGCTCCGCAAGCCCGAGAACAGGGACGCGCGTGGCTACATCATCCCGTCCGACCAGGCAGACTTCCCGCGCGCGGCGAAGTTCGTGAACATCCTCATCAAGGGTGGCGTGGAGGTGCAGCGCGCGACCGCCGACTTCACGGTGAGCGGGAAGAGGTATCCCGCCGGTTCGTACGTGGTGCTGGCGGCGCAGGCCTTCCGCCCGCACGTGCTCGACATGTTCGAGCCGCAGGATCACCCCAACGATTTCGCCTATCCCGGCGGGCCTCCGAAGCCGCCGTACGACATCACCGGCTGGACCCCAGCGCTCACGATGGGATTGGAGTTCGATCGCGTAGTGGACGGCTTCGAGGGACCTTTCGCGCCGGTTGCCGACACGGTCACTCCGCCGCCCGGAAAGGTCATCGAGTCGGCCAGCGCGCGGGGCTACTTTCTGAGCCACGCGGTGAACAACGGGATCATCGCGGTCAACCGGCTGCTGGCTGCGGGCAACGAGGTCTACTGGATCACGCACGACCTGAGCGCGAACGGGCAGAGCTATCCTGAGGGGACGATCTACATCCCCGCTTCATCGTCGGCCACGCCCATCATCCAGCGCGCCGCCACGGAGCTGGGGCTCACCTTCACGGGGGTCGACAACGTTCCATCCGATGCTCTCCTCGAGCTGAAGCCGGTGCGCGTCGGTCTCTGGGACGAGTACGGCGGCTCGATACCTTCCGGGTGGGTACGCTGGATCTTCGACCAGTACGAGATTCCGTACCAGGTGGTGTACCCGAAGGAGCTGGATGCCGGAAATCTGCACGACAAGTTCGACGTGCTGGTATTCGTGGATGGAGCGATCCCGGAGAGCGACCGCGCCGCTAGCGGCCGCTTCGGCCGGCAGCCCGATGCTAACGACGTCCCGGCCGAGTACCGCGACCGCCTCGGCAAGATCACCGTGGCGAAGACGGTGCCCAACCTGCGCGACTTTCTGCAGGCCGGAGGCACTGTGCTGACGATCGGCAGTTCCACGGTGCTAGCGAAGCACCTCGGTCTGCCGATCACCGATGCGCTGGTGAAACCGGGGACCGACTCGTCGCTCGCGCGCGAGCAGTTCTTCATCCCCGGCTCGGTTCTCGAGGCGAGCGTGGACAACGGCGATCCGCTGGCGTACGGCGTTCCGGACAGCGTCGCCGTGCTCTTCGATCACAGCCCGGCCTTCCGCATCAGGGCCGATTCCACCGATACCGTTTCGAGCGTGAAGCGGGTGGCGTGGTACGCGTCGCCAGCGCCGCTGCGCAGCGGCTGGGCATGGGGGCAGAAATACCTCGACCAGGCCGTGGCGATCGCCGAGGCGCGGGTGGGGAAGGGAAAGCTCTTCATCTTCGGACCCGAGATCACCTTCCGCGGCCAGCCGCACGGGACCTTCCCCTTCCTGTTCAACGCGATCTACTACGGACCCGCGAGCTCGAAGGAGGTGGCGAGCGCGCAATAGCGCTCGCTTCCTTCCCACCGTTGGCGTCCGCGTCTAGCTTGCACGGAGCCAATGAGCACAGTCGTACCAGGCAGGCGCGCGGACCTCATCGATCCTGCCACGATCGCGGCGCTCGGTCACATCGAGATCGTGGCAAGATGGGTGGTGGATGGGTTCCTCACCGGTCTCCACCGTTCCCCGCGCAAGGGGTTCTCGGTGGAGTTCGCCGAGTATCGCCCCTATCAGCCGGGCGACGAGCTTCGCCATGTGGACTGGAAGATCGTGGCGCGCGCCGACCGCTGGGTCATCAAGCAGTACGAGGAGGAGACCAACCTCCGCGCCACGATCGTGCTCGACGTCAGTCGCTCCATGGATTGGCGCGGTGACCCGGGGCGACTCACCAAGCTGGCCTACGCCGAACGTGTAGTCGCCGCGCTCGCGCTCCTCTTTCTCCGCCAGCGCGATGCCGTGGGGCTCGTGCGCTTCGACGACCGTGTACGCACCGCGCTCCCTCCGCGCGCGCGCTCCGGGCAGTGGCGCAGGATCGTCACGGCGCTCGATGATCCCGGTGCCGGACGCGAATCGCGCGCGAGCGAGGCGTTGGAGGAAGCGGCGCGGCTCATCCCGCGGCGCGGGATGGTGGTGCTGGTCTCCGATCTCCTCATGGATCCGGAAGACGTGGTTCGCAACGTGCGGTCGCTGCGGCGCGCCGGACACCACGTGGTGGTATTGCATATCCTCGATCCTTCCGAGCGTGAGCTCCCAGCAGCGGTGGGCGGCGCGAACGAAGCGCTCTTCGTCGATCCCGAGAGCGGCCTGGAGCTCCCGGCAACGGTAGCGGAGGTGCGCGATGCGTACCGCGCCACGGTCGATGATGCGCTGCGCGAGTGGCGCGAATCGTTCACGTCGCTGGGCGCGTCGTACGAGGTGGTGACGACCGATGCGCCGTTCGGCGTCCCGCTCCGGCGCGCGTTCGCGGCTCGCCAGCGCCTTCCGTGATAGACTTTCTCTCGCCGCTCTGGCTCATCGCCACGGCGGCGGCCGCGATCCCGCTCTTCATCCACCTGCTCCGGCGTCGCACCGGCGCGCGGGTGGACTTCCCGGCGGTTCGCTACCTCGCGCGCGCCGAGCGCGAGCACAGTCGCAAGCTGCGACTTCGGAATCTCCTCCTGATGCTCCTGCGCGTTGCGGCCATCCTGCTCGTCGCGGCGGCCGCGGCGAGGCCGGTGTTGCGCGTTGGAGGCGGCGGGCACGCACCAACCGCTCTCGCGGTGGTGCTCGACAACTCGCTGAGTACCTCGGTGATCGCCGGCGGCAGGCCAGTGCTGGAGGATCTGCGGGCGCGCGCCGTGGAAAGTGTTCGCAAGGCGTCGGCGGACGATCGAGTATGGCTCGTGACCG
>DATCXR010000309.1:0-3279 GCA_036565685.1 Gemmatimonadaceae bacterium
CGAACGATCCGACGCCCGCCGCAACGGCGACCTACATCGAGTCCATCTACGTGGACAAGACCTTGGCGTACACGCGGGGTAATCCGATCGCACTCACGGGTGCTCACTCCTCGACGCTCACCGAATACGGCGGGAACTCGGCGCTCACGGCCATCCACTATTACCCGTCGACGACAGGACTATCCCACGGCTGCGTTCGGGTTTCCGCGGAGATGACGAAGGCACTCGCGGCGTTGCCGATTGGAACGCCGGTGATCTTCAGCTAGGGCGCCGCAGTGCTAGGCGGGAGAGGTCCAGCCGATTCGAGGCACCGGTCTTGCGCAGCAGGTTGGAGATGTGCGAACTCACCGTTTTCTCACTGATCACCAGTTCCCTGGCTATCTCGCCATACGTTCGCCCGGCGACAACCCGAGTGAGGATCTCGCGCTCGCGCGGAGTCAGCCCCGGGATCGCCCCAGGCACGGGCGCGCTCTCGGTGACGCGCGTGAGGGGAATCCGTGCGCTTGCGGCCAATTCGGCAAGGCTCGCCTGGATCGGCACCGCCTGCAATTCCTCGGCGAGTTCCGCACCCCGCCGCAACACCGACACCGCCGCCTCGCGCTGCTGGTGTCCGTGTGTCAACAGCGACTCTGCGCCGCGCCAACACGCGTACACCTCCTCCCAGGCGAGCATCGCCGACCGGCACCCCTCCGCCGCGCGCAGCCACTGCACGCCGTTGCCAGCATCCCGGCGCGCCCGCCCGACTTCGGCTTCGTACAGACGGCCGAGCGCCTTGATCTGCAGGTCCCACAGTTTCGTGGACTCGCCGACGTCGCGGATGATCTCCGGAAACCTCTCAACGAGATCGTCCACTCGCGTCAACAATTCGGAGGTGTCTGCCCCAATGTCCCGCGCCGACACGATCTGATCCGCGAGAGCGCGGCCGGCGAGCGGGATCAACCATTCAGACATGGTGGGTGGCGTCCCGGGCAACGTCGCCCCGGCCAGCGCCGATTCATAGGCGGCTTGAGGCTGTCCCGCGGCGAGGAACACTTCGGCACGGATCGCGTCGAACTCATAGTTGAGAAACTCGGACGTCTCCGCGAACAGTTCGTCGGCGCGCGCCAAGTGCGCCGCCGCCTCGCTGTGCCTCCCCTGCCAGGCGGCGAGCCGCGCGGCCGTCAGCCGGGCGCTGACATCGGCCAATGGTCCGGGATCCGAGCCGAGTACCACCCGCAACCGGAGGAGACACTCACGCCATTTCCCGATCGCCAGGTAGGAGCTCGCCTCGTCAGCCGAAAGCTTCGCGATGTACGCGTGCGGGGCTCCGAGCGTCACCAGTTCCCCGCGCCGAAGGCGCATCAAGTGCGCATACAACTCGCTCGAAAACATTTCCTGCGCATTGGCTTCCCACAGCGACGCGTGGACGAAGGCCCAGAAGTCCCGAGCGACAACGGATGCCTCCCGCGCCTCTACGGCATAGGCGCGGCCCTCGCCGCCGTGCCTGCCGAAAATCGCAACCATCGCCTTCGCCGTCAGCGCATAGGACAGCGCGCGGGAGTTGCCTGCCGCCCTCGCCACGGCAAGGGCGTGTTCGGCGTACTCTTCCACACCCGATTCTTCCTGCCAGAGTGCTGCGTGGGCCAACTCGGCAAGGGCGAGCGCATACTGCCAACTCGTGGGATCGGCCGAGGCGATCCGGACCGCCTCGCGCATGTCCGCCACCGACAAGAACGCGCGTCCCGTGGAAAACCGCAGATGCATCCGGCGTACCATCAATTCGGCCACCTCCAGGGGTGCAAGTTCCGTGTCTACCTCCTCCAGCAGCGATTCGACCGCGTGGAGCTCCTCCTCATGGTCGCCGCCCTTGTCTGCCGCACTGCGAAGTCGCCACAGCAGGTCATGGGTGCTCTCGGCGGCATGGGGGAGCTGTCTCCTCAGGTCCACGGCACGCCCCAGAAGCCTCAGCATCTCGGAGACGCCGCCCACCCTTCCCGCTGCCTCGGAGGCACGCAGCGCCCACGCATACGCCGGGGCACGATGGCTGGCCTGATAATGGTGGTCCGCGATGGACACCATCGCCTCAACGTCGGGACTGATCGCCGTCCCGAGAGCGCGCTCCCGATAGTCGGCAAATGCGGAATGCCAGCGCTGCCGCTCCTCGTCGGTGAGGCCACGTTCCAGCACTTCCGCGCTCAACGGGTGGTGGAACCAATACCTGCCAGACGGCGCAAGGTCGAGAATGCCCGCGTCCACTGCCTCGCGCAACGCCTGGGCGATTTCGCCGGTCTCTGCTGCACCCGCGAGCACGTCGGAAAGCTCGCGAGTTCGAATGGGCCTGCCGCCAACGGCAACGGTTTGGGTGACTCCGCGAGCGGCAGACGACAGCCGCCGCCAGGACTGCAGGACGGCTGATGTCAGGTCGGCGGGAAGTTCCGCCGACAGGTGGCGTGCATCCGGTCGAAGTCCGGCCACGGCGAGCTGATTCAGGTAGGCGTTGCCGCGCGTGTGCACGAAGACCTCCTGCACGAGCGACTGGTGCGGCGATCCTCCGAGCACTCCAGCGATTTGCTCCCCCGTCGCGATGCGATCGAGCGGGCCGAGCGCCAATTGTTGGATCCGCGGCATTCGTCGGATGTCGGCCAGCCAGCGTTGCAATGGATGGCCGTCGCTGACCTCGCCGCCGCGGAGAGTGGAGATCAGCGCGAGATGTCGGCTCTCCGGACCGGCGATGAGATACATGAGCACGTCCAGCGTGCTCCGGTCTGCCCAATGCAAGTCGTCGACGACAAGAATGACGGGATGGTCTTCGCACAGTTTCTCGATCCAGTCGTCGAATTCCACGGGGACGTGCGACGAGGCATCCGCCGTGTCGAGCATTGTCGGTCGCGGAATTCCACCGGTTCTCGGCATGGCACGCACCGCGGATCGGAGCGCGAGGAAGGGGACTGTCATGGAGGTCAACGGCAGGCAGGTGCCCGTGAGCACAACCGCGTCTGAATTGACCGTTGCGCATGCTTGCTTCACGAGGGCGGTCTTTCCGACTCCGGGGTCGCCGGTGATCAGAAGCGTTCCGGCGGTGCCAGAGGCAACGCCGTTCAGGAACGCGCCCACCGCGCCCAGCTCGGCGTCGCGCCCAACGAGAGCCAGGCCGAACGCATCCGCGAATGCGGCCATCTGCCCAGTTTCGCCACTCACCGCGCGCCGGGCAACCCGCAATTTGAGTATGCGAGCTTTTGAAGATGAGGGGTATCCCCCCAGGAGGATCAGGGGTCGTGCGGAGGATCGTGAATGGACCAG
>DATCXR010000319.1:0-24011 GCA_036565685.1 Gemmatimonadaceae bacterium
AGGCGGGGTCAGGTCTGAAATCGTGAATCGCTGCAAGCGATTCACGATTTCAGACCTGACCCCGCCTCCATCTTCTTCTTGAATGAGGTGTCCAGATGCTCCGCATAGAACGGATCGTACTCCGTGAGATCCGGCTGCCGCTCAAGGAACCGTTCCGCATCTCTTCCGGAGTCGTCAGCGAGCGGCGCATCACTCTCCTCGAGCTGCACGGACCAGACGGCGGGCCCACCGGCTGGTCGGAGTGCGTGGCCGGCGAGAACCCGAACTACAGTTCCGAGACGATAGACACCGCCTGGCTCGCCATCCGCGAATGGGTGGCGCCGCGCGTCCTCGGCCGCGACTTCCCCGGACCCGAGGCGGTGCACGCCGCGCTGGAGCACGACTTCCGCGGCCACCGGATGGCCAAGGCCGCCGTGGAGATGGGCGCGTGGGAGCTGGCAGCCAAGCAACAGGGCGTACCGCTCTCGAGGCTCCTTGGCGGAACGCGCAAATGCGTCTCGGCCGGGATCTCCATCGGGATCCAGGCAAACGCCGAGGCGCTCGCGAGCCGCGCGATCGCCGCCAGAGATGCGGGCTACAGCAAGGTCAAGATCAAGATCGCTCCTGGCTCCGATCTCCCCTTCGTGCGCGCCGTGCGCGAAGCGCTCGGCCCCGATGCGCACATCATGGCCGACGCCAACTCGGCGTACACCCTCGACGACGTGCCGCTCTTCAGAAAGATCGACGAGTACGACCTTATCATGATCGAGCAGCCGCTCGCGCCCGATGACCTCCTGCGCCACGCCAAGCTGCAGGCCGAGCTGCGCACGCCACTCTGTCTGGACGAGTCGATCACGAGTGTGGACCGCGCCGAGGACATGATAGCGCTGAAGAGCGCGCGGATAATCAACATCAAGCCGGGTCGCGTGGGCGGCTTCACGCAGTCGAAGGCGATCCACGATGTCTGCCAGAGGAACAGCATACCGGTGTGGTGCGGCGGGATGCTGGAGAGCGGGATCGGCCGCGCGCACAACGTGGCGCTCGCCTCGCTCCCCAACTTCACTCTTCCCGGCGACCTCTCGCCGAGCTCGCGCTACTGGGAGAGGGACATCGTCACCCCCGAGTGGACCATGGGCGCCGATGGCATGGTCACCGTCCCCCTCGATCGTCCGGGCATGGGCGTGACGGTGGATATGGACAGGGTGGAGGGGTTGACGGTGAGACGGGAGGAGCTGGGGGGATAGAAAGGAGGAAACAGGAAACAGGGAACAGGAAACAGGTATCGGCTCGTGGGGGAGGGCCCTCTACTCCGAGGCTGTTACCTGTTTCCCGTTTCCCGTTTCCCGTTTCCTTTCACCTTCTCAATGGAGAGCGCGATGAACGGCTTCGGAATGATCACACTCGCCTGCGCGATGGTCGCGATGCCGGCGGTGGTGGGGGCGCAGGGGGCGCGGGGGGCGAACGTCGCGGCGCGTAGCGATGCGGGGATCGAGAGGTTGAGTGGGGAGATCGAGCGGTTGGCGGCGATCTCGGAGGGGACGGTGGGGGTGGCCATCGTGCACCTCGAGAGCGGGAGGTCGCTCTACCTCAACAGGACGGAGCGCTTTCCGATGGCGAGCACCTTCAAGGTGCCGGTGGCCGTGGAGGTGCTGCACCGGGTGGACGAGGGCGACTTCACCCTCGACAGCTTGATCACCGTCCAGCCGGGTGATCTGCATCCCGGGAGCGGGACACTCACGAACCTGTTCAACAATCCCGGTGTAGTGCTCTCGGTTCGGAACGTCCTCGAGCTGATGCTCCGGATCAGCGATAACAGCGCGGCTGACCTCATGCTGAGGGCGGCGGGCGGATCGGATGCGGTCAATGGGCGGCTCGAGGCGCTGGGCGTCACCGGAGTCCGCGTGGACAGGCCCACCGTCCGACTCATCGCCGATTACATAGGGATCCCGACGCTCGCGAGCGACGACATCGCGCCCGAGGATTTCCGCAAGCTAGCGCAGGCGGTACCCGACAGCATCAACCAGCTCGCGGCCACGAAGTTCGAGGATGATCCGCGCGACACATCCACGCCCGAAGGGATGGCCAAGCTCCTCCAGGCGATCTGGCAGGGGAAGGCGCTCAGCAAGACCAATACGGATCTCCTCATCGACATCATGCGCCGCTGCCTCACCGGCGACGCGCGCATCAAGGGGATTCTCCCGCCCAACACCGTGGTCGCGCACAAGACGGGGACGCTCGGCGGCGGGGAGAGCGTGCACGGCGCCGGGACGCAGAACGACGTCGGCGTCATCGAGCTTCCCGGCGGCGCGGGCCACCTCGTAACGGTGGTGTTCGTGAAGGGGGAAGACGATAGCGAGCGTGGGGAAAAGGCCATCGCGCAGATCTCGCGCGCGGCGTACGACTATTTCGTCACCAACCCGGTGGTACAATGACTCGCACCCTGGAACGTACGCTCGGGCTCAAGGAGCTCATCCTCATCGTCATCGGGACGGTGATCGGATCGGGGATCTTCATAGTACCCGCGACGGTGCTGCAGCAGACGGGCGGGAGTCTCTCCCTCTCGCTTCTGGTGTGGTTCATAGCGGGAGTGCTCTCGCTCCTTGGAGCGCTCACGTACGGCGAGCTCGGCGCCGCGAATCCGGACGCCGGCGGACTCTACGTCTACATCCGCGACGCGTTCGGACCGCTGCCGGCGTTCCTCTACGGGTGGACAGCGTTCTTCGTGATCGGGAGCGGCTCGGTCGCCACGCTCGCGGTGGCGTTCACGGGCTACCTCGGCCAGCTGATACCGGTGTCGCCGATCGTCGCGAAGATCGTGGCGGTGCTGATGATCGCGGTGATCATGATCATCAACGTGCGCGGCACCCGCGAGAGCGCCAACGTCCAGAACTGGACTACCGGGATCAAGGCGACGGCGCTGGTGGTGATGAGCATCGTGCTCATAGTGATGGGGACCAAGCTGGGAGAGGCGCCGCCGGCGAGCATGGAACGCGTCTCGGGGCTCTCGCTCTTCTCCGCGCTAGGTCTGGCGATGATCGGCGTGCTCTGGGCGTACGAGGGGTGGCAGTACGCGACGTTCTCCGCAGGCGAGACTCGCGACCCGCAGCGCACCTTCCCACGCGGAATCGTCTTCGGCACCGCGGTGCTGATCGCCATCTACCTCCTCGCCAACGTCGCTTACGTCGCCGCGCTCGGCCCGGAGCAGGCGGCGAGCTCAAAGCGCATCGCGGCCGACGCAGTGGGCGCGCTCCTCGGCACCGGTGCCGCCAAGCTGATCGCGGTGGTGATCCTGATCTCGATGTTCAGCGCCGCCAACGGACTCACGCTCACCGCCCCGCGTCTCTCCTACGCGATGTCGCGCGACGGCCTCTTCTTCAACAAGCTCGCCGAGGTGCATCCGCGCTTCGGGACGCCGGCCTTCGCGATCGTGGCCGGCTCGTTGTGGGCGATGCTCCTCGCCGCAACGGGCACCTTCGAACAGCTGCTGACGTACGTGGTGTTCGTAGGCTGGATCTTCTATGCCCTCGGCGCTCTCAGCATCTTCTGGTACCGCAAGGCCAACGGCGTTCCATCCACGTACCGGGTACCCGGCTATCCCGTCACCCCTGTCCTCTTCGTCGTCGCGGCAGCAGCGATCGTCATCAACACCGTGTTCACCCAGCCTGAGCGGGCCGCTGTTGGGATAGTACTGGTGCTCATCGGCATCCCGGCGTTCCTCTTCTGGAGATCGCGCAAACGAGTTGCCGAGGCGGCGGGGACGGAGGTGTAGGTCGGGGTCATCTCGGCTGCGGACGCTTCTTTCTCAGGGAGAGGTCAGCCCGCGGTTCACGCGGAGAGCGCGGAGGACCGCGGAGAGCGCGGAGATGAAAGGCACACGCTTAGAGCTCTCTAAGCAGGGGTCTCTGGGGGAACTGCACACGGGTCGAGCTCTCCGAGCGAGGGCTATTTGAGGGGAACTGCTCTCGCTCCTCGAGCCCTTGCCCACCCGGGCAGAACTGGAGTCGAGGGAGCAGTTCCCCCTTTCTTTTCTGCCCCTTGCGCTTGGTAGCCTGACTCCTTGTGCAGTTCCCCTCCGCGCTCTCCGCGGTCCTCCGCGCTCTCCGCGTGAACCGCGGGCTGACCTCTCCCTGAGAAAGAAGCGTCCGCAGCCACACCGAAACCCGACCAGTCAGGTAGTACTCCCCGTCCACCCCGGCCCCCTTACAGCCATACCGGGCTTCGCGCCGGTGGACTTGCCATCGGTAACCACTTCGACGCCATTCACGAAGACGTGCTTCATGCCTACGGAGAGCTGGTTGGGCTCCTCGTAGGTGGCGCGATCGATGATCGTCTTCGGGTCGAACACGACGATGTCGGCGTACATCCCCTCGTTGATCAGGCCGCGGTCGCGGATCGAGAGGCGGGAGGCCACCGACCAGGTCATCTTGCGGATCGCGTCCTCGAGAGTGAGCACGTGCTGCTCGCGCACGTAGCGGCCGAGGATGCGGGGGTAGTTGCCGTAGGCGCGAGGGTGGGTCATCGAGCCGGCGGCGCTGTCCGGGTCCCTGGCGCTGGCATCGGTCGCGAACTTCATCCACGGCTGCCGGAACTGCATCGCGACGTTGGAGTCGGACGCTATGAAGAGGATCTGACCGAGCCGGTCCTTCTCGGCGATGGTGAGATCGATGATCGCGTCGGCCCAGTCGGTGCCCCGAGCCTTCGCAATCTCGTTCAGGCGCTTCCCCTCGTACTTCTTCTTGAGTGAATCGATGGTGAAGCCCACCACCTCCACGCCGGCCGGAGTGGCGGCGAGGCAGAGGTTCTCCCACGCCTCGCTCGGCTTCACCATGTCGGCCTTGATCGTCTTGCGCTGCGCGGGATCGCTGAGGCGCTCGAGAAGCTTGCCGTCGGCGTGAGCGGCCGGCGAGATGCACGATGAGAAGCCGTTGGAGCCCGCGGTGTACGCGTACTGATCGGCGGTGACGTCCTGACCCGCCGCGCGCGCCGAATCGATCTTCGCCACGGCCCGCGCCGCCTTCGGCCAGTTCTTCACGCCAGCCGCCTTCAGGTGATAGATCTCCACCGGGACGTGCGCCTCGCGACCTATCGTGAGCGCTTCGTCCATGGCCTCGAGGAGGCGGTCGCCTTCGGAGCGCATGTGCGTGATGTAGACGCCGCCGTACGGCGCCATCGCCTTCGCCATCTCGACCAGGTCGGCGGTGGACGAGTAGCTGTCGGGCGGGTAGATGAGCGCCGACGCGATGCCGAAGGCGCCGTCTTCCATCGCGTGCCGCACCACGGCGCGCATCGTGTCCAGCTCCGCGGCGGTCGGCGCGCCCTCGGCCTGCCCCTTCACGTAGGTGCGCACGGTGGCGGTACCGAGGAAGGAGCCGAAGTTCACCGACGCCTTGTGCTTCTCCATCTGCGCGATCCAGTTGCCGAAGCCGTGCTCTCCTTCGTACGACGCGAAGAGCTTCTTCTCCGCGCTGTCGGTCACACCGTAGAGCTCCATGATCTTCGCGTTGGACGGGGCTGGTGTGCTCCCCTCGCCCATGATCATGGTGGTGATTCCCTGCGTGGTCATGCTCACCACGCGGCTGTCACCGTTCATCAGCTCCTCGACCGACTGCGCCTGGATGTCGATGAAGCCGGGCGCCACCACCAGACCGCGCGCGTCCACTCGCCGGTCGGCCTGAGCGTCCTTCAGGAGGCCAGCGGGCGTGACGCGCGCGATGCGGCCGTCCTTCACCGCCACGTCGCCGTAGAACCACGGGTTACCGCTGCCGTCCACCAGCTGGCCGTTCTCGATCACCAGATCGTAGGGCGGGCCGGCGGCGATGCGCGCGGCGCCGTCGGGGCTCGCGGCACAGGCCGCGGTTGCGAAGGCCAGCAGCAGGGCGATCGGAGCTTTCATGTATCGCTCACTCCAGGTGAAGATGAAGTCACTCGAACAAGATGATTGACACCGGCGCACCACATCGGCGCGCCGCACCGGTCAGTAGGAGCCCGCCGTTGCCGGCCGTTCGCTCGGCATTCGCTTGAAGTCTCCCATGTTCCGCATCTCGAGGTCCGTCACTTTCCCAGCCGGGCCGAGTACGAAGGTGAAGTACGAGCTGCCGAGCGAGGGATCGCGCCAGGTGACCTTGAAGGTGTCGAAGTGCCAGTGCGACAGGTCGCCGGTGTACGACGGGCCCATGGTGGCCACGAGCGACTTTCCGTCGTACTTCACCTCGATGTCCTCGTACATGCTGTCGGAGTAGACGCCCGCGTAGCTCTCCAGCGGGAGTGACGGTCGCGTGTTGGCCACGCGATCGGCCTCGAACGCCCTTCGCGTGCTGTCGCTTCTGGCCTCCGACTTGTCGCGCGCATCGAGAAGGAGCCTGCTCCAGTCGCGCTCGGGCGCTCCCATGTACGCGTCGAGCGCGCGGTAGAGGAGCGCGGTGGGGAGATTGGTCCCATCGAGGTTGGCGAGCACCACGATCGCCAGACTGTCCTCGGGCGCCATGCCGATCTCCGTGCGCATCCCGTCGATCACGCCGCCGTGCGTGATGAGGAGACGGCCGTGGTAATCGCGCAGCGACCAGCCGAGCCCGTACGCCATGAAGTGCGTGTCGTCGTACAGCTTGCGGCTCTCGTCGCTCATCCGGATGACCGTCTGCGGCGTGTGCATCTCCTCCACCACGGAGTCGCTCATAACGCGCTTGCCGGCGTAGACGCCGTCGTGCAGCTGCATGCGGAGCCACTGCGCGAGGTCGTTGGCGCTGGAGTTCATGGAGCCGGCGGGCCCCAGGTTGTCCATGTTGCGCCAGGGGATGACGTAGACGGTATCGTTGCGCAGCTCGTGCGGCATGGACACGTCCTGCATCGCGGGGAGCGCGCGGATCGTGGTGGTAGTGCGCGTCATGCCGAGCGGGGTGAAGATCTTTTCGCGCACGAGGTCGTCCCAGCTCTTCCCGCTCGCGGCGGCAGCCACTTCACCGGCGGCCATGAACATGATGTTCTGGTAGCCGTAGCGGGAGCGGAAGCTCCAGTTCGGCTCGAGACGCCGCACGCGGTGGAGCACCTCGGTGCGACTGAACCCCGACGCATACCAGAGCCGGTCGCCGCGTGGGAGGCCGGTGCGGTGCGTGAGGAGGTCGCGCACCGCGACCTCCCGCGTGATGTACGGCCCTTCGATCTGGAACCAGGGGAGGTACTTCGTCACCGGGGCGTCCCACGACACTTTCTTCTCGTCCACCAGGATTCCGAGCGCTCCCGCCGTGAATGCCTTGGTGGTGGACGCTATGCCGAAGATGGTGTTGGCGTCGACCGGATCCGTCTTGCCGAGCTCGCGCACGCCGTAGCCACGCGCGAAGATCACGGAGTCGTTCTTCACCACCGCGATCGCCGCGCCGGGCGCGCGCCAGTCGCGCAGCGCCTTCTCGGCGTAGGCGTCGAAGCCCTTGGGCGCCGTGCCGGTGCGGCCGGGGCGCACGATCTCACCGCTCGCGCCATTTGCGGCACCGGCGGCACTCGTCCCATGCGCGCCGCCCACTGCCTTCTCGCCGGACTCGAGCTCCTCGAACGTCTGGTTCCCGATCCCGTAATGGCGCCAATCCTTGTAATCGAAGTGCCACCACTCGGCCTCGTACACCGTGAATCCCTGCATCTCCATCGCCTGACGGAGGAGCGCGCGGTGCCAGCGCTGCAGCGAGGTTCCGCCCGGGTAGTCGGGGTAGCTGCGCCCCGTCATCTCGTCGTAGCCGCCAACCATGGTGATCGGCTTGCCGGTGGAGAGATCGTAGAGCGTCAGATCCACGGCGCAGCCGCGGTTGTGGCGCGAGCCATCGGCGGGATTGGCCACGAAGATGTGCTTGTCCTCAGGCGTGGCGTCCCAGAACATCTTCGTCACGAACCAGGGACGATACGCATCGTGGATGAGGAGTCCGTAGCCGCGCTCCTTCAACCAGGCGTTGGCGCGTGCGACGGCTTCAGCGGCGGGACGCTGCATGAAGGCACGACCCTCCTCGTACATCGGCGTACCCATGAAGTTATTGGTGCTCGCGTAGCGGATGTCGAGGTGGATGGTGGAGTCGAGCCTCACCAGCTCCACGAGATCGCTCTTGCGGAAGTCGCCCTTCTCCTTCGGCGGCGTGGCAGCCAGCGCTTCCTTCCGCAGCTCGGCCACCGGCCGTACGGGGGTGATGCGGAACTGCGAGCCATCCTCGGGACCGGTGGCACGACGCGGGAAGGTGACGCCGCTCGCCGTCACCGCCTTCGCGCGGCCGTTGGCGTCGAGATCGAACGCCACCCGCTCGCCGTCGTAGAGTCCCCAGCCGGGGAACTTGTAGACTCCCTTCGAGACCTCCTCGAGCGGGTAGCGGAAGAACCACTCGATGAGCGCCTCGAGCTTCCCGTCGCGCTCGAGGATGTAGAGAGTGTTGTAGTCCCAGCCGTACTCACCGATCAGGCCGCGATACTTCTCCGGCGCGGGCGCGGGGATGCCGAGCTCGACGCGCTTCAGCGTGTCATTGCCTACGATGATGGCGTCGCCGAGCGCGACGACGCGGGCGCCGTAGCCGAGCCGGCCATCTACAATGAGTGTGTCGCGAAGCATCCGGAGCGGCGCGCGCATCCCGCCGCGCACAGGGTCCACGTAGAGCTCATCGTCGATGGCGACGAGGTCCACTGCGTTCTCGCCCGTGCCGTAGCGGCCGGCCAGGCGGTGCGCGAGACCAGCGGGGAGCGCGTTGGTGGTGTCGGGCATCGTGAGCGCGCGCTTCTCGCGGTTGGCGAGCATCATGTCGAGCGCCGCGTCGGCGATGCGGCTCGTCACCGTGTTAGCGCCATCCATCGTGGTGACCACCACGACGCCGACCTTGTCGTCGGGGAGCGCGGAGAGCTCGGTGGCGAAACCGTAGATGGCGCCGCCGTGTCCGACCACGCGGTGACCGCGGAGCTCGGAGAGGCCGAAGCCGATCCCGTAGCCTACCTTCTGGCCGGGGCGCGCGAACTGCGGCTTCCACATCTGCTCGAGCGTGCCGCGCTTCAGAACCTGACCCTTCGCACCGCGACCGCCGGCGAAGAGCATGCTCATGAAGCGGCCCAGGTCATCGACCGTCGTGTACATGCTCCCCGCCGGCGCCATCCCGAGGTCGAAGGTGGGCGCGGGGAAGGTGCGGCCGTCGAGCGTCCACATGTACGCGCTGGCGATCTGACTCCCGGGGACTTCGTCACGGGCGAAGGCGCTGCTCGACATCCCGGCGGGATCGAGCACCGCGTGCTTCAGGTAGCTCTCGAAGCGCTGCTTCTGCACGGTGGCCAGCACGTCGCCGACCAGCGCGATCGCGGCGTTGGAGTACTTGGTCTTCGTGTTTGGTGCGTAGACGAGCTTCGTGTCGTTCAGGCTCGCGATCGTCTGCTGGAGCGTGGGTGAGCCATCGTCGAAGTAGTGGCCCACCGGCGGCTCGCGGACGAGGCCCGAGCGGTGCGACATCAGCTCGCGCAGCGTGATCTCGCCGCCGAATGGATTGTGGGGGTGGAAACCCGGCACGTAGCGCGAGACCGGCGCGTCGAGGTCGAGCTTCCCCTGCTCCACGAGCTGCATCACCGCAATGTCCGTGAAGAGCTTGGAGACGCTTCCGACTCGATAGATGGTCTTCGCCGTGGCTCGGACGCTGTCTTCCGGGTTGGCGAAGCCGAAGCCCTGCGACCAGACGACCTTCTGGTCATCCACGAGCGCGATCGAGATGGCCGGCAGCTCCTTGCTGCGCATCTCGTGCTCGATGAAAGGCTGGAGCCTGGCGACCACCGCCCGGTAGTTCGCGGCGGGAGCGGTGCTCTGCGCAACGGCTGGTGCGGTGGTCGAAGTGACGCAGACGAGCGTCGCGGCGAGCACCGTGAACGTGTTCGTGAATCGCATCGGGGTCACCTGGAGGCGGTACGCTTCGTAGTATCGCGTACGGCACTGAAGTCGGCCAATCCCTCGACCTTCATGTCGGTCACCCGCGCGCGAGCATCGAGCGCGAAGGTGACGAGGCTCTTCCCCAGCCGCTTGTCGCGCCAGCTCGCTCGGAAGGTGTCGTAGTGCCAGTGCTCGAGATCGCCCTCGAAGGTCGGGCCGTAGCGTAGCACCAGCTTCCCGTCCTCGAGCTTCACCGTCGCGCTGCCGTACGTGCTGTCGGCGTACGTCCCCGCGTAGCGCTCGAGTGGAAGCGACGGCCTGGTGTTCTTCGCTCGTGCCGCTTCCATCTTCCGTTCCGTCTCCGCCTGCATCGCCTCACCCCTTTTCTGCTGCGCGAGGAAGACCGTGCTCCAGTCACGCGCGGGCGCGCCGAGGTAGGCGTCGAGGATGCGGTAGGCTATGGCCGGGTTCATGTTGTGCCCCTCGGCGTTGGAGAGGATCACGAAGCCGAGCTTCTCTTCGGGGACGAGGCGAACCTCCGAGAGCATCCCGTCGATCCCGCCGTTGTGCCACACCAGCTCGCGGCCGCGGTAATCCTGCAGCACCCACCCCATCCCGTAGAGGGAGAAGTGGTTGGAGGGGAAGAGCGTGTCGGGCGGCGAGGCGATGATAGTCTGCGGCGAGTGAGTCTCGTACAGCGACTTCGCGCTGATGATCTTCTTCCCGGCGTACGTGCCCGTGTCGAGCTGCATCCGGATCCAGTGGGTCATGTCGGCCACGCTGGAGTTGATGGAGCCGGCGGGTGCGACGTTGTCGATGTTGCGCCAGGGGATCGGAGCGACTCTGGCGCCATCGATGAGGTGTGGAGTCGCCACGTCTGGCTTGCCGGGCAGACTGTCGGTGCTCGTGCTGCTCTCGTTCATCCCGAGCGGACGGAAGATCTCGGAGACGATCACGTCGTCCCAGCTCTTGCCGGCCGCTTCGGCCATCGCCTGACCGGCGGCAAGGAACATGATGTTCTGGTAGCCGAACTCGCTGCGGAAGCTCGAGTTGGGCTCGAGGAAGCGGATGCGGCGCAGGATCTCGTCGCGGCCGTACGTCGAGCCGTACCAGAGCATGTCGCCGCGTCTACCGAGTCCGCTGCGGTGCGAGAGGACGTCGCGGACCGTGATCTCGCGGGTGACGTACGGGTCGTAGAGCTGGAAGTCCGGGAGGTAGCTCGTGACCTTGTCGTCCCAGCGCATCTTCTTCCGGTCCACCATGATGCCGACGGCGGCGGAAGTGAACGCCTTCGTATTGGATCCGATGGCGAAGATCGTGTGGCTGTCCACGCGATCGGGCTTCCCGACCTCGCGCACACCGAACCCTTTGGCGTAGACCACCGAGTCGTCCTTCACGACGGCGATGGCCAGCCCGGGCACGTGCCACTCTTTCATGGCGCGCTCTACATACGCATCGAGCCCTGCGAGTGGATTCTTGTGTGCGCCGGCGCTCGAGCGCGCGCGTGCGGGGGCCGTGGATGTCTGCGCCGGCGCCTGCACGGCGAACAAGGCTAGTGCCGCCGCGGCGGCGGCGAGTCGGTGCACGACGGGGAACACGGACCCTCCGGTGGGTAGGCGTTTTGTATACTGTTTGGGCTATTGTAAGGAATACAATGGGGAGATGCAAGGAAACAGGGAACAGGAAACAGGAATCAGGTAACGGCTCGTGGGGAGAAAGCCCTCTACCTCGAGGCAGTTTCCTGTTTCCTGTTTCCTGTTCCCTGTTCCCTGTTCCCTGTCCCCTGTTCCCTTTTGTCTCTCCCCTACCCCTCCACCACCCTCAGCCCCGCCACCAGCTCCCTCAACTGGGTCGCGCCGCGATGCAGGGTGGTCGCGGTGGCGCTCATCTCTTCGCAGGCGGCGGACTGTTCCTCGCTCGAGGCGGTTACCTCCTCGGCGGCGGAGGCGTGGGCCTCGGCGACGCGGGCGATCGCGGCCATCCCGCCCGCGGCCTGGTCCACCGCTACCAGGTTCTCCTCGGCGGCGGCGCTCACGCCGCTCGCGGCTTCACGAGTGCGGCCGGAGGAGGAGGCGATGAGCTCGAGAGCGGTGTCCACCTCGCGCGCGGCACGCTCGATCTCGCCGACGTGCGTCACGCCTTCCTCCATCGCCTGGGAGGTGCGAGCCATCCGGTCGGTGATGGAGCGCGTGAGCTCCACGATCGTGCTCGAGGCCGAGCGCGCCTGCTCGGCGAGCTTCCGAACCTCGGAAGCCACCACCGCGAAGCCGCGCCCCGCCTCGCCGGCGCGCGCCGCCTCGATGGCCGCGTTGAGGGCGAGAAGGTTCGTCTGATCAGCGATCCCGCGAACGGTATCCACGAAAGTGGTGATCGTGGCCGTCGCGTCGTTCAGGTCGCGTACTTCGCCGGCCGCACCCTCCACGGTGGTCTTGATGTCGAGAAGGATCCCGAACGCCATCTGGAGCTCCGACCGCTTGGCGCTCGACGATTCCTCGATCTCGTGCGCGAGACAGGTCACGTCCGACACGCCCGCGCGGATGCTCTCCGCATGCTGCCGGATGACCTGCAGCGCGCAGTCGATGTCACGGATCTGCTGCACCTGCGTGGAGGCGCCCGAGGTGACGTCGGCCATCGCCGTGGCCACCTGGCCAGCCGCGTCGGAGATCTGCGCCGACGCCTCGGCAAGCTCGGTGGCGGAGCCCGCCACCTGCGTCGCAGTCCCGGTGGCCACCGACACCACGGTGGACAACGACTCGCCCGTCTGGTTCATCGCATCGGCCAGCTGCTGGAATTCCTCGGGCATGGACTGCGTGGTACGCACAGTGAGATCACCGGAGCTGAGCCGGCGCGCGTGCTGCACCAGCATGCGCAGCGGCCTGTCGATGGATCGTACCGTGCGCAGCACGATGGTGGCCGCGATGCCGAGGGCGGCCACGACGAGCATCGCGAAGATGACCGAGCGGCGCGATGCATCATGCTCGAGCTCCGACGCGGTGTTCTCCAGCCGGTTTCCCTTGAGCTGGCCCAGTCGATCGATCTGTGCCATGAGCGTGTCCACCTTTGGACGCGCGGCGGCGGCCTGCGCCAGCGCGGCGGGGGCCCGGCCGAGGTCGAGGAGGCGGTGCGCGAGGTTGTAGCGCACTTCCACATCCGAGAGGCGGCTGTCTATCTCGGAGATGAGCCCGATCTCCTCGGCGGTCTGCCCCGGATGCTCGTTCATCTCGCGCTGCACCTGGTGCGCCTGCCATCCGTAACGCCTGAACGCGCTCGCGGCGGAGGTGTCGTAGGAGGTGATGTACCCGTTCGCGGCGTCTATTGCGCGTGCGATGTTGGCGGAGAGCTGCGACGAGAGTGCGTTCTCCTCCTGCATGTCCTGCAGCACATCGCCCACCGTGGCGGCCGTGCTCGAGAGCGCTGCGCGCCCGACGAGCCCCGCAGCTACGAGGAGGAGAACGAGGAGGCCGAATCCGAGGAAGAGACGTCCGCGGATCGTTTGAACGGGATTCAGTTTCATCGAGTCTTCTCGGCGAGAACGAGCAGACCGTGCGTCACGCGAGTCATGGCGAGCCCTTTCGCTGCTGGATCACCACTCCCTTCGAACCGGATGTCGCCGGTGACGCCGTGGTAAGCGGTCGAATCGTTTAGGGAAGCCAGGTAGCCGCGCACAGCGGCGCGGTCGGGGCCTGCTGCGGCGATCGCCCTAAGGAGGAGACGCGTCGCGTCGTAGCCGAGCGCCGCCTTGTCGTCGGGGACCATACCGAACCTGCGTCGGAAAGCATCCACGAAGCGGCGCGCCTCCGGGCGTGGATCCTCCGCGGTGAAGGGCGCGCCCACGTATACCCCTTCGGAGAGCGCGGTGTCGGCGACGATCGCCGTCCAGCCGTCGCTCCCCACGAAATCGGAATCGAGGTGTTGTCGTTGGGCTTCGCGCAGGAGGGCGAGGCCGGAGGTGCCGCCGCCTATGGCGAAGACGATGTCCGGCGCGCGCGACTTGTAGTACGAGACGTACGGCTCGAGGTCCGTGGCGTCGGGTGCTATAGGATCCACGCTCACGATCTCGCCGCCGAAGCGCCGGTAGAAAGCCGCGGCGAGGCCGCGCCCGTAGCTGTCATTCTCGTAGATGATCGCCGCTCGCTTGCGGCCGAGCTGCGTAGCGAATCGCGCGATCATGTCGCCGTTGATCGAGTCGCTGGCGATCACGCGAAAGACCCAGGGTGATATTCCGCTGAGTGTGGGCGACGTGGCAGAGGTGGCGATCATCGCCACGTGTCCGTCGTACACCTTGGCGGCGGCGATCGTGGGCCCGGAGTTGACATGGCCGATCACGCCGAGCACTCCGTCGTTCACGAACTCCTGGGCGATCTCCGCGGCCCGCGAGCCATCGCCTCCGTCGTCGCGCATCACCGCCTGTACCTTGCGCCCCCGCACTCCGCCGGCGGCATTGATCTCCTCGATGGCGAGCTCGATCCCGCGCTTCGTGGCTGCACCGACATCGCGCGTCCAGGGACCCGCCGCGCCAATGATGATGGGAGCCGACTGGGGACGGCAGCCGGCGAGAGCTGCCGACGCCGATACCGCGAGAGCGATGGCTCTCATACAGCGAGCGACTCGCATCAGCGGCCGGTGGCGAGGGCAAAGGCACCATTGTGGACCCGCGTCACCCGGTAAGGTGAGTCGACGGGGTCGCCACCCGGCCCGAATCGAACGATACCGGTGAGCCCGTGATAGGCGTTGCCGGTAGTGAACGAGGCGAGGTAGCGGCGGATCGCGGTGCGGTCGGTGCCGGCATCGGCAATGGCGCGGGCCATCACCTGCATGGCGTCGTAGCCCGTGGCCGAATGCCCGTCGGGAGTTACGCCGTAGCGCTCTCTGAACGCGCTCACGAAGCGCTGCACCTCCGGTTTCGGATCCTCGGCCGTGAAGACAGCCCCCACGTACACTCCCTCGGCGATCGCCGTGTCGCCTGCGATGCCCGCCCAGCCGTCGCCGCCGACAAAGTCGACGTCGAATTGCTGTCGCCGAGCCTCGCGAAGGAGTACCAGCGCGGAGACATCGAGCCCGACCCCGAAGATGACGTCGGCTCCGCGAGCCTTGTAGTACGAGATGTACGGTTCGGCGTCAGGGAGGACCGCGGAGATGGGGTCGGCGCTGACAATGTCGCCGGTGAAGGTACGCCGGAAGGACTCGGCGAGGCCGCGTCCGTAGCTGTCGTTCTCGTAGATGATGGCGGCGCGCTTGCGACCGAGAGAGGAGGCGAAGCGCGCTATCACCTCGCCATTTATCGAGTCGCTCGAGCTGATCCGGAACACCCAGGGAGAGATTCCGGTGAGCTGGGGCGAGGTGGTCGCGGTTCCGATCGCCGCGAGATTTCCATCGTAGACCTTGGCGGCGGCCACCATGGCGCCCGAGGTCACGTGCCCCACTACACCCACCACCGCGGGATTCGCCACGAACTCCTGAGCGACGGCGGCGGCGCGCTTCCCCTTGGCGCTGTCGTCGCGCTCGAGGAGCTCGATCTTGCGGCCGCGGATACCCCCGGCCGCGTTGATCTCCGCGACAGCGAGCTCCACTCCCTTCTTCGTCATGTCGCCGCTGTACTCCGAATAGGGCCCGGCCGTGCCGATAACGATGGTTCCTCCGTCCGAGCCACCGCCGCACGCGCTCAGGAGTAGGCAGCAGATCGAGAGGATCGACCGAATTCTCACGTGGGGGATGGATGGTGAAGGAGTGGGGAGTCGTGTCAGCCCCGCACCAGCGGGGACCCAGGGGAAGACAGCAGGAAGCAGGAACTGCAAGGAGGCAGGAACTGCTTGTAACCCGGTGTCATCCCCGCCAAATCAACTACCGTCATTCCCGCGGAAGCGGGAATCCACGTTACTCAACCGAACATGGATCCCCGCTCATGCGGGGATGACAACGAGTGCCGAGCCTGTCGAAACTGTTGACGAGGCAGCCGTCCAGGGTGCAACGCGCAACGAGACCCGGAGGCGGAGCGGGCCAGGGAGGGAGGAACGCCTGGCGCGCCGTGATTTTTGCAGTTCTTGCACATTCGACGTGACATTCCGCACTTTTGGGACTGGATATTACCGATCCGACCCACTATCATTGCCCCATGCGCACGCCGCATGTTACACCAGCGAACGCCGAGTGCCGCCCGGGCACCTCCGGCGTCGTTGTACATCTCAACCACCAGGGAGCACCCGACCCTATGACCGCGACCGGCCTCACCGCTCGTGAACGCGCCATCCACGCCGTCACGTCCAGGCCCCCGCGACTCGCGCCGACCAACAACACCAATGGAGATGGCGCCCGCCCGCACCCGATATCCGAGTACTTCGGCATCAACACCTTCGGCGCGCCGCACATGCGCGCCAAGCTGCCCGACCACGTCTACGCCAAGCTCGTCTCTTCCATAAAGCAGGGTAAGAATCTCGACGTGGACATCGCGCCAACCGTGGCGCAGGTGATAAAGGAGTGGGCGATCTCGCGCGGAGCCACTCACTTCACGCACTGGTTCCAGCCGCAGACAGGTCTCACCGCGGAGAAGCACGAGGCGTTTCTCTCCTTCGACGAGAACCTCGAGCCGGTGGAGTCGTTCTCGGGCGAGCAGCTCATCCAGAGCGAGCCCGATGCGTCGAGCTTCCCGTCGGGCGGGCTGCGCGCGACGTGGGAGGCGCGCGGTTACACGGCGTGGAATCCGGCGAGCCCGGTCTTCATCATCGAGTACGCCGGCGCTCGCACGCTGTGCATCCCCTCGGTGTTCATAGGTTATAACGGCGAGGCGCTCGACGAGATGACGCCGCTGCTCCGCAGCTCCGACGTGCTCTCGCAGCGCGCCATCGAGTTGCTCGAGCTGCTGGGCGACACGGGCGTCTACCGCGTCTACACCACCCTCGGCACCGAGCAGGAGTACTTCCTGATCGATCGCGACCACTTCGCGCTCCGCCCCGACCTCGTGATGGCGGGACGCACGCTCGTGGGCGCGCCGCCGCCGCGCGGTCAGCAGCTCGAGGACCACTACTTCGGTGGAATTCCCGAGCGCATCCAGGCGTGCATCTCCGAGGTGGAGCACGAGCTCTACAAGCTCGGCGTGCCGATCGTGATGCGGCACAACGAGGTGGCGCCCTGCCAGTTCGAGATGGCGCCGATCTACGAGGAGAGCGACGTGGCGGTGGACCACAACCAGCTCGTGATGGCCGCGCTGCGGAAGGTCGCGCTCCGCCATGGGCTGCAGGTGCTCCTGCACGAGAAGCCCTTCGCCGGGATCAACGGCTCGGGCAAGCACTGCAACTGGTCGATGGCGATCGCGGCGGACAACGAGCTCGATGGCGTGAACCTGCTCAAGCCAGGGAAGACGCCCTACCAGAACATCCGCTTTCTCCTCCTGCTCGCGGCGGTGCTGAAGGCGGTACACCGGCACGCGGGACTCCTGCGCGCGGGGATCGCATACTCGGGGAACGATCACCGGCTCGGCGCCAACGAAGCGCCGCCTGCCATCATCTCCGTGTTCATGGGTGAGATGCTCACGCGCGTGATCGAGGACATCGCGCACGGCCGCACCACCCGCAACGCGGAGCAGGCCATGATCCGGCTCGGGGTAGCCAAGCTTCCCGAGATCCAGAAGGACATGACCGATCGCAACCGGACTTCGCCCTTCGCCTTCACGGGGATGAAGTTCGAATTCCGCGCCGTCGGAGCTTCGCAATCTCCTGCGCTACCGATCACGCTCCTGAACGCAGCCGTTGCCGAGGCGCTGGGCGAGCTGACCGCGCGGCTGCGCGAGGAGCTGGAGAAGACGAGCGAGATTCCCACCGCGGCGCTCGTGGTGGTGCGCGATGTGTTCCGCGAGACGGCCGCCATCCGCTTCGAGGGCAACAACTACTCCGAGGAGTGGGTGGAAGAGGCCGAGCGCCGTGGGCTCCCGCATCTGCGCCACACGCCGGAGGCGCTGCAGCAGCTCATCAGCGAGAGCTCACGCGCGCTCTTCTCCACGCTCGGGATACTGAGCACCGAGGAGCTGGAGTCGCGCTACCATGTACGCATCGAGCGCTACGTGAAGGATCTGCTCATCGAGATCAACACGATGAAGGAGATGGTGGACACCATCATCCTCCCGGCGACGCTGCAGTACCACGGAGTGCTCTCGGCCGGCGCCGCGCAGGCGCGGAGCGCGGGAATCACCGCCATCCCACAGGTGGACGCCGCCAACGAGGTGGGCGAGGCGGTCGCACTCCTGCGCGAGCGCAGGGCGATGCTCGGCAAGGTGGCGGAGTGCGCGGAGACGCTGCACCACGACCCTCAGGCGCAGGCGCGTCTGCTGGCCGGTGAAGGTGCAGCGGCGATGGCCGCCGTCCGTGAGAGCTGCGATGCGCTCGAGCTGATGGTAGGCGACGAATACTGGCCGCTTCCCAAGTACCGGGAGATACTCTTCCCCGTGTAAACGACGGGCTCAGCTCTGAAATCGTGAATCGATACAGCCGGTTTCTCCGGCTGTATCGATTCACGATTTCAGGCCTGACCCCAGCTGGAGCGCTTCGGCAATCACGGCTGCGTCGGGGCGCAGCGCGACGGGCACCGACGTCTCGGACGCGGCGCGATCGGGATCCTTGAGGCCGTTCCCCGTGAGGACGCACACGGCTCGGACCGATGGCTGGATGCTCCCCTCCCGGATCGCGGCTCGCAGCGCGGCGACGCCCGCGGCGGACGCCGGCTCGCAGAAGACCCCTTCCAGCTCGACGATACGGTGATACGCCTCGAGGATCGCCTCGTCGGTCACGGCGCGAAACGCGCCGCCCGACGTGCGGACCGCGTCCACCGCCGACTCCCAGCTCGCCGGATTACCGATGCGGATCGCGGTCGCCACGGTCTCCGGATGCTCTACCGGAGCGCCGTTCACCAAGGGAGCGGCGCCCGCGGCCTGCGCACCCAGGAGCACGGGCATCCGCGTCGAGCGTCCACTGGAGTGGTATGTGCGGAATCCCCGCGCATACGCCGTGACGTTGCCGCCGTTTCCAACCGGGAGTGCCAGCAACTCCGGTGCATTACCGAGCACGTCGCACAGCTCGAAGGCGGCCGTGGCCTGGCCGGCGATGCGGTGCGGATTCACGGAATTGACGAGCGCCACGTGGTACCGCTCCGCCAGCTCTCGCGCGATCGCGAGGGCCTGGTCGAAGTTCCCGTCTACGGTGATGATCGTGGCGCCCGCGACGACGGCCTGCGCCAGCTTGCCGCGCGCCACTCCGCCGGCCGGAAGCAGGACCACAGCCCTGATCCCCGCCCGCGCGGCGTAGGCCGCGGCGCTCGCAGAGGTGTTCCCTGTGGAGGCGCAGATGAGGGTGGTGGCTCCCGCCTCGAGCGCCTTCGCCACCGCCACGACCATACCGCGATCCTTGAACGAGCCGGTGGGGTTGGCGCCCTCGTACTTCAGGTGCAGCTCTGCCGCCCCCACCCACTCCGCGAGCCTCGGCGCCGCGAGGAGCGGCGTATCGCCCTCGGCAAGCGAGAGGCGCGGCGTGGCGTCGCCGATCGGGAGGAGGTCGGCGTATCGCGCCAGGATTCCGCGCGCGGGACCGGAGCGCGCCGCTGCGGAGTGCGGGTGTGGATGGGTGGACGTGGACATGGAGCGTTGCCAATTGCACCAGGCTGTCATCCCCGCGAAAGCGGGATCCATCGTAGCCAGACCGAACGTGGATCCCCGCTTTCGCGGGGATGACAGCTGAAACGAAGAGTGAGACTGAAACATGCCGCCAGCGGCAGTCTCTCGTAAGGCGTCGGAAGTCGTCGCGCGCGCTTGCTGGAAAAAGCGTTGTCGGAGCCGTATGTTGGGCCCGCGTCGCCCTCACACCGCGCGGCGCGAACGCGTCCGTCGCTCCCTCACCTGGCCGTCTCTCCGGCGTCGATCACCTTCTCACCAGGATCCGTCATGCGCCGCATCTCGCGCCTGCTCGTCCTCGTTCCTCTGCTCGCCCTCGTAACGAGCGCAAGCGCCGCCGCCCAGAAGGGACTCAAGGTCTACATCTCCGCCGACATGGAGGGGATCGCCGGTGTCGTCACCGCCGACCAGCTCGGGCCCGCGGGCTTCGAATACAATCGCTTCCGCGAGTTCATGACGTCGTCCGTGCTCGCCGCCATCGACGGCGCGCGCGCGGCCGGTGCAACGGAGTTCGTGGTGAGCGACTCGCACGGAAACGGCGAGAGCCTACTCATAGACCGCTTCCCCGAGGACGTCACGATCGTGCGCTCCTGGCCACGTCCGCTAGGGATGATGCAGGGGATCGACTCCACCTTCGACGCCGCGTTCTTCATCGGATATCACGCGGCCACCACGAACCCGGCCGGGGTGCGCGCGCACACTCTCTCGAGCGCGCACTACGCCGCGGTCAAGCTGAATGGATTGGCAGTGCCCGAGGCCGGGATCAGCGCGGCCATCGCCGGCCACTACGGCGTGCCGGTCGTGATGATCTCCGGCGACAACGTGGCGGTGAGCGAGGCGCAGCAGCTGATCGATCGCGACATTGCCGGCGCCGTGGTGAAGCAGGCGATCGGCTTCCACTCCGCGGCCACGCTCACGCCGCAGGCGGCCGACAAGATCATCCGCGCACAGGCGAAGGCCGGTGTGGAGCGCAGAGCGCAGATCGAGCCGTGGGTGCTGAAGAAGCCCGTGCGCCTCGACCTCACCTTCAAGAACTACCGCCCCGCCGAGGTCATGGCGCTCCTACCCATCATCCAACGGACCGACGCGCACACGATTCGCTTCGAGGGGAAGGACATGCCCGAAGTGTCGCGGATGCTCGAATTCATCGGCGAGTACTCGTCTGACCTCACGCCATGAGCGGCGCGCGCGACGGCGGAACGACGGGGTCAGGTCGTCAATGTTGCGCCTGCTCAACATTAACGACCTGACCCCGTCGCATCTCCCATCCCTCCCACCGAGGTTCACTTAATGGCCCTGCGTGAAGAGCTCGAGCGATCGGGCAACTGGTTGTTCCGCCATCGCAGCTATCTCCCGATCGTCATGCTCGTGCCAATCCTCGTGGCGCTGCACGGCTACCACTATCCCGACGGCCGGCACGACCTGGACTTCGGCTGGGAGATGTTCTGTCTGGCGATCGGGCTGGCAGGGCTCGCGATCAGAGCGCTGACGGTGGGCTTCACGCCGGCCGGCACATCGGGACGCAACACGGAGGGTCAGGTAGCGGCCTCGCTCAACACTCGCGGCGTGTACGCTCTGGTGCGGCACCCGCTCTACCTCGGCAACTACCTGATGTGGCTGGGGCCTGCGCTCTTCCCGCGCGTGTGGTGGGTACCGGTGCTCCTGACTCTCGTCTTCTGGCTCTACTACGAGCGGATCATGTTCGCCGAGGAGGAGTTCCTTCGCCGCTCGTTCGGGCCTGAGTACGAGGAGTGGGCCGAGCGGACGCCAGCATTTCTTCCGGCTCATCTTCGTTGGGTAGCGCCGAGACTCCCCTTCTCGATGCGCAACGTACTCCGGCGTGAATACTCCGGCTTCTTCGGGCTGATCGCGACCTTCGTGGTGCTCGAAATCGTGTCGGACTACTTCGCCACCGGTGGGTTCCGTTGGGACCCGGTCTGGGCCGGCATCTTCGCGGCGAGCCTCGTGATCTACCTGGTGCTTCGCACGCTCAAGAGACAGACGCGACTTCTGCACGTGAAGGGGCGGTAGACGTCTACCTCCCCACCTCGGTGATCCCCGCGCGGCGGCGCGCGTCGGTCAGCACCGCGATGCCCGGATCACCATCGGGCCATCGCTCGACCATCTCGCGGAACGCGCTCTGCGCGGCGTCGGAGTCGCCGAGCCGCTCCTGGACGAGGCCAAGCCGGTACGGCGCGATCTCCCACCCGCTCTGCCCCTCCCAACCGAACTCGATCCCGCGCGCCAGCGCCGTGTAGAGCTGCACGGCCTCTACGAGGTTGCCGCTCTGTTCCGCGGCGTACGCCGCGGACTCCAGGATGTAGCGGGTGGAGTCGAGCTTGAGGGCCTGCGCGATGTGTGGCTGCGCGTCCGCGAAGCGCCCCTCGGCGAGCGCGATCTCCCCCTGGAGGAGATTCTCCGCCGCGCGGTCGCCCTTGCTCTCGGCATTCGCGCGCGCGCGCAGCGAATCGAGGAGCTCCCGGGCGCGTGGAAGATTCCCCGCGCGCGCCTCCGCCTTCCCGATCCAGAGCAGCATGGTGGGCTCGAGGTAGGAGGAGTGGAAGATCTTCCAGACTTCGTCGAGCTCCGCGCGCGCGCCCGCGTCGTCGCCGAGGGTGCGCACGACCAGCGAGCGCCGCAGCCGGTCGCGCGCCTCGCTCAGCTTGTAGCCCAGCACCCGGTCTATGAGTATCGCTTCGGACAGCTCCTGTGCCGCCGCGGTGTAGTGGCCGTAGTAGGTGTCGAGGTAGGAGAGCGCGCGGTAGCCGCGCGCCTGGTCGCCCGGCTGGAGCGTGAGCATCTTCTGGAAGGCCCCCCGCGCTTCTTCTGGACGACCCGCCTCTACCAGGCTGCTGCCGTACTCGATGTTGATCGTGCTTGCCGTCTCGAACGACGGATCGAGCGCGAAGGCGCGATGGTAAGCCTCGACGGCGCGCTCGGGTTCGCCCAGACCGCCGTACGCGGTGGCCAGGTTGATGACGTCGCTGGCGTCGGTGCTGTCGGTGGCGAGGATCTTCAGGTAGAGCTCGCGCGCCTCCGCGAAGCGCCGGGCGCGCAGGTAGGCGTAGGCGAGCTGCGAGCGCGCGCCGGCATCGTTCGGGTAGCGTAGCAGGTACGCGGAGAGAATGGTGATCTGCTCGTCGCGGTCGCCGCGCCAGCCGGCCACCTGCGCGCGCACGAGGAACTTCTCCCGATCGCTGAGGCGGTTCATGAGCGCGAGCGCGCGCTTGAACTCCACCTCGCCCGCCGGCCGGTCGTTGGTCCAGTAGAGCGCCGAGCCCAGCGCCGCGTGCGCCATGGCGAAGTTGGAATCGCGCGCGATCGCCGCCTTGTAGAGCGTGATTGCCGAGGCGTACTCCGCGGTGTTGAAGGCGCGCATCCCGTCGGCGTAGAGCTTGAGCGCCTCGAGCGAGCTCGTGGTAGCGAGCGGCAGCGGCGTCGTGCTGCGGTGGAGCGAGAGTATCGTCTCGCCGAAGCGGCGCCGGAGGGAGCGGGAGAGATCATCGAGAGCGCCCAGGATGTCGGAGCGCCTGCTCGCCCGCGCGCTCTCGATGTCGGCTACCTCGCCCGTGCTCGCATCCACCACACGCGCGGTGAGGACGTAGGTGCTGTCGAAGCGGGCGATGGCCGGCACCACGATGAGCCGCACTCCGGCGCGCTGCGCTATCTCGCGACCGAGCGCTTCGTCCACCGCGGTATCCGCTCCCTGTTTCCCCATGAGCGCGAGCGTCTCGCGCACGCGCGCGCGGGAGAAGAGCGTCACTCGGCTCGTCTGCATCAGGCCAGCGGAGAGCGCTACCGGGACCGAATGGTCGAAGAGCGAGTCGCCGGTGGAATTCTCCACATCGGTGACGAGCACGAGATCGCTCTCCCTCGCGAGCGCACCGCTCACGGGTGGGGTGCGCACCGCGGCGTAGGCGATCACGGCGGCGGCCACGAGGGCGCCACCCGCGATCGCGGTCCAGCGGCGAGGGCGCCGCGCGATGCGGTCGCTTCCAGTAGGCGCGGAGCGCTCCGGCGCTGCGATCGTTACGGGCGACTCGGCGGGAGCATCGGGCGTCGAACTTTGTCGCGCGATCTCGGGCGCTTCTCTCAACCGCTCCGCGAGCGCGACCACCGCGGGATCCGGCTGACTACCCAACTCCTCGGCGATGAGCGCCTGGTGCACGCGCGCGTGCCTCAGCGCGCCGGCGCGGTCGCCGAGTGCCGCGAGCGACTCCATGAGCCGCAGCGCGTAGCGACCGTTGAGCGGATCCATCGTCGCGAGTCGCCGGCTCCAGCGCTCGGCCGACGCCGCGTCGCCGCGCTTTACCGCGTCGTCCGCGAGCGACTCGAGCGCTGCGGCCACCCGCCGGGCGATCTGCGCGCGCTCCTCTTCCACCCAGCGCTCGAAGTCCGGAAGCCCGGGCAGGAAGACGCCATCCAGAAAGGGACCGGCGTAGAGCTCGGCCGCGTGCTCCAGCTGGCCGGCATCGAGCGCCGCGTACAGCTCGCCGATGTCGCTGGTGATCAGCTCGC